>JBNKLQ010000021.1:0-36927 GCA_050292445.1 Promineifilaceae bacterium (SeqCode) | reverse complement strand
AGGGCAGGCCAATGGCCCGCGCCTGATCAAAGGCGATGCTGGCCCGCTCATATTCGCCGTTGGCGTTATAGCTGGTGCCTAGATTAAACCAGTAAAACGCATTCTCTGGATCGGCAGCGGCCTCTGCCTGAGCTTGCACCAGGGAGCTTTGCCACATGATGTCATCATCCATATCTTCGCCGACAATTTGGGCCACGGTGTCTGCCTGCTCCGGCTGGTAAACGACAATATAGCTGCGATTAAATTGAGGCCAATATTCTTCCACCTCAGCATAAGTCAGGTTACGGCCGTTTCTATCCGCATTCTCCAGCGGCACATCACTCGTGCCAAACCAGGAATCATATACAAAAAATTGTTCGTTCGCATCATCGTAGGCCACCACCAACAGGTAGTGCCCATACCAACCCAGCCAGCGAAACTCACCGGGTGGATCAATGCCAATTTCCACAATAACAGGGATGCCATTGGCGACAAATTGTTTGAGCATATCGACACGGCCGTTCACCCGGTTAATCGCCAAATACGACGTTTGCTCATTGACATACCCGGCCATCTCATGCGGACTCACGTTACGATCTTCTGGATTGGGCTTTAGCACAGCAGCCGTATCGCTCTGGGTTAAGAACAAGTCAAAGTAGCTGAGTGTCATAGCCAATGTAGCCGGACCACAATTATTCCACGTCTGAAATTGATGCTGAATCCCTTCTAAACGTGCTGCTGCGGGGATGGGAACGGCCGTTGCCGTGGGCATCGGAGATGGCGTGGCAGTGGGCGGAACGGCCGTAGGCACCGGGGTTGCGTTGGCCTCAGGCGTCGTGAGCGCAGCCGTAGGCTGAATCACCTCAACAACAGGTGCCGCCAAAGCCGTTGGCTCCTCAAGCAAACTGTTGATGTCTAATGGCTGAGCAATGGTTGGCAAAATAGCGACTTCCTGTTTTGGCGAAGCAATGGCCAACAGCGGCTCCGGCAACCAGCGGGCTGCATAGCGGGGTGGAATAGCGCGCAGCAAGGCTGGAAAAGCAAAGATGCCTAATCCCAACAAAACAACCACACCCACAAAATATTTCTTATAATTACCCATCATTTATTTTTGAAGCTCTTCTCTCCTACAGCGGCGCATAGTATAACGAAGGACAATGCCCAGCCAAGCACCACAACCCACCGTTTACCCAACTCTTAGGTAGCGCCAAGCAGCCAAATAGCGCTAGAATGACATTTATCGCCACTAGATGCTGGCTTTGTCACTGGCAAACGGCCGTATCCTTTTGGCATAATGGAAAATATTAGGAAAGCCAGCATTACCAGCCATCTGCTGGAATTAAGTGAAAGCGCAAAAGTTCTTTGAACTAGCAAGCAACCATTTCTACGCTTTCACTCAAGTAATTCACAAATTCTGATTTGTTTTTAGTCAAAATACTTTTTGTGAATTACATAACAGTTTTTAAGCAATAAAGTTGGAGGCCAAACATGTTTAACCATTTACTCGTTCCCTTAGACGGTTCACATCTGGCCGAAGCAGCGCTCCCCCCTGCCCTGGAATTGGCCAGCAAGTTCAACAGCGAAATCAGCCTGGTCTGGGTCATCCAGCCCCCCCATCTCATCATGACCGCTGCCAACGGCAGTGTCTATGCGCAATTGCTCACCGAAATGCGTAATCAATCTGAGCAAGACGCCCATGCATATCTAAAAGCCCATCAAGATTCATTACAGCAGCAAGGATATGTGGTAAACACTCAGGTAACGGAAGGCGAGAATGTAGCTGATGCGCTGCTTCGAGTAGCCACCCATCTAAAAGTAGATGCGATTGTGATGAGTACGCATGGGCGTGGCGGTCTGAGCCGCTGGGTCTTTGGCAGCGTCGCGGATAAAATGCTGCGCTATGCAGATGTGCCAGTTTTGCTTATTCGAGCTAAAGAGGATGCGTTCGAAGGACCAAAGCAAGAGGAAGAAACTGTCGCATAATTCATTGCAATTTACCAGTTTTCCGGAAACTGCCAATACGGCCGTCCACATCCCAGACGTTTCCAGGAAATCTGATTAACATCACTCCGCCACGTTTGGTTGGCAGTGCAACCTCACAACGTGGCGGCTTTTTTCTGTCACCCGCACCCGCTCATCCAAATGCTGGCCCACAATCCAGACGGGGTACTGAGCCGTGGCCACAATTGGCCACAACGGCCGTTTGCCCCGCGCCACCTTGCGGTCACTCAACAAATCCTGAATCGCCTGGCTATGCCCAGCCATCCCCAACGGCTGAAAACGTTCCTCCGGCAAAGACGGCCGTATCCACAAAGCGTCACCCTCCGCCAAAGCCACAAATGCCAGCCACGGATCATCATTGTGCCGTATGGCATCCAGAGCCACATCTGACTGAGTTTCGGCAACAATCTGCCAACCATGGCCCAAATTCAGCTTACCCGGCACAGGCAGCAACACAGGCCGTTCCTCGTTCAATTGGGGCACGCTTGCCGATTGTCTCGCCGCTACAGTACCAAAAAGAATTTCTGTCGCCTCAACCTGCATGAGGAGGCCACCCGGCAACGTTGCTTCCGTGCCAGATTGGTTATCAAAGATAAGGGTACGCGCCTGTTCAATGGTTTGGAAGCTAACCTCTGTGTGAAACGGCCGTAACCGTTCCACCACCCGTCGCAGCGCCAACCGCTGCCAGGCCACTGGTAGCTCCACCACTTTTTGCCTATCCGCGACCAGCCATTCATCACCTGCACCCATGATAATCTCCGGCCAAACCTGATTAAACTGTGCGAGTTGGGCATCATATTCATCGGCGGTAATGGTAGCCAGCTGCTGCAAGCGCGCTGCAATCTGAGGGTTGTACGTTTGCAACAGTGGCAGCAGTTCATGTCGGATGCGGTTGCGGGCAAATTGCACATCTTCGTTGCTATCGTCTGTGCGGGGTTCCAGACCATGGCGGGTACAATACGTCTCAATTTCGGCACGGGTCACGTTGAGAAACGGCCGTAACAAAGGCACACCCTCACTTTCAGGCATCTGGCTCACCGGCAGCATTCCCCGCAGCCCAGCGCTACCGCTCCCTCGCAGCAAATGCAGCAACAGGGTCTCGGCTTGATCATCCGCGTGGTGGGCTACGACAACGGCCGTTGCCCCCACCTGCTCAGCCTGCCGAGCAAAGAACCGATACCGCATCAGCCGCCCCGCCGCTTCTAATGAAAGTTGCCCAGATTCGGCCACGTCAGCCACGTTTAATTTTTTGCCCACAAAAGGAATTTGCCAGGAAACGGCCGTTTGTTCAACAAAGTGGGCATCATCGTTTGCATCTGGTCGTAAATTGTGGTTGAGATGGGCCACGACCAGCCGCTCGGTGCCTAGCTGCTGCCACAGCAGATGCAGCAGCGCCAAAGAGTCGGCACCACCAGAAACGCCAATAAGTAATATGGTTTTAGAGGATGTGAAGGGAAACGGCCGTAGCGTTCGCAATACAGTTCGCCACAGGTGCCGATCTTCCTTGCCCAATTTACCAACCATAGATCAAGCCCGAATAAACAAAAAAAGGCCCATAAAGGGCCAAAAAGGGTTTAAGTAGGGCGGGTGGGATTCGAACCCACACGGACTGACGTCCGGCAGATTTTAAGTCTGCTGCGTCTACCATTTCGCCACCGCCCCACACATCGAGCCAATTGTACACGCGATGAGAAACCCAAACAAGAAAAAGATTTTTTTACCCCTATTTAACCAACATTTGCTCGCAAACGATGTGACATAAGTAGGTTTGACTCCATAATTTGCACCATGTATAATGCTCAGGTCAATGCCTTAGGTGAAAACAATGCAATATTTTCTATAAACTCTTTTAAGATCAGATGTATTGTTAAGCAAATCATAGAAAACTGTACAAAATGAAAAAACTTGATTTGTTGTGATTTGAACAGTAAAGGCAAATTAAAATCTTGAAAATTAGCACTTTTGGCAAAAAGTCCGCTACCAAACCCAGGCAGGAAAAACAACTATGGCCCTTAAAGGCAACCTGCGTGATTTTTCAACAACACAGCTATTAAACCTCATTAACCTGGCTAGAAAAACAGGTACCCTTTCCATCCAGACAGATGATGAATCGGCTCAGATGTCTTTTCGAGAAGGCAAGTTGATCTATGCCTATATGGGGAATGAAAATGGTAATCACCTGGCACAAATTCTGCAGAACAGCGGCAAGCTTTCTTCAGAACAAGCTCAGGTAATTCAGTCACACGCCGAAGGCAAGAGCGATAAAGAGATTGGTCATTTGCTGGTCACGGCGCGCCGGGTAACGCAAAACGACATTATTCAAAGCGTGCGCCAAAATGTTTTAGACACGGTGTACAAACTATTTACCTGGGGCGAGGGCTTTTTCCGGTTTGACGCCAATAAGCTGCCAAACAGTGGCTACATCACCATTCCTATCGATCTAGAAAGCGTGATTATGGAAGGCAGCCGACGTTTGAAAGAGTGGGAAATCCTGCAAGACGAGCTGCCAGACCTGGATGTAGCCCTTCGTTTTACAGACCGGCCCGATGCTCGGTTGCGCAACATTAATCTTACGGTAGAAGAGTGGCGTGTGGTCTCTTTTGTTAACCCTCGTAATTCCATTCGCCAAATTGCCAAAGCAAATAACCTAAGTGATTTTGAAATTCGCCGCATTGTGTACGGCATGTTACAAGCCGGACTCGTTGAATTTGTCAACCGTCCCAAACCTGCTCCAGAAAAGAGAGACACAGGTTCGCGGCAGCAAAGAACTGCTGAACCCTCACCCGCCGTTAAACGCTCGGTGGTTGTTCGTCTCATTGACCGTATCCGAGGTTTGTAGGTTGAATTTTGTTGTGCAAATAAATCGCGCAACACCTAGCAGCCATATTCTTGGAGCCAAAACAAATAATTCTCAAAGCCATTGCTTAAAAAAGAAGGTAGTAACACTATGCAAGCTGTCAAAATGGTAATTACTGGCCCGTTTTCAGCCGGAAAAACCCAGTTCATTGGATCTGTTAGTGAAATCGATGTTGTCTCAACTGAGCGGAGAATTTCCAGTGCTGCTGAGCAGGTAAAAGAAAGTACCACGGTGGCAATGGATTTCGGCCGTATTACCGTTGGTGATGATCTAGTTCTTTACTTATTTGGTACCCCAGGACAGCGTCGTTTCGACTTCATGTGGGATATTTTATCTCAGGGCATGTTGGGCTTTGTGGTCATGGTAGACAGCACAAAACCAGAAACATTCCGCGAAGCAAAACGCATCCTAGAAACATTCGAGAGCTACGCGTCAACGCCATTCGTAGTAGCTGCTAACAAACAAGATATGGAAGATGCTTGGGAACCTGAAGATCTGCGAATCATTCTCCGAATTAGACAGGATGTAAAAATTCTACCCTGCACGGCTACTGATAAGGAAAGCGTTAAGAATGTGTTGTTAGAATTACTTTATTCGATTTTGGATCAGCTGGATCAAGAAAACGGCGATTAATTGATTAACGTGACCTTTACACCTCCTTTACCTGCTTTTCACAGGTTTGCCATAGGCTAAATGCTACTATTTTTGGTGTGCATATGTCCACGAAATCATGCCGTCTCAGCGCACCACTTTCTATATGAAATGAGCCGCTAGGCACCAGCTTCTTTTCCAGACGTCGCATACACAAATTTCATTAATGTAGGTAAAGGCAAAACCACGGGGTATTTGAGGTAAGTGTGAGTTCTATTGTTACCGAGCAAGGGATTCTGCATTACGAATCAATAGGACGGGGCCAACCCATTGTCTTATTACATGGTTGGATCAATTCCTGGGACGTTTGGCGCGAGATGATGATTAATCTGGCCAATACCAAACGTTATCGGGTTTATGCGCTAGATTTTTGGGGGTTTGGCGATTCGGCTAAAGCCTCCCAAACGCAATCCTCCACCTTCCAAATTGAAAGCTACGTAGAAATGGTAAACCAATTTATGGATGCTTTGGGAATTCAAAAAGCACCCATTTTTGGGCATTCCATGGGTGGCACAGTTGCTCTACAAATTTCGCTAACCTACCCAGAACGCGTAGAAAAGGTTGCTTTGGTTGGTTCTCCTATTATTGGTCGATCCCTTCATCCATTTCTGCAATTAGCTGGTTACGGTTCTATCGCCAAACTTATCTGGCGGTATCCTATTATGCTTCATTCCATCATGCGGATTTTGCTGGCAAAAGATTCCAAAAAAGTCCGTACCATGATCTTCAGGGATGTCCAGCGCACGACCATTGAGTCTTTCTTCCGTAGTATTGGCGATCTGAGAGACACCGATTTGCGCAATCAATTACCTACCCTGGATATTCCAACTTTGGGGATTTACGGAGCCAAAGATAAGATTGTATCCCCGATGAATGCTGATCTGTTAAAAAATGGTGTCAAATCTATCGAGATTCAGGTCATGAATCAGTCTCGCCATTTTCCTATGACTGACGAACCGGAAACCTTTTTAAAAACAGTCAACGGCTTTCTAAACAATCACAATCATTCAAATGGCCAGGTAGTTTGAACGGCATGAGTCAGGAAATAGTTGAACAAGTCGAATATTATTACCCCAACAAAATGGGACGTATTGTCCTGGTGGCTATGGAAGAAATTATGGGCCATCATGGTGTCAATGCGGTTTTGAATCTGGCCAAGTTATCCCATCTAGTTAACAATTACCCACCCAATAATCTAAAACTCGGATTTACCTTTAGCGAATTTAGCGCCATCCAACAAACGCTGGATGATATGTATGGCGAAAGAGGTGGCCGTGGGTTAGCTTTGCGCGCGGGTCGAGAAACGTGGAAGTATGCCCTGAAAGAGTTTATGCCGGTTTTAGGTATCACAGATTTAGCGATGCGCATGTTGCCTCTGGGCATTAAAATTAAGATCGGCCTGGACGTTTTTGCAGAAACTTTTAATAAGTTTAGCGATCAGCGTGTTCGTTTGGGTGAAGATGCAGACCATTATTTATGGATCATTGAGCGCTGCCCTATTTGTTGGCAGCGCGTTTCAGACACTCCATGCTGCCACCTGGCAATTGGACTTTTAGAGCAAGCGTTGGGCTGGGTTAGCCGGGGTCAACGATTTAAGGTTGAACAAATTAGTTGTATTGCCGCTGGCGATGAAACCTGTACGATTACGATTGCCAAACAGCCGATTGTTTAGATACGGCCGTTTGTTGAAACCTAACCCATTCAGCAACGAATCAGCGCTTGCTAAAGAATGAATTTATGCGACGTATTATCATTAATGAGCCCAGTTTTATAACACCGTTCAACGAGACGGCGCGCGATTTGCGGGTGCAAAACAAGCCGCTATGGCTTTGGCAGCGGGATTTACTGGTCAAGCACGCCATTGAAGAGCGCGAATACCCTGACTGGGAAGTGGCGCGTCAGCTAGAAACCGAAGAAATTGAATGCCTGGTTCATCGTGATAATCTTTTCTTTAACCAGCTGTTGATCGATGAGTTTATTGAAAAAGCGAGGGCCGGAGGCCGACCGGTACGTTTAGCCTTTCAAAAAGATGACCCGGCGATTGCCAAACATGTACGGCCGTTAACCCACTCCTTCTTCAAGCAAGGCGACCTATTACTGGCCGATATTTGGTATTTACCAAAAGGCTTGGCCCAAAGTCTGGCGGCCAAGCCACTCGTGATCGACACCGAATCCAGGGAACGGGGGTATTATCACATTCCCCCCTACATGGCCACAGAATTTGGTGACTTGGTTTATCAACTGCCTAGAAAAGTATTTGTTTTGGTGGAAAACTGGGTTCATCTATTTATAGCTGACATTTTGTTGGGCGTATTCACCCAAGGGGCTAACGTAGAGGATCGGATCGATAGGAGCTGGCAGACCAAATTAAAAATATTAGCACGCTCTGTTCTTGAGCAAAAACGGGTGTTGTCTAGTTCTGAGCTTGTGAAGGTGGGTAAGAATGTGCATATTGACCCAACGGCCGTTATTCACGGCTATACGGTCATTGGCGACAACGTCACCATCGGAGCTGGTGCAGTTATTGACAACTGCATTATTGGCAGTAATGTCACCATTTCTCAGGGATGCCAACTTTTGCTCAGTGTGGTGAGCGATGGTTGTTTCTTGCCGTTTCGGGCCGCTTTGTTCATGACCACCTTGATGGAAAATACCTCAGTCGCCCAAAACACCTGCCTACAGCTCTGCGTTGTCGGCCGCGATTCCTTCATAGGTGCGGGCAATACATTTACCGATTTTAATATTTTAGGTGGTCCCCTGAAAACAATGAATCATGAGGGTAAATTAGAAGCCACCAATTTGCTCATTCTAGGGGGCTGCGTGGGTCATCACTGCCGCATTAGCTCTGGGTCGATCATTTATGCTGCCCGTACCATTGAATCTGATGTCGTCCTTCTGGCTTCAGATGATAGACAATTCATCACAAAAAATTTCACCTATGAACAAAGTGATCACCATCCCCACAAAGAGAAATATCATTATCCGCGCCTCTATCCTAGAAAAGGAGAGGTTGGGTCTTTTTAACCAAACCAGAAAGGATATTTGAGTAATAAGTAGCAATGTAAGGGACAGAATTACCATTGAACACAAATTCATTCCGGCTACACTCAAGTTATTATGCAGGACAGCTTTGCTTTTATTATTCATCCACTAAATCCTAAGCGAGATGTTGGTCGTAAATATCCCGCGTTGGGCAAGTTGCCTGCCTGGTTAATTGAATTTCTATCCATTTTTTATCCCCCAGTTCTTGTTTCTAAAATTGAAGGCATACAATCGGTTGAAAACGGCCGTTCCCTCAAAGGTTGGTTTGTGGCTTGCCCACTCACCCCCAACATGATGTTGCGCCTACCTACCCCGGTGGTTTACCGTAAAATTATCCAAACTGGCAAGCTGACCGAAAAACTGGGCGCACGCATTCTGGGACTCGGCGCGTTTACGGCCGTTGTAGGAGATGGGGGTGTGACCATTGCCCAAAACCTGAACATTCCTGTAACCACTGGAGATAGCTACACAGTGGCCCAAGCCGTACAAGCCATACAAGAAGCGGCCGTTCTGCTGAACAGACCCTTAGCCTCTGCCACAGTCGCTGTGGTGGGGGCCACCGGCGCGATTGGCTCCATTTGCGCACAGCTGCTGGCAGCAGACAGCGGCCAAATCCTTTTAGTTGGTCGCCGTACCGAAAAGTTGCAAGAAGTGGCAACGGCCGTTCGTCAGCAAGGGTGTGAAAATGTCACCGTCACAGCGGATATGAATCAATTAGCTCAAGCCCACTTCATCATCACAGTCACCAGCGCAGTAGACACCATCATTGAGCCTCAGCATCTACGGCGTGGGGCAGTCGTTTGTGACGTTTCCCGTCCGCGTGATGTCTCTAAACAGGTAGCCGAACAACGCCCAGATGTTTTGGTGATTGAAGGTGGTATGGTAGAAGTACCTGGCCCCGTAAACTTTAATTTTGACTTTGGCTTTCCGCCCAAAATGGCCTACGCCTGTATGGCAGAAACAATGGCATTGGCTCTGGACGGAAATTACGTATCTTTCACGCTGGGAAAAGACATAAAATTGTCGCAAGTTCAGACAATTGATACAATCGCCCAACGGCATGGTTTTAAGCTAGGCGGCTTTAGAAGTTTTGAACGCGCTGTAACCGACTCCCGAATAGCGTTTGTGCAAGCCGCCAGCGAAGCAGAAGCAAACGCTGGCATTGCCGTTCCGTATTTAAATCCAAAAACCCACACAATTGTGGACTCTGTCAATATTTAATCTGCCAAGGAACAAGCTCATGAGCAACGGCCGTATTTTAATCGTAGAAGACGACTTTGATATCTCCAATATGCTGCGCATCTTTTTCACTGGGCAAGGCTACCATGTGGACGTCGCTGCACGGGGCAATGACGCCCTGGAGCTATGTCGCAAAAAGCTGCCTGACCTGATTGTGTTGGACATCATGCTGCCTGACATGAATGGGTATGAAGTATGCAAGGTGATGCGAACCACGACCCGCACCAGCCATATTCCCATTATCTTTCTAACCCAGAAAGATGAACGAAGCGACCGAATTGCCGGTTTGGAACTAGGGGCAGATGATTACATCACCAAGCCTTTTGATATCGAAGAACTAAAATTGCGGGTACGAACCGCCATTAACACCTACAAGCGGCACAACATGACAGATCCCATCACGGGCCTGCCCAGCAGCCGCCTCATTGAAGACCAGCTGCGCAACCTGATGCGCACGAGCAATTGGACCTATCTACAAATTGGCATTGACAATATCGAACCATTTAGCGATGAGTACGGTTTCCTGGCCCGCGATGAAGTGCTACGGTTCACCACCTTGCTACTAAATGAAGTTGACGATGAGATGGGCACACTGAACGATTTTATTGGGCATGCCACCAGCAATACGTTTGTCGTAGTGACCATGGCCGACAACGTGCCGCCCGTGGTGGACGAGCTGCGCCAGCGGTTTGATGATGGCATTCTCTCTCATTACAGCTTCATCGATCGTGAACAAGGCGGCATTATGCTGCCAGATGGTCATCTGGTGCCGCTAATGAAGCTCTCCATTGGCATTGTATCTGACAAGACGCAGCGCTTCTCAGATATTCGCGAAATCACCGAAACGGCCGCAGAGCTGCGTCGATTGGATAGAGATAAACAAGCCCAACAATAATCAGGCCACTTTGTCAGTAGCTGACTTTTTTGGCAGCCTTTTGCAATCGTGTAATGTAGCGTAAGGAACGGCTAGGGTTTAACACCTACCATGGAAAAAGAATTAACCTCGGCTATGATTTGGAGTTTGTTTGACAGCCTTCATGAAGGCGTTCTCATAGCTGAGACTGACGGCACGATTTTATACTTGAATGATGCAGCTGGTGCTCTACTCGATCTGGCACCGGATATTTTGTCGTTGCAAATTACAGATCACCTGTTTTCTCCCCCCAACAGCTGGCAAGATTGTTTGACACCGCCATTTGAATGCATCGTGCCGGCCAAAGACGGCCGTCCCCTGAACTTGCACAGCCATTCCCTGGAGCTAAACGAAAAAAGTCTCATCCAGATTGTTGTTTCACGTCAGCCCCATTTAAACGATTTAGCCAATTCAGCCGAGGCATTACAGCAACTCACCACCCTCACCCATGTAAACAACGAAACGGATCTGAAAGAACAACTCTCATTATTGGTAAATGGTTTACAAAAAACTGGCTGGAATCGCGTCGTGCTGAGTCTGCGCGATGAAGCATTTAACCCAACGCTCATGATCACGGCTGGGATTTCCCAGACAGACGAAAATTTTTTGCGCAACAACCCCGCTCCCCCACAGGCCTGGTTAACTCTGTTTGAGGATCAATCATTACAAAAATATCGTCAGGGTAGCTGCTATTTTGTGCCGGGTAACAGTGCTTGGGCCAAACAACACATGAGCGGTATGGTGCTGCCAGATTACACGGCCGTTCAGAAAAATGGCGATACCTGGCATCCCAACGATTTGCTTTGCGTGCCGCTTTATAATCAACAACAAAAGCGCATTGGCCTCATTAGTCTAGATCAGCCAGCAAACGGCCGTCGCCCAACGGCCATGGCCGTGCAAACCATTGAGCTGTACGCTCAGTTTGCCGCTTCCATTATTGAAAATACGCATCTTTTCCAGGAAGCGGTCAACCGTAACCGGGAGTTTGAACTGCTGCTAAACAGCAGTAATGCCCTTTCCAGCACGCTGGATAAAGAAGCGATATTAACCACCCTGGCCCAGCAAGCCATCGAAGCCATCGACGCAGCAGGCTGCACCATCTACCAATGGGTGCCAGCGCAAGGTCAGTTGCTCATTTTGAAGGATGTGGCCCGAGATGCGGAGACGGCCGTTTCCCCTACAGGCACTCGGCTAACGGTCCCCACTTCTCCGATCCTGACAAATCTACTTCAATCTCAACAAACACAAACCATCCACATTGCCCAGGAAACAGAGTCACCGCTGCCAAAACCAGTCTGGGCCAAATCTAACGACCATTTTTGCACCCTGGTGCCCCTGGTGCTGACGGGGGAAACATACGGCTTCATTCATTTGCTAAGCGAAAACGGCCGTTTACCAAGTGCCATTAAACACGAAAGCAAGCTACTTGCCGCCCTGGCCAACCAGGCAGCAACCGCCCTGGAAATAGCCCTCATTTTTGAAGACACCTATGAACGGGAACGTTTCTATGGGGCTATGGGCAACGTTAGTCTGGCGCTAAACTCCAGCCTGGATAGAGAAACGGTCCTCAATCTTATTTGTAGCGAAGGTCGACGAATTTTTAGCGTCGATGGGGCCTACATCTGGCAGCGCGAAGCCGATCAATTTATAGGCAGTGCCGCCGCCGGACATGGTGCAGACAACTTTATCGGCTCCACCATCTCCACAGCCGATCAGGCTAGCTTTGTAACCCAACTAGCCCAATCTGGTGAACCAACCTTTTCGAACCAAATTGCTCAGGAAGATCGCGTAGAAATTCGCCTGCCTTCTCCAGAAGCTATTCAAGCGGTACTGGGCGTACCATTGCTGCGCGAAAGCGATCTGACCGGTATCCTGGTGTTGGTTGATACACACAATCCCAACCGATTTAATAACAAGGATATTAGCTGGGCCACCTCTTTTGGTGTTCAAGTAGCTATTGCCCTACAAAATGCCAACCTGTTCGATGAACTCCGCAAGTTCAACGAAACGCTGGATCATCGTGTCGCTGAACGCACGAAAGCGCTGAACGACGAAAGCAATCGCGTTAAAATTTTGCTACGCATTACCACCGAGCTGTCAGCCAGCCTGGATCAGGATCATGTGTTGAGTCAGGCTCTGCAACTGGTCAATGGCGTTATCAATGCCGCAGAAGGTGCCATCTTGCTCATCGACCAGGAATCTGGCGAATTTATTTTCCGGGCATCTATCGGCAGCGACCGGCATATTCCCCCTGGTGGTATTCCCAGCGGCATGATGCGCAACGAAGGGTTGGCTGGTTGGATGGTAGAGAACCGTTCGGCCGTCATTGTGCACGATACCCACAACGATCCTCGCTGGTTGGAGCGTGAAACTAGCCTGAAGCATCGCTCTGTTTTGGGCGTTCCGCTCATCCTCAACGAGGAAGTTATTGGTGTCCTGATGATGTTCCATCATGAGGACAGTACCTTTACTGACCAGCAGCTTGATCTGGTTGAAGCAGCCGCTATTCAGGTGGCCCATGCCATCAACAATGCCAGCCTATACAAGCTCATTTTTGACCAAGCAGAACAGCTTGGCTCTATGTTGCGCACCGAAATTATTCAAAAAGCCAATCTGGAAGCCATTCTAGAAAGTATCGCCGATGGCGTCATCGTGGCCGACAACAACAACAAGGTTGATATTGCCAATCTGCCCGCCTGCAATATTTTAGACATTCCCCGCAATCAGCTTCTGGGCAAATCGATCAATGAACTGTTAGGTCTGTACGGCCACTTTGGCGAATCATGGATTCACACTATCAACGATTGGGCCCATAACGCTGACCGCATTGAGCAATGGACCTATCTGGCCGATCAGCTGGTGATTGAAGATAAGTTTGTCAGTGTTCATTTGTCTCCGGTTTTATCTGACAATCAATTTTACGGAACGGTGTCGATTTTCCGTGACATCACCAAGGAAGTTGAGGTTGACAAGCTGAAGAGCGAGTTTGTTTCTACCGTTTCACATGAATTGCGCACGCCAATGACCTCAATCAAGGGGTATGCCGACCTTATGCTGATGGGTGCAGCTGGCTCTATGACAGAACCACAAATCCGGTATTTACAGGTCATAAAAAACAATGCCGATCGGCTGCACATGCTGGTGAATGATTTGCTGGACATCTCGCGCATTGAAACAGGCAAGACAGGATTGGATTTACGGCCGTTAGACGTGCCCCAAATCATTTCTCAGGTAGTGGATGGACATTTACACGGCCGTATCCAGCATGAAACACGCTCACTCAATGTCACAACCGAGATTGCTCCCTCCCTGCCACTGGTCAATGCCGACCATGCTCGTATCACGCAGGTTCTAACCAATTTGCTCGACAATGCCCTGAACTACACGCCAGATAACGGCAAAATCACTGTCATCGCCAAAGCTACGCACAGCTACGTGCATATTAGCGTCAAAGATACCGGCATTGGCATTTCTAAGGAAAATCACGAAAAAATATTTGACCGCTTCTACCGGGCCGAAGACTCAGAAGTTCAACGCGTTTCTGGTACAGGACTGGGTTTGGCCATCGTGCGCAGCCTTATAGAAATGCATGGCGGCCGCCTGAAAGTAGAAAGCGAGCTGGGCAAAGGTAGCACGTTTACCTTTAACTTGCCGGTTGTTATCGAAGATAGCGATCCAACCTAATGTAAAGAGACATTATGACAAAAATTCTGATAGCCGAAGATGATCAAGATATTCGTGAATTGGTGGTATTAACCCTTCAATTTAGTGGATTTGACGTGGTCAGCGTAGAAGACGGTTCTTTGGCAGTTGAACAAGCACAAGGGCAATCGTTTGATTTGATTCTGATGGATGTACGTATGCCACGCATGACAGGCTATGAAGCATGCCGACGTCTGAAAGAAATGGATGCGACTAAAAATATCCCCATTATCTTTTTGTCAGCCAAAGGGCAAGAACAAGAAATACAAACTGGATTAAGCGCTGGCGCAGCAGACTACATTCTAAAACCATTTGCGCCAGATACACTGGTCAACACAATCAACAAAGTATTAAGTAGCCATTCAGAATTAACCTAGCGATTTAAAAGCAAATAGCTATTTTAAAACCCATTCTCTAAGCCCATATTTAATTGGCGAACGGGCACTAACAAAGGCAGAAACTGGCTAAAAAATGAGCATCACGACCATCGACAGCCAACTAATTCATTATGAGGTACTTGGGCGCGGCCAACCGGTGATCTTTATTCACGGTTGGGTGGGTTCCTGGCGCTATTGGTGGCCCTCAATGCAGGCACTCTCCGCCCATTTCCGTACCTTTGCCTTTGATCTTTGGGGCTTTGGCGATTCCAGTAAATCACCAGAAACGTACTCGCTGGCAGCCTACGTGAATATGGTGAATCAATTTATTGATAAGCTGGGTGTCGCTCGACCTGTCATTTTAGTTGGACACGGTCTTGGGGCGATTGTGGCGCTTAACTACACAGCACAATACCCGGTCAACGTTGAAAAAGTTGCCACCATTTCTTTGCCAATTACGGGAGCGTACATCACAAACCGCTTACAAGGTGCAGATGCAGAATCCATGGCAAGCCGTGTTTTAGGCCGATCTGAAAGCTTTACCGAGATCGACGGTGAGATTCGTAAGATAGATCCCGTCGCTGTCTCAAAATCGATCGAATCGTTCAGTAATCTGGATCTTATTTCTGACATTACCAACTTAAACCGCCCCTTGCTGATGGTGTACGGGAGCCAAGATAGTTTGGTGCTGCCACCCAATGGCGAACACAGCTATCTGCAACAATCTGTTAATGAGCGCTTCTATGTGGAGCTGGATTTGTGCCACCATTTCCCCATGCTACAAGAAAAAGCCAAGTTCAACCGCCTCCTGCTCGACTTCATTATGGCCAGCGCTGAGCTAACTGAACTTACCCCAAAAGAATACTGGCAGCGACGCATTCGTTAACCTCAAAATATTATTCCCGCACATGCGCGGGAATCTATTATTTTTGAAGCGGTTCCCTCTTATCTACAAATAGCCAATCCTTTACAAACAGGTACAATCTGCACTATATTTGCACTACCACTTTGCAAACCCAGCCAAAAACAAGGAGTGTCGTATGAGCGATTTCAAATTTGAAGTTTGGCCCACCGAATTCCGCCAAATCAACCAATATTTTGGGCAAAATCCCCATAACTACGCCCAGTTTGGCTTGCCCGGCCACGAGGGCTTGGATTTAATGGCTCCAACCGGCAGCAAAATATTTGCCGTCGCCCCTGGCACCGTGCGCGTGGTAAATACCCAGGCCAACAATCACAACTATGGCATTCACGTCCGTGTCGATCATGCAGATGGCTGGCAAACTATTTACGGCCACATGCAGCAAGCCACCGTGCGCGTTGGCCAACCGGTGAAGGCTGGCGACCAGCTAGGGTTGGCCGATAATACCGGTAACAGCTTTGGCTCTCATTTGCACCTCACCCTTAAACGAACAAACCGTAGTTTCACCGATACCAGCGGCACCAAATGGCCTTACAATATTTTTGACCCCACTCCGTTTTTGCTGCCGCTGTTGGGCTGGCAGCGTCCGGCTGGCCCCTATACAGACGGCTGGGCATACACAGACGGCATTATTGTGGCGGGTGATTTGGCTCAGGTCAACAGCGGTGGCATCAATTTGCGTGAAACCGCCAGTGTCGTGGGTAAAAAGATCGATCTGGTTCCTGGTGGCACCATTGTGATTGTTTCCGGAGCGGCCAGAGGACAATACACGCCGGTCAAGGTGGCAAACGCCAGCCTGAGCAATGTTCCAGCACCGCCCGCACCAACACCAGCCCCACCGCCAGCGCCTACGGAAAATGTTGTCAATGGCTGGGCTTTTTCCAATTATATTACCCGCAGCGGCAACCAGGCTGTTGTAGGTCAATATGGCATCAACTTACGGGCCGCTCCCAACCGCACAGCGACGAATATGGGACTAGTGAAAGGTGGTAGCACACTTACGATTACGGGGTCCTCGCAAGGTGAATACACGCCGGTTACCGCCCGCCGTACTGATTTTTCTGGCCCCGTTAACATCCCTGATGAGGTTGCCCCACCAATCACACCGGAACCAGACACCGAACCAACCACACCGCCACCCTCGGATGCCATTTTGGGTTGGGCATATACACAAAACCTGACAATAAACGGCCGTCAAGCCATCTCAGGTCGTTTTGGTACCAATTTGCGTGCAGCCCCTGTTCGTGGCGGCAGTAAACTTGGTCTGTTTGTAGAAGGAGGCACCGGCACGGTCGCTGGGCAATCTAGCGGAGAGTACACACCCGTGCACGTATCCCGCAGCAATCTACGCAATATGCCAGCCACCCTACCATCTGTGACCCAGCCTACGCCATTCCCCGGAGATACAACCACTCCAACAACACCGCCCCAACCTACGGCTGATACCACCCCTGGCTGGGCATTTACAGCAGCCATTTCTCTTTCCGGCGGTATGGCCACGGCAGGACAGTACGGCATTAATCTGCGCAAAATGCCCAGACGTGATGCCGAAAAGGTGGGCTTTGTGCCGGGCAACGCCAGCATGATCGTGACCGGTGCAGCACAAGGAGAATACACGCCGGTGCGCGTGGATGACAATATTTTGCAAGCAACCGTATCCGGGCCAGTGGCAGTGATCGACACGATCACACCACCAGACGAGGTTTTGGATCCGGAACCGCCGCTTTTAGGCAATGCTAGTATTGGACTTCACGCTTCAGCTGATCCAGGTATTTCGCAGGCCGAAATTGATGAGTTTGCCGACATGCGCCCAGGCATGATCAAGGTGCTATCGTTTCATGAGCCAACGGCCGTACAAAAGCTAGCCAAAGCGCACCCTGATGCCCGCTGGGTCGTGCGCGCCTTCCTCGACTTTCGCACTTCTGGCGGGGTCCGTACTATCAGCCCTGGTCAATTTCTGAATGACACCCTCAATGATGTGCGGCGCACGCTGGATATGATTGGTTCCGGCAAGGATGTGGTGATTGAGTTGCACAATGAGCCTAATTTGGTACCTGAGGGACTATCAGGTTCCTGGCAGGATGGGGCCAGCTTTGCCCAATGGTGGCTAGAGGTGCTTCGCCTTTACCGGCAGGCGCTGCCTGGTCGTAAATTTATCTACCCAGGACTGTCACCGGGAGCGGCCGTTTCTAACATTAAGCAAGATCACATTCAGTTTGTAGAAGCCAGCCGCGCTGCCGTAGAAGCCGCCGATGGACTGGGCATTCACACGTACTGGTCCAACGTTTACCCAATGGCCCGCGCTCTGGATGTGCTGGACGATTACATCAGCCGCTTCCGCTTTAAGCCGATCTGGGTTACCGAAGCAAGCAACAACAAAAGCGGCACGCCTGTTTACCGCAAAGCCCAGCAATATCTGGACTTTTGGCGCGAAATTCAACAACGGCCCACTGTGCAAGGCGTCACTTACTTTGTCGCCTCAGCCAGCGATCCGGCCTTCAAAGAAGAGGTTTGGGTAGGCCGCAATATTGGCAAGCGTGTCGGGCGTCGTTAGGATAGAATGGTCCAATTTTCGGAATTGGACCATTCTGAAGACATAATTACCTCATGGAAATCTTCGTTCCCATTGCAGCTGTTGTATTGGTGGCTCTTTTTGTGAGCTACTTACAGCGTGGCAAGCAAAAAATTCGCTGCCCTGAGTGTGAGAACACGCAGATACGGCTCGTTGATCAGCAGCTAAAAGAACTTAAGCAGGACCAAACAAAGGGTTATGCGGTAAAGTTGGATGTACAGCTCATCATGGAGACAACGTATCGTTGTCAGGCTTGTAATTATAGTTGGACTGTGATCGCCCCAGAAACCTGAGCACGTATAAAATTGGAGCTACCATTGAAATTTGTACGGTACGAAGTGAACGGCCGTTTCCCCCAGGTCGGCCTTGTCCAAGCGGATCAAGTTTACGACCTTTCGTCAATCGCCCCATCTATGCAAACTGTTATTGCCCTCAGTGCTGATGGCCTGACGGTGGTTCAGCAGCATGCGGCCAAAATGAAAGGCGTTCCACTAGCGGATGTGAAACTGCATGCACCTTTGCAGCCTCGACGCAACGTCATGTGCCTGGGGCTTAATTATGCTGAACATGCCAATGAATCGTTGACAGCCCTGGGGCAAACTGTGTCTTTACCAGAGCTGCCGATTGTGTTTACCAAAGCGACAACGGCCGTTTCTGGACCCACCGATCCCATCCCTTTTGATCCCCAAGTTTCTGTTAAGATCGATTGGGAAGTGGAGCTGGCCGTGATCATTGGCAAGGAAGGCAAAAACATTCCGGCCGAGCAAGCGATGGAGCACGTTTTCGGCTACACCGTCCTCAACGACGTCAGCGCCCGCGATTTGCAGCGTCAGGGCAAGCAATATTTCAAAGGCAAAAGCCTGGACGGTAGCTGCCCGACAGGGCCCTGGATTGTCACCGCTGACGAAGTTCCCAATCCGCACGATCTCAACATCCGCTGCCTGGTGAATGATGTTGAAAAACAAGCCAGCAACACCCGCCACATGATTTTCGACATTCCCGCCACCATCGCCTACCTCTCGCGCGGCATGACGCTGCTGCCCGGCGACATCATTGCCACCGGCACGCCAGATGGCGTTGGTTTTGCCCGCACCCCACCCGAATTTTTGCGCCCTGGTGATGTAGTTACTTCGATTGTGGAAGGCCTTGGTGAGCTGAGGAATGTGGTAACGGCCGTTTCCTAAGGGCAAACAAGCAACTTTTGTTGGGTGTGTAGCCGCGATTTCTTATCGCGCATCTGGAGCGCAGTAGGAAACTGCGGCTACAACCAATGGTTCATACTTGTTTGTAATTAGCAACAAATCCCCTTTAGTTCCCCCAAATTTATTTTAGCAATTGACAGCCGCAGCAGTCCATGCTAAACTATCCCTCATCGTTAAAAAATATTTTAATGATAAAATAAACCTTATCGCAAGAGGATAATTGTCCAATGGAACAGTTTCAACCTAAAGATATCTTAATCATCGAAGATTTAGACGCCCTAAAAGTCATTGCTGACCCTCTCCGCACCCAAATCATCGAAATCCTCATCCGCCAACCAGCCACCGTTAAACAAGTTGCCGACAAGCTGGGCTTAGCACCCAGCAAACTGTATTACCATGTCAACATGCTGGAAAATGCTGGCTTCATTGTGGTTGTAGAAACACGCATGGTGGCCAACATGCAAGAAAAATATTATCGCACCGTTGCCAATAGCTTTGAACTAGATGAATCCTTACTGACGTTTCACACTGATGCGGGTCGAGATTCAATAAATGCTGTTCTCAACAACGTTCTGGACACAACCAAAGATGAGATCCAGCGCAGCCTTCAAGCTCGTTTATTTGCCTTGGATCAGGGAGATACAGAACAGAAACGTCGCATTATGCTCACGCGCCAGACAAGTTACATTTCAGAAGAGAAGGCTAATGAGTTCATGGAGCGGCTGGAGATTTTGCTAAAAGAGTTTGGGCAACAGTCAGAGTCGGATGAAACGGCCGTATCCACCCAAAATTATGCTTTCACCGTTGCTTTCTATCCCTCAATCTACTATCCCGACGACAAAAAATAAACCTGTTTCAACAGCTATGGAGCAAACCAAATGAACTCTCAAAATTCAAACCAATCAATGCGCACCTTTTTTATTATTTGGGTCGGTCAGCTTGTCTCCATTATTGGCTCTGGCCTTACCGGTTTTGGTTTGGCGGTCTGGATATACGAACAGACTGGACAGGCCACCCCCTTTGCCCTCACCATCATGTTTGCCAACATCCCTCAAATTCTTTTGTCGCCATTTGCCGGGGCACTGGTAGACCGCTGGAATCGTCGCAAAGTGATGATCGCTGCTGACACGGGCAGCGCTGTCGTCACCTTGGCCGCCCTACTTTTGCTCACGGTCGGTCAATTGGCAGTCTGGCACATTTATCTGGTTGCCGTGCTAAACTCCATTTTTGCCGCTTTCCAGGAACCCGCTTACACAGCCTCCATCACCCTGCTGGTGCCTAAAAAGGACCTGACACGGGCCAACGGGTTGATGCAAATGGGTCAGGCCTTACAAATGCTCATCGCCCCCTTGCTGGCTGGCGTTCTGTTTGTGACCATTGGGCTTCGCGGCATCGTACTTATTGACTTTATCACCTTCTTTTTTGCTGTTGGCGCTTTGTTGCTGGTCCATATTCCCCAACCCAAAAGCAATGGCCAGGCTGAAACAGAAAAACCCAAAGGGGCATTATGGCGTGAAGCGGCCTTTGGCTGGCATTATTTGCGCGCCAGGCAGGGGCTGTTGGGGCTGCTCATTTATTTTGCGCTGGTGAATTTCTTTTTGAATTTTTCGGCCGTTTTAATGGGACCCATGATCTTATCTTTTGGCACAGCCGCTGGCCTGGGAACCGCACAGACAGTTGGTGGCCTCGGCATGCTCATTGGCAGCATTGCCATGAGCGCTTGGGGCGGACCAAAGCGGCGCATTCTAGCCGTGATTGGCTTTATTGTCTTAGCTTCCTTCGGGCTTTTTGTGGCTGGACTGCAATCATCTGTTCTCTTTGTGGCTATTGGCATGTTTATCTTGATGTTTAGCATCCCATTTGGCTCCGGCACCAGTCAGGCCATCTTCCAGAGCAAGGTTGAACCCGACGTACAGGGGCGTGTGTTCTCCATTCGCACCATGATTTCGCGCTCGATGATGCCCCTGGCCTTTCTTATCGCAGGTCCGCTTGCTGACCAGGTATTCGAACCACTTCTCCGGGAAGGGGGTGCCTTGGCTTCCAGTTGGGTCGGATCGTTAGTCGGTGTTGGGCCAGGGCGAGGCATCGGCGTCCTATTCCTCATCTCTGCCCTGGTACTGTGGGTTGCCAGCGGTGTTGCTTTTGCTAACCCGCACATTCGCAACATAGAAACAGAATTACCAGATGTCGTTGTTGACGAACAAAGCGAAGATAAGTTTAGCGAAGATGAAACTATTCTGGGTTTAGAAACGGCCTGATCACTCATTGCTCCAGGTCATTCAACGTAGCCCAGGACTGGCAGTCCTAGAAATCACTGGTTTGTGGCTGTTGAAGCCAAGGACTGCCAGTCCTTCTCCGCAAGCCCTATTCGTTTTTGATGGCAGCAATGATGTTGACCCGGCTGGCACGAACAGCCGGATACCAGGCCGCCAGCAACGCCACCAAGTAAGCCAGGAAAAAGCTGTAAATCATCGGCACGATGGGCACCTGGGAGGTAAGGACAAAGCCGCCAATGGAGCGCAAGCCGATGATGAACACATCAGACAACACCGCACCAAAGCCCACGCCAAAAATCGCGCCAATGAAGCCCATCGTGGTGGCCTCGGCCAGAATCATGCGGCGCACCTGGGTCCGGCTCATTCCCAGGCTGCGCAAGCCACCCAGCTCGCGGGTGCGTTCCAGGACATTCATCAGCATCGTGTTGATCACGCCCAACGCAGCCACAACCAGGCCAATTAGCCCCAACACATCAAACAGGCTGAACGCTTCAGCGCTTAGCGTGCGAATCTTTTCTTCAAACGCTTCTTTGCCTTCGACTGACAAATTTTTGCCGCGTCCCAGTTGATTTTCGATGATGTCGGCAACGGCCGTTAATTCCGCCCCCTCCGCCAAACTAACCGAAAAACTACTCACATCATTGACACCAAAGTAGCGTTGTAAATCGGCCATCGACCCCGTAACAGAGGGCGTCTCCCCCGCGCCAAAATCCATAACGATAGATACAATTTCAAATTCCCGCCGCCCCCGCCGCGTTTCCATAGTCACAATTTCGCCCAAGTCCAGCTCAAACTTATTGGCCACATCGGCCCCAATGTAGACGGCCCCACCTTCGGCCAGGCGGGGCATTAATTCGGGTACGTCTAACCCATCCTGGATGCGCAAATCCCGCACAGTTTGGTACGTTTCTGGATCGATGGCTACAAACAAGGCAAATTCGTCGTCGCCACTGCTAGTTAACAGGCGTGAAGCCACAATGCGCGTGGAGGTAACGGCCGTAACTTCCGGCAGCGCCAATAATCGGGCCTCTAAATCCGGCTGCATGGGTAGCGGCGAACGCACAAACAGGTCGCCGCCCAATGCGCTGTCCATCCACTGCTCAATGTCCTGCTCAAAACTGTTGGTCAGCCCGTTAATACCCACCACCATGCTAATGCCCACCATCAGCGCCGCCACGGTTAACGCCGTGCGTCCCCTGGCGCGGTTAATGTTGCTGCTACCTAATCGCCCCTCATTGCCGAAGATGAAAAGCGTTAACGGCCGTATCACCCATTCCAAACTATTGGCCAACACGGGTATACACAACGTCGCCCCCAGCAGCAGAATAAAAATGGTGCCGCTGCCAATATAAAACGCCACCGACTGCCGAAACGGTACATAATAAAGCACCAAAATGGCCGCCGCCACGGTTAGCGGGCCAAACTTCAGCCCCATCGTCAGCCAACGCCGCTCATCGGTGTTGCCCTGCACGCGCAGGGCTTGCAGTGGTGAGATGCGGGCTGCTTGCAGGGCGGGCACGGCCGCTGCCACCAGAGTTACCACTACGCCTACCATTACCGATGTCAGCATGCTTTGCGGTGTTGAAGATACTTCGCTAATGGTCTGTCCGGCAAAATTACCCATCGAGATAACCAAACCACGGGCCAACAATAGCCCAAAACCCACACCCGCTACCGAACCAACCACACCTAATAACAAAGCTTCCGTCAGCACAATTTTGATGACCTGTCGCTGCGTGGTGCCTACGGCCCGCAGCATGCCAATCTCGCGGGTGCGCTCCACCACCGTCATGGCAAAAGCGTTGTAAATTAGAAAAGAACCAACAAACAGGCTAACCACACTAAAAAAGTTTAGCCCTTGCTGGTAGCTAGACAAACTATCAGTGACCAGTTCGCCACGCGAGGCAGGCCGCTTCACGGTGAATTCTGGCCCTAAGCGGGTGACCAACTCATCACGAAACTGGTCTAAATTAGAGGTGCTCTCGCTAATCGTCTCATCTACGATAAGCTCAATTTGGTCAATCTCGCTGGCTGCGCCAAAAAGCTCCTGCACGACAGGAACGGCCGTAATCCCCACCACCCCCTCGTTGCTAATGCCAATTTCCTCTTTGGCAATTAGCCCCACCACGCGCAGCTCCACCACGCCGCTGGTGGGCGTGAGAATGGCAAAATCTTCCCCCACCTCAATCCCCTTTTCCTCAGCGTAGGTTTCAACCAACATCATGTTGTAGGCGGTTTCATCGGGGTTTAGTAAACGGCCGTCTACTAACTTGTAAGTGTGAATGGACTCATCTGCTGCGATATCCCGCCCGATTAGCCAAAAGTTGGTGCCAGGCACCAGATTGCCCCCCGCACCGTACTGCTCCTCCCAACCCTCAGCTTCATCTGCCGGAATAGTAACCCCCACAATGCCGGGAGCGGCTGCCACCACGCCTGGGAAACGCCGCACGGTAGACAAAGCAGCTTCGTCAAACCGTTCACCAGCAGCGGCCGTTTCCACGACCAAATCGCTCTGCCCCGCCGCTTCGTCAAAAAAACGGTTAATGGAGTTAAGCGTGCTGTTGTTGGTGGCGTTCACAGATACCATTGCCGCCACACCCACCACAATGCCTGCGGCTGTCAGCACCGTACGTACCCAGCGGGCTCGCAAATTGCGCAGCACCATCAGCCAGGGAAGGCTTAGTTGAAAGGGTCCAAATTGAAACATAAGGCTCCGTCTATAGCTCCAGTTCCCGCATCACCCGCATGATGTTGCGAATATCTTCACTTTCCCCCGATTTGGCTTCGATGGTAAGGTTTTGCACGATACGGCCGTCTTTCAAAAAGACCACCCTATCTGCATAGCTGGCTGCCCGAGGATCATGCGTCACCATCACAATCGTCTGCCCCAACGCTTCGGCCGAACGGCGCAACAGCTCCAATATCGCTGTCCCCGACTGCGAATCTAAATTACCCGTCGGTTCATCTGCCAGCACGATCTCCGGATCATTCACAAAGGCACGGGCAATGGCCACCCGCTGCTGTTGCCCCCCGCTAAGCTGGTCCGGCTTATGGTCACTGCGCTCAGCCAACCCCACCATTTGCAGCAGCTTGTCTATCTTCTCTTTATGCTTTTCGATCCGCTGCCCATCAATAAGTAGCGGCAAGCCCACATTTTCAGCGGCCGTCAGCGTGGGCACTAAATTGTAGAATTGAAAGATAAATCCCACTTTGCGCCGCCGTACTATCGTCACCTCATCATCAGATAAGTGCGTAATGGGATGCCCTGCCAAGGTGATCTCGCCAGATGATGGTTCATCTAACCCACCTAGCAGATGCAAAAGCGTGCTTTTGCCCGAGCCGGACGGTCCCATCACGGCTACAAATTCACCTCTAGTTACGGAAAATGAGACCTCTTGTAAAGCAGAGACGGTTACTTCGCCCATGTTGTATTGTTTGGTTACATCGATCGTTTCAAGAACAGCCATATTAACCTCAAGAACTTTTCGTGATTTTTCTCACAACTTAATCTTACCAACAATGCCAACAATGCCAATTAGATTTATTGAATTTTTATTGTCACCCGCTGGTCACTAAATTGACAACCCCAGGGCGAACCGATATAATCCGAAGTCTGGGTATATTGGCTGAGTTTTCTTGAATAAGGTCGCTTTACAATTGCACATTCTGTAGGGTGCGTATTGAGTCAAAAAAGGATACAAGTGTGATGACTCACCTGTACGTATTTCGTCAAATGCTCTGCTACACAATATGTGGCAGAAAGCGCCATGAATAACGCGTCGTAAACGACAATTTGATAAAGAAGAATCTGGCTCGGCTTATGCCTTACAAAAAATTGCGCATAGGTCGATTTTTTGTTTATAATGACCCTACCCAAAATCCTTTTTTAAGAGACTGAACTTGTATGAGCAATGAAGAAACAGAAACAAATTTTATGGAAGAATTGCTAGACCAACACGATTATGAAGAACCACAAGTTGGTGATATTCGCAAGGGTATCATTGTGGCAATTACCCCACAGGGTGTTATTGTCGATTTAGGCTTAAAACGTGACGGTTTGGTGCCTTCCTCCGATCTAAGCAAGCTGGAACCCGAAGAACGCGAAGCGCTTCAGGTAAATGATGAGATTCCTATCTATGTCACCAACACGGATGCGCCGGATAGTTTATACGTCTCTATTCATCTAGCTCAGCTAAACCAAGATTGGATCGATGCCGAAGCCTTGCTAGAAAGCGGCGATATTATGGAAGGGGAAGTTATTGGCTACAATAAAGGTGGCGCAATTATTCCATTCGGCCGTTTGCGTGGTTTTGTACCGGCTTCACACCTCAGCGAGTTATCCCGTGGCTTAAATGATCGTCAGCGGCAGCAAAAACTGGCCAAGCTGCGCGGTGAAAAGGTGCCGGTTAAGGTCATTGAAGTGGATCGTCGTCGCCGTCGCCTGGTCTTTTCCCAACGAGATGCCCAAAAAGAGTGGGAAGACAAACGGAAGCAAGAGCTGCTGAAAGATTTAAACGAGGGCGATATTATTACCGGTCGGGTAAGCGGCTTGCGGGACTTCGGCATTTTTGTTGATTTGGGCGGTGCTGATGGTTTGGTTCATATTTCTGAGCTAGCCTGGTATCGTATCGATCACCCCCGCGAAGTTGTCAAAGTCGGCGATGAAATTGAAGTATATGTGCTCAACATCAATGTTGAATCACAGCGAATCAGCTTGAGCCGCAAGCGGCTGCTGGAAAATCCTTGGGATTCTGTTGAGCAGCGTTATGAAAACAACCAATTAGTTGAGGGTAAAATTACCCGTATCGTGGATTATGGGGCGTTTGCAGAGATTGAACCCGGTGTAGAAGGGCTGCTCCATGTGTCACAGCTTTCCCGCAACCAGGTAGACAATCCCCGTGAAGTTGTGAATGAAGGCGAAACACATTTGCTACGTATTGTCAGCATTGATCCTGATCGTCAACGAATTGGCTTAAGTTTGCGCGCTGTTAATGCGCACGAGCAAATTGAGTGGATGGCCCTGCGCGAGGCTGAGGCTGAAGCCGCAGCGGCGGAAGAAGCCGAAGCAGCAGTGGCTGCTGATGAAGTTGTTGAAGAAACGGCCGTTACCGACGAGACTGCCGTAGAAGAAACAGAAGCATCGGTTGAGGAAACTGCAGAAGAAGCCGCTGACGAAGAAAAAGATACTGAAGAAACGGCCGTTACCGATGAGGCTGCTGTAGAAGAAACAGAAGCATCGGTTGAAGAAACTACAGAAGAAGCCGCTGACGAAGAAAAAGATATTGAAGAAACGGCCGTCACCGATGAGGCCGAAGTAGAAAATGCAGAAGCATCTGTTGAAGAAACAACAGATGAAGAAACAAGCGCGCCCGCTGAAGTTGAAGTAGAAGAAACAAACGCAGCAGCTGAAGAAACGGAAACAACGGAAGAGGATTCAGACACAGACGAAACTGAGGCGGAAGAAACTGTAGAAGAAAGCAGTGAAGAAGCTGAAGCTGAAACGGCCGAATCAGAATCTGACACCGAAGAAGAACCCGAAGAAGAAAGTTAACAATATTAGTTGTTAACACCAAAGTTTTGTTAAATCTAAAACTGATTTAGCATAAGAAGGATTTTTATGGCTAAGGACGAAAAACTGGAAGTTGAAGGAACAGTCACCGAACTGCTTCCCAATACGCAATTTACGGTCGAGTTAGATAATGGGCACAAAGTGCTGGCTTATCTTTCCGGCAGAATGCGCAAATATTATATTCGTATTTTGTTAGGCGACCGCGTTCGGGTAGAAATGACCCCGTACGACTTAGAACGAGGGCGGATCACCTATCGGTATCACCGCAACCGGGCACGTTAATACTTTCAGTTATCATCTAAAACTAAATAGGGAACGCCTCAGCTAAGCTGGGGCGTTTTTAGGTTCAGGGGAGACAATCAGGCAAACCCAATCGCGTACCTGAATCTTTTCAATGATGTGGCCACCAGCTCGGGCAACGGCCGTTTCCACCTCGCCAAACTGCTCCTCAATGATTCCACTCAAAATTAGCTTGCCAGTCGGTGCTACGTACTCCAGCAGACGGTCATTATCTAGCATGGGTACGATCACATGCGCCAAAATATTGACCACTACAATATCCCAGGTAGTTAATGGCACATCGGCCAAAACGCCCTGGTGAATGTGCATGGATACAATGCCATTTTGGGCAGCGTTATCCTTTGTGGCTTGTACAGCGAGCGCGTCTGTATCGAAAGCACGTACCTGCCCCGCACCCAACTTTGCCGCCGCAATCGACAAAATGCCAGAGCCAGTCCCCACGTCTAAAACTGAATCACCAGACTGCACCACAACTTCTAAAGCTTGTAGGCACATTTGTGTGGTCGGATGCAATCCGGTCCCAAAAGCCATACCGGGATCAAGCATCAACACGACATCATCTAGTTGAGCAAAATCGCCATCGTCTGCCACTTCACCTTTTTCAATCCAGCTGGGCTGTATCCACACCTTCTTGCCTATGCGAAAAGGATGATAGTGCGCTTTCCAGGCATTGGCCCAATCTTCATCTTCTAATTTGCGGAACGTAGGTGGTGGAATCGGGTATAACCGGCCCATGTGGTAGAGGATTTCTTCCAGGCGCTGGCGCAGTTTAGGTGTATCTTCTGCTTCGGGGATATAGATTTTGACGGTAACGGCCGTTTCCAAAGCATCGTGTGCTGGATTATTTTCATCCCCCAGCTGCTCCAGCACCACGCCGTCGTTGTAGGCAAACGGCCGTAGCACGTCAGCTACAGCCTCGGCCCCTTCCCCATCTGTTAAAACACTAACTTCTAGCCAATAGCCCATCTATAATCCAAACGCATTGCGCAGTTGGTCCCAGATGCCGCGCTCGCCACGAGGCACAACTTCCTTGCCCAGCGTCCGCGAAAGCTCTTGGAAAAGTTCTGTTTGATCATCGGTTAGCTTCTTAGGTATCGCAACCTGAATCAACACATGTTGATCGCCTCGGCCCATTGGCACCCCACGACCAGAGCGATCCAGACGCGGTACGCCTTTGCCTCGCAAACGGAACACCTTGCCAGGCTGCGTCCCCGCCGGAATATCAAGCGGTTCATCTCCATCGAGCGTTGGCACCATGATGCTGTCACCCAGCGCCGCTTGAGCCACATTAATGTGCATATCAAGGTAAATATCTTCGCCACGCCGCTGGAAAAACTCATGTGGCTGCACACCGATGACCACAAAAAGATTGCCTGGCGGGCCGCCATCCTGGCCGGGGCCACCTTCCCCCGTAAGACGAATTTGTGTATCACTGTCAACCCCAGGGGGAACTTTTACTTTCAACATGCGAACTTCCATCACCTGTTTTTGCCCATTGCAAGCTGGACAGGGTTCAGGAATCAGTTCACCACTGCCCTGGCAAGTTGAGCAGGTTGTCACATTCACAAAGGAACCAAGGATCGACTGCTGCACTCGCCGCACTTCGCCAGAGCCATTACAAGTGGTACAAGCAATCGGATTGCTGCCCGGTTTAGCACCGTTACCATGACAGGTTGAGCATGTCTCTGGCCGACGAACCTCTATCTCTTTTTCCACACCAAAGACGGCCTCTTCAAAAGTGATGGATAAATCAGCCCGCAAATCCATGCCGCGCCGGGGGCCACGCCGCCTGCGACGACTACCGCCAAATCCAGCGTTAAAAAGTTCTTCAAAGATGTCGCTGATATTGCCGAAACCACCTTCAAAGCCGCCAAACCCGCCTGCCCCATTTTCCACACCGGCATGGCCATATGTATCGTATGCATTACGCTTGCGCTCGTCGGACAGTACCTCGTAAGCATACTGTACTTCTTTGAACTTTTCTTCGGCACCGTTCTCTTTGTTGACGTCTGGATGATATTGGCGGGCTAGTTTTCGGTAAGCTTTCTTAATCTCATCTTTGGATGCACTACGCGAAAGACCTAGCACGTCATAAAAGTCTCTTTGTGTGGCCATACATGTCCTTGTGGGAAAACTTGTTTACTAAAACCAGCATCCAGCCTAAAAAACGGCCGGATGCTGGTTTCAAAAATCTTGTTTCAACTCAATTACGCGTCGCTAAACTCGCCTTCGATGACATCTTCTTCATCATCGCCAGCAGCCTCACCTTCAGGGCCACCATTGGCAGAAGGCTCGGCGGAACCGGGTTGACCCTGCTCTTGGTACATGGCCGCCCCCGCTTCGTTGAGTACGTTTTGGAGATTGGTAACGGCCGTTTCCATCGCAGCTGCATCACCATTGCCTTCCAGCATTTCTTTTACCGCATCTACCTGGCTTTGAATCGCCGCCTTCGATGCCTCAGGAATCTGTTCCCCATTATCAGCTAAGAACTTCTCAGCACTGTAAACGGCCGAATCCGCCTTGTTACGCGCCTCGACCTGGGCACGACGCTCCTCATCCTCAGCTGCATGAGATTCAGCATCTTGCACCATCTTTTCAATTTCTGTATCAGACAAACCGCTAGACGGAATAATCTGCATCGCCTGCTGCTTACCTGTTGCTTTGTCCGCAGCCGTCACGTTCAAAATACCATCCGCATTGATGTCAAACGTCACTTCAATCTGAGGGACGCCACGAGGTGCTGGTGGAATGCCGTCCAAAATGAACTTGCCCAGGCTTTTGTTGTCAGCCGCCATCTGCCGCTCGCCCTGAGTGACATGAATTTCCACCTGCGTCTGGCTATCGGAAGCGGTGGAGAAGACCTGACTTTTCTTCGTTGGAATTGTTGTATTGCGCTCAATCAGCGGCGTAGCCACGCCACCCAACGTCTCGATACTTAATGTCAGCGGCGTCACATCCAACAGCAGCACATCTTTTACATCACCACCCAAAACACCGGCCTGAATGGCTGCGCCAATGCCCACAACCTCATCAGGATTCACGCCCTTGTGTAGTTCCTTACCAAAAAATTGGCGGACGGCCTCTTGAATGGACGGCACACGAGTCATGCCACCCACTAGCACCACCTGCGTGATGTCACCCTTGGAAACGCCCGCATCCTTCAGCGCCTGGCGGCATGGCTCGATAGAACGCTTCACCAGTTCATCAGCCAGCTGCTCAAACTTAGCACGAGATAGTGTCAGATTTAAATGCTTGGGGCCAGACGCATCGGCCGTAATGTACGGTAGATTCAGCTCCGTCTGCATGGTAGTGGATAGTTCAATCTTGGCTTTTTCGGCCGCTTCACGCAGACGCTGGAGAGCTTGACGGTCGTCACGCAGATCAATACCCTGATCCATCTTGAACTGCTCTGCCGCCCAGTCAATGATCTTTTGGTCAAAATCATCACCGCCGAGGAATGTGTCGCCGTTGGTCGATTTCACTTCAAACACGCCATCACCCACTTCCAAAATGGAAATATCGAAGGTGCCACCACCTAAATCATAGACAGCAATCAGCTCGTCCGCCTCGTTGCCCAATCCATAGGCCAGGGAGGAAGCCGTTGGCTCGTTGACAATGCGCAGCACTTCCAGACCAGCAATCTTGCCCGCATCTTTGGTGGCTTGCCGCTGGCTATCGTTGAAGTAAGCCGGCACGGTAATGACTGCCTGCGTCACTGGCTGGCCCAGATACGCTTCGGCATCGGCCTTGATTTTTTGCAGGATCATGGCAGAGACTTCTGGCGGGGAATATTCACGCTCGTTCATCACCACGCGCACATCGCCATTGGGGGCCTTATGAACCTCGTAAGGCACATATTTAAGCGCTTTGGCGACAACCGGGTCATCAAACTTACGTCCCATGAACCGCTTTACGGAGAAAACGGTATTCAGCGGGTTGACAACGGCCTGACGCTTGGCCACCTGCCCCACCAAACGCTCGCCTGTTTTAGCATTGATAGCGACAATGGAGGGAAATGTACGGCCGCCTTCTGCGCTGGAAATAACAACTGGTTCGCCGCCTTCCATTACAGCCGCTACGGAGTTTGTGGTTCCTAAATCGATTCCAATTATTTTGCCCATTTTTATTATTCCTTATTTTGATTTTTACGCGGCTACGACGACGAGAGACGGCCGTATCACACGATCACCAATTTTGTATCCCGTCTGCAAAACACGACACACCGCCCCACTCTCATACTCATCCGTAGGTTCCTGGGTAATCGCTTCATGCAAATTGGGGTCGAACGGTTCACCAATTGCCTCAATTGGCGTAACGCTAAAATTTTCTAACGTGGCCACCAGCTTACGCTGCACCAGCTGAATGCCTTCCAGCCAGCTATTTCCACTGATCTCCGCTGGCAAATTTTCCATAGCCCGCTCAAAATCATCTACGATAGGTAGCAGCTTGTCCATCACATTGACAGTAGCGTTAGTGTACGTATCCAACCGCTGCTTTTCCATCCGCTTGCGGGCATTGGCAAACTCTGCCTGGCTGCGCAGCCAGCGATCTTTATAATCCTCAGCTTCGGCCTGAGCAGCCGCTAGCTGTTCTCCAATTGTCGGAGGTTCAGCCGGTTCAGATTCCGGAGTTTCCGCCGTTTCTTCACCATTAGTCGCACCTTCTGGTTCTGGCACACTGTCCTGAATCTCTTCCGCTATCTTTTCTTCACTCACTGATATTTACCTCTTTATGCAGAATCTTTTAACTTGGGTCTTCCAAATAATAGTCATAGACAAAGCCACTCATCAGATTGGCTACATATTGCACAGCAGCAACGTTACGGGCATATGACATTCGCGTTGGGCCAATGACAGCCACCGTTCCGCTGAACTGGTCAGCGACCCCGTAGCGAGACAAAATGATGGAGCACTCTTTTAGCTCTTCCCAACGGCCTTCCCCACCAATGACAACCTGCACGCCCCCCTGAGAAGTTTGTGTTTCCGCCAAAACATTGGCCAACAAGGTTCGTTCTTCTAGCACCCGCACCGCCTGGCGTGTCCCCGCATCATCGACAATATTCATCAACCCGTCACGATAAATATCGGTAATGGTGCGGCTGTCGGAGCGGCGCAAAATATCCAGGGTCAGTTTGGCCACGTCTGCTTCCAGCTCATCCAAATGGCCTAAACGAGCAACGGCCTCCTCATAGTTTGCGTCAACCAACAAGGCATTCATGCGGTCCGCCACTGCACTTAAGCGCATCTGCGAAATTGGCTCAGCCAGCGTCAACATCTGCTGCTTAACCTCGCCACCATATAACACCAAAATCATGAGGACAAGCCGCCCCTGCGTAGAGATGAGCTGTAAATGCTTAAATCGATTGGAACGAGGGCGGGGTGCCGTTACAAAGCTGGCCCCCAAGGACGTCCGAGCCAAAATAGCCGCAGCTAAGCGCATCCATTGGTCCAGATCTAATCGCGCCTGGTGGAACTGATGCCGAATCATTTGCTCTTCATGTACGGGCAAACGAAACTCACCCAACAGCTTTTGCACAAAATAACGATACCCAACTTCTGTGGGAATGCGACCAGCTGAGGTATGCAACTGCACCAGATACCCCATCTCATCAAGGGAGGCCAGTTCATTACGCACTGTGGCCGAGCTGACATCCAAATCGTACTGTTCTACCAATGTTTTGGAGCCAACTGGCTGCCCGGTTTCAATGTGATTACGTACAACCAGGCCCAATATTTTTTCTTGTCGCTCGGTTAAATTCTCAAACATTTTGTGTTTGTCGAACAGACAATGAGACTAGTGTTGCGCAGTGCAAGTCCTAGTCTCATTATTAGCTGAACTATGTGATTAGCACTCTCTAAACAAGAGTGCTAAAAGGGTACTTTAAATATCATAACATGCTGGCAAACAGGCGTCAAATAAGAACAATGTTAGATCAAGGAGGGAATTAATCTTGAGAGGAGAGAGAAGTGGTGTCAGACGGCCGTATCTCTTGTATCGGTTCAGGCAGCGGCTCTTTACGACTTTTGCGTTCCACAATTTGCCAAAACGTGCGCAAAATAATTTTAACATCTAACAAAATAGACCAGTTTTCCATATACCATAAATCGTACTTGGTCCGCTCCGCAATGGATGTATCGCCACGCAGACCATTCACCTGAGCCCAGCCAGTCATGCCACCCTTCTCTTGATGCCGGTCCATGTAGCGAGGCACCGTCTGCCGAAACTCTTCCACATAATGCGCCTGCTCCGGCCGTGGGCCAACCAAACTCATTTCGCCCAGCAGCACGTTGATCAAATTAGGCAGCTCATCCGCCTCAATCTTGCGAATAAGCATGCCCAGCCGCGTCTGGCGAGGATCATTGTCCGTTGTCCAGCCAGGGCCATGCCGCTCCGCATCGCGGCGCATTGAACGGAATTTAATCATGCGAAAGGGTTTGGCATCCAGCCCCATACGTTCCTGCACAAAAAAGACTGGCCCCGGCGATTCAAACTTGATAGCCACCGCAATCAACAGCATAAGTGGCGATAAGAAAACCAGGCCAAGCGCCGCCCCCAGCATATCCATGAGTCGCTTGAAAATGAGCAAATAACCACGGAGTGCATAATCCCGTACCGAAAGCAGCGGCAAACCGCCAAGCTCATCAATGCTGGCCTGTGAAGTTACAAATTGGAAGACATCAGGGAAAATTTTGATGGAAACACGGCCACGCTCACAATAAGAAATCACCCGTACCGTTTCACGATGCCCCTTCTCTGGCATGGCAATAATCACTTCATCCAGACCAAGCTCTTCGATAAGCGTTGGCAAATCTTCTGGAGAACCTAAGACGGGCACGCCAGCAATTTCAGCCGCTTGCACCCCATTAACCACCCCCAGCAGCTCATAGCCTAAATACGGCGAGCGCAGAATGCGCTGCACAACAACTTGGGCCATATCGCCAGTCCCCACCACAATAACCCGATCCTTACCCCAACCACGGTTGCGCAGCGCCGACCGCAACAGTTGGTGAGCCATCCGACCAACAACCAGCAGCAAAATGGTGAGCAACCAGGCATAGATGATCATGGCCCGTGGATAATCTAGAATTACTTTGTCATTTTTGAACAAAAAAGTGGAGATAGCAACAGCGACAAGGGTACCAATCGAAACGGCCGCAAACACATAATAAAATTGGTCTACACGGGAAACCGCACGGGGAATGTAATATTGGCGATAAAAGAAGAGGGCCACCACAATAGAGATGACCTGCACAATCAGCAAACCCGTGTAGGCTGTTAATGGCACCGTATTGGCCAATGGCTCTGGCCAATCGATCAAAACACGCAGCTGGTAAGCCAGCACAAAAGCAACCGCCACCAAAAAGGCATCTAAAAGAACCAGGGAGATGGTGTAGATAGTACGAATCCGCTGCGTGGACATGTCCATATTGTATCAAACAGCCGGGTGCCAACCAACCGAGCAATTAACGCTTGCAAACCGTTTAGTCTCTGTTAAACCTACGTCAATAGATTTTTAACAAATACTCGTATAATGAAGGGACTGTACCTACTATCTTTTATGGAGCATTTTCATGATTAATCGTTTTACTACCGGTTTTACCATAGCCTTATTAATGGTTTTTGCTTTTTTGGGTGGCTATGTTTTGGCTCAATCTCCAGCCGCCCCGCTTCAAGTTTTTGCCGGAACGGCCGTTTCTAGCAACACCAGCGAAGAATTTACCCCCTTCTGGGAAGTGTGGGATTTAGTTCATCAACGCTACCTACGCCAGCCCGTCGATGATGTGGCCCTTGTGGAAGGGGCCATTGATGGCATGTTGGCCACGCTGGACGATCCTCACACCCGTTACCTGCCGCCACAAGATCAGTCAGCAGCGCAAGAGTCGATGGCTGGCGAATTTCAGGGCATCGGCGCTGAAGTGGAAGATGTGGATGGCAACATCACCGTTGTCTCCCCCATTGACGGTTCACCGGCCGCCGCCGCTGGTATTAGGCCAGGCGATATTTTGCGCGAGGCCGACGGCGTGGCGCTAACCGGCATGGATGTGGCCGAAGCCGCAGCGCTGGTGCGCGGCCCAGCAGGCACCACCGTCAGCCTGGTCATTGATCGAGATGGCGAACTGCTCAACATCGACATTGTGCGGGATGTGATTAAGCTGGCCACGGTGCGCGGCGAAATGCTCGACGAGGGCATCGCCTACGTGCGCTTGAGCCGATTTGGCAACACGACGGATGAAGAACTGTCTGACCTTTTGCTCGAACTGGTGGCCCAAGATCCCTCCGGCTTGATTTTAGATTTACGACACAATCCAGGTGGAGCCCTAGACACCACTGTAAAGATTGCCGACCAATTCTTGGATGAAGGAATGGTGCTGTTTGAGCGGTTTGGTGACGGTGAGGAACGGCCGTTTGAAGCCAGTGACGAAGGGTTGGTAGAGGACATTCCCATGGTGGTTCTCATAGACGAAGGCAGCGCCAGCGCCTCAGAGGTACTGGCCGGAGCGATTCAAGATCGCGGGCGGGGCGTGCTCATTGGCCAAATCTCGTTTGGCAAAGGCACCGTGCAAACGTGGCATACGCTTTCTAATGATGGTGGCGTGCGTGTTACGATTGCTGAATGGCTCACCCCAGAAAAAGGATCAATCAATGATATTGGCTTAACGCCCGATTATTACATCCCTCTACCGGAAACGGCCGTAGACGGCGAGTTTGAAGATACCCAGCTGCAAGCCGCCATCGACTTTTTGCAGGGCGAAACAATCATCAGCGTTCCTCCAGAACCCGATCTGCAAAACTAATCATCTCCCCTAAGATCAAATCTCCCGCAGGCTGCCCTTAAAAGCAAACCCTGCGGGAGATTTTCTATATCACATAAAGAACAATCAGCCAGCTACAGCCAATTGCTCCATGACAAAATCACTTACTTTTTACGGCTGTTTTCGTTCCGTTGGCCACTGCCAGAATGGATTCTGCGCCACCGACGGCGTGTTCGCCCTGGGTACCCAGCATAGCCGCCAGTTCCTGAATACGGCCGTCCCCATCCAATGTTTTAATGCGAGTCGTGGTGCGGCCACCGTCGGCCTGGGCTTTGCTCACGTGGAAATGCGTGTCGCCGTAGCCCGCCAGCTGGGGCAAATGAGTGACGACGATGACTTGATGATCGGCAACGGCCGTAAGACCCCACAATTTGCGCCCCACTACATCCCCCACACGGCCGCCAATGCCCTGGTCGATTTCGTCGAAAATAAGCGTAGGCGTTTTGTCCACCTGGGCCAGCGCTGTTTTGAGCGCCAGCATGAGCCGCGCTGTTTCACCGCCGCTGGCAACC
>JBNKLQ010000020.1:0-37575 GCA_050292445.1 Promineifilaceae bacterium (SeqCode) | reverse complement strand
TACCGTGAGGCGATTGATGATTGTTTGGCACTTGTACGGCCGTATCTCAATACCGATCTGCGCCAATTGATGTTCCCCACTGATGATAATCTGGAACAAGCGGCTAAGGAATTAAAACGGCCGTCGCGCAACCTGCCCGCCATCTTCATGACCGAATACGCCCTGGCTCAATTGTGGCGTTCCTGGGGCATTGAACCTGCCGCCATGACCGGACACAGCCTGGGCGAATACACCGCTGCTTGCCTGGCGGGGGTGCTGTCGCTCAAAGATGCGCTCTTCATTGTGACCCTGCGTGGCAAATTGTTTGAAACGCTGCCGGAAGGCGGCATGGTTAGCGTGCCCATGACCGAGGAGGCACTCAAGCCGTACCTCAGCGAGGGCCTCTCGATTGCTGTGATCAACAATCCAGAACTGTGCGTAGTGTCTGGCGAAGTGGCTGCGTTGGAAAAATTGGAAGCGGTGCTGGCGGAAAAAGAGGTGGAGTGTCGGCGGGTGCGGATCAACGTAGCGGCGCATTCTCCCATGCTGGAACCCATTCTAGACGAATTTGGCCGCGAACTGGCCAAAATTCAGTTCAACCCGCCAACGATGCCTTTTATTTCTAACCTGACCGGTGCCTGGATTACGCCGGAAGAGGCGACGGATCCGCAATATTGGGTACGCCATTTGCGCCATACGGTGCGCTTTGCCGATGGCCTGACAACGCTGTTACAAGAGCCAAACCGGGTCTTTTTGGAGGTTGGCCCAGGCCAAACGCTCAGCTCGCTGGTGCGGATGCACCCGGAGAAGGATAAATCGCATACGGCCGTTTCCTCCCTGCGCCATCGCAAAGAAGAAATGTCTGACCTGCAATTTGCCCTTACCAGCTTGGGCCGCCTTTGGCTGGCTGGCGTCATGCCCGATTGGGCTGCTTTTTACGCCGATGAAATTCGGTACCGGGTCCCACTGCCCACCTATCCATTTGAGCGGCAGCGCTACTGGATTGAGCCAGGCAATACCCTGTTTAGCGGAGTCGAGGCGACCAAAACCGTCTTGGCCAAAATGCCGGAGCTGGAAGATTGGTTTTACAAGCGCACCTGGCAGCCAACCGACAAGCCGACAACGGCCGTTTTGCAGCCGCTCACTTGGCTATTGTTCCAGGACAAACTGGGTATTGGTGAACAGGTGCAGCAGCAGTTGACCAGCGCCGGGCACACAGTAATTACAGTCAGTGTTGGTGAACAGTTCCGCCAGTTGAGTGAATTTGCTTATGAGGTGAATCCTCGCGCCCGGATTGATTACGATACGCTGGTGGAAGAGCTGGCTGGCCGGTCGTTGCTGCCGCAGCGCGTGGCTCATTTATGGACGCTGAACCAGCCACAAAACCCGGATCGGATGCGAGTTTATTATCAAAATCAAGATTTAGGTTTTTTCAGCCTCTTTTTCTTGGCACAGGCGCTGGGTGAAGAGGGCTTGCCGGGGACGCTGGATATAACGGCCGTTACCAACGGCAGCCAACGCGTCGATGAGGAACAAGTTCCCTTCCCGGACAAAGCAACTTTGCTTGGCCCGATCAAGGTGATGCCCCGCGAATTCCCTGGTGTCACCGCGCGACTGGTTGACTTGACGCTGCCAGCCAGCCTGACGGCTGATCAAATCGAAGGCTTGGCGCTGGTGGTCAAGGGAGATTTGTTGGCAGAGCCACAGAATGGAATCTTTGCTTATCGTAACGGCCGTCGCTGGCAGCAGCAGTTTGAAGCCGCGCCGCAGGCCGAAGGCAGTCTGGCCGATTCTCGCATTAAGCAGGGCGGCGTTTACCTCATCACGGGCGGTATGGGCGGCATTGGGCTGGTCATGGCAGAGCATCTCGCCGAAACGGCTCAAGCCAAACTGGTGTTGTTGAGCCGCTCTGGCCTGCCCAAGCGGGAGATGTGGGCCGATTGGATTAAGGGCCACAGCGTCAGCGACAAAACCAGCCGCCGCATCCAAAAAATTCAGGCGCTGGAAGCAGCCGGGGCTGAAGTGCTGGTTGTTGAAGCCGATGTGACCAACCGCGAGCAGGTGAAACATGCCGTGGCCCAGGCAAAACAGCGTTTTGGCGCGATCAATGGCGCTATTCACGCTGCGGGCGTGCTGGACGATAATTTGATTCAACTGAAAACTGCGCGGGAAGCGGGCCGGGTGTTGGCTCCCAAAGCGCGCGGTACACTGCTGCTAGATGAGTATTTGACCAATGAACCGCTCGATTTCTTTGTGTTGTTTTCCTCGACCAGTACGGAAATTGGCGCGGCGGGGCAGGTGGATTACGTGGCGGCCAACGCTTTCTTGAATGCGTTTGCTGAAAGCAAAACGGCCGCTTCCCAAACCTTCACCGTGGCGGTCAACTGGGGCGTCTGGCAAGAAGTGGGGATGGCGGTGGATACGGCCGTTCGCCTGGGTATGGCGGATGAATTGCAAGCGGTCGGAGCCGATGTGCCTCATCCGCTGTTGGACAAAATTATTGTAGAAACGGACGATGAGATCATCTATGCCACCAATTACCGCACCGACACCCATTGGATTTTGGATCAGCATCGCATCAAAGATGGCGAAGCGCTGATTCCCGGCACCGGCTACCTGGAAATTGCCAAAGCTGCGCTGGAAAAAGGTGCGCCTAACGGCCCAATTGAAATTCGGGATTTGTTCTTCCTCTCGCCGCTGGAAGTGCCTGAAGATGAAGCCCGTGAAGTCCGCGTATCATTAGAGAAAAATGGCAGTGGCTATGGCTTTACCGTCACCAGCCGCACGCCGGAACACACCTGGCAGGAACACGTGCGGGGTAAGGTGGGGGAAGGACGTTCCCCACAAAACACCACGCAAAACCTCCAGGAAATTGCCGCCCGCTGCAATTTGCGCGAACTGCGCTACGAGCCGATGGCGCAGGAAACGAAGCAGGAAACGTTCCTCAATTTTGGCCCCCGCTGGAAAAATTTGCGCCAGGTTAATTATGGTGAAAATGAAGTGCTGGCCATGCTGGAACTGCCGGAGCAGTTCGGCGGCGATCTGGACAGCTTCACCCTGCATCCTGCGCTGATGGATTTGGCCACGAGTGCTGGTTTACCGCTGGTGGATGGGTACGAAACGAGCGATGATTTTTATGTGCCGCTCTCTTACAAGCGGGTGCAGGTGCATGGTCCGCTGCCGCACCGCATCTATAGCCATGTACGCCACAACAAAGACGGCCGTAATCACCAGGAAGTGCCCGCGTTTGACGTGACGATCATGGATGAAAACGGCCGTTCCCTGGTGGAAATCGACGAATTTATGCTCAAGCGGGTTAGCTATGAGTCGATGCTCAATGGCAGGAAGCAAAACGGTGGGGGAGGGGTAACGGCCGTTCCCGCCGATGCCGAACCCACCCTGCTGCAATTGGCTCTCACCGATGGCATTGCCCCCGCCGAAGGCATGGAAGCGCTACGGCGCATCCTCAGTAATAAAGTGCCGCCGCAAATGATCGTCAGCTCGCTCGATTTGCAGGCGCTGGTAGACCAGGCCGACAGCGAACAGGACGATGGCGACGAGGGTGGCCTCAAGCTTTCCCGACCGGAATTGCAAAGTAGTTATGAAGCGCCGCGCAATGACCTGGAGAAAAACTTGGTCAAATTCTGGGAAGAACTGCTGGGTATCACCGACATTGGCATTCACGACGATTTCTTTGAGCTGGGCGGCCATTCGCTCATCGCCGTGCGGCTCTTTGCCAAAATCAAGAAAACATACGCTGTCGATCTTTCCCTGGCGACGCTGTTTGAAGCGCCGACCATTGCTGAATGTGCCGAGCTGCTTCACACAGAGTACGATGTACCCGCAGAGTCTGCGCAAGAGGCAGCACAACCAAAAGCACAAAAACGCCGTCGTAAATCTGGCGAATGGACGCCATTGGTACCTATTCAGCCTAAGGGGAACAAGGTGCCGTTTTTCTGTGTGCATGGCGGTTTTGGCAACGTGCTGAACTTCTATGACCTTACGCGCTATTTGGGCAAAGACCAGCCATTTTACGGTTTACAGGCGCGTGGCGTGGATGGCAAACGGCCGCCATTTGCCTCTATTACCGAAATGGCCGCTGAATATGTGAAGCAAATGCGCGCCGTTCAGCCCGAAGGACCTTACATGGTTGGTGGCTTTTCCATGGGCGGTGAAGTGGCCTTTGAAATAGCTCAGCAGCTGCACGCTCAGGGACAAGAAGTGGCGCTGGTGGCGCTGCTGGATACGCATAATCCTGAGTTTGCCCGTCGGCACAAAAATGTGCTGCGTATGGCGGAAGGTCCAGATGGAGAAACGGCCGTTTCCCGCGAAGAGGTGCCTGAATTTAGTGAAGGTTTGCTGAATAATCTGCGTTTGCTGAAGCGCTGGGCGATTTTACGCTACAAATTGGCCCGCATGGATGTGCAAAAATACCGTTTGTTCTGGCGCGTGCGCCGCCTGATGCGAGCTGGGCAAACATTGCCGCAGTCGCTCATCTCACCTTTCTTGTGGAAATCACACATTGATCTAGTGAACAAGCATGACCTGAAACCGTATCCAGGTCGTGTCACGTTATTCCGCGCCAGCGAGACGGAAGTGAGCAATCCAAGTGGTGAAGGCATTGGCTGGATGCCATTGGCCCAGGGTGGCCTGGATGTACACATTATTCATGGCACGCACAATATTGTGAAAGAGCCTTATGTGGCAGAACTTGCTCGTTTACTAAAGATGAGAATTGACAGGGCTATACAAAATAGTTAATTTTTTCTAGAATGGTTGGGTGGTATTTGCTAGACGGCCGTTTCAGAAATTGTTTTAAATGAAAGCGCAAAAGTTCTTTGAAAAGCAGGTAATCATTTCTACGCTTTTACTCAAGTAATTCACAAATTCTGACTCGTTTTTACCCAAAACATTTTTTGTGAATTACATATGTACAGGATTATATCTAATGGAAATCCAGGCTGAGTATCTTTTTACAGTTGTAATCAACCAAGAAAAACAATATTCAATCTGGCCTGCGGGACAAACGATCCCCAACGGGTGGCGTTCTGTGGGTCAGCTGGGGTCGAAGGAGGCATGTTTGGCGTATATTAATCAAATATGGACAGACATGAGGCCCCTGAGCTTGCGTCAGCAAGCTTCGTGATCGTTTAGAGTCCGTCTTCTTAGTATTGGGAACTGTATTAATCAAATATGAAAATGATTTATACAAAAGATGCTTCAGTGCCGGAGCGTTTTGCAGTTCGAGTGCAGCAGTCGCCTGATGCCTTGGCCGTTTTGACCAAGACAGACCACCTTACCTTTGCCGAACTAAACGGCCGTGTTAACCAGCTAGCCCGTTTATTGCAGCAACAAGGCATCGGGGTGGAGTCGCTGGTTGCTGTTTGCCTGGAGCGCTCGGTGGAGATGGTCGTGGCCCTTTTGGCGGTGCTGAAGGCGGGTGCGGCTTATATCCCTATCGATCCTGACTACCCAACTGAACGAATTGAATGGATGCTGGCAGATGCGGAAACGGCCGTTTGCCTCACCCACTCCCAATTAGCTCACAAACTGCCAGAATCAGCCCAAAGCCATGCCATCTTCCTCGATCAATCCGATCACATTCTGTTTCTGCTGTCTAGCGAAGATATAGCCGTGCCTGTACAGCCAGACAATCTGGCTTACATCATTTACACGTCTGGTTCTACGGGCAAGCCCAAAGGGGCAATGATCACCCATCGCGGCCTGGCCAACTATCTGGACTGGGCGCTGGATGTTTATCCCGCACAGGCGGGTGGTGCGCCGGTTCATTCCTCGATTGGCTTTGACCTGACCGTGACCAGCTTGTTTGTGCCGCTGCTGGCTGGGCAGCCAGTGCAGTTGTTGCCAGAAGGAGATGCTGGCAGCTTGCTGGGCCAGGTACTGACTGAGCCGGGCGGCTTTGGTCTGGTCAAAATCACCCCGGCTCATTTGCTACTGCTCAACCAGATTGTGCCTGCGGAAAAAGCCGCTGGGGCTACTCAATCATTTGTCATTGGCGGCGAGCAGCTCACGGCCGAACAGCTCACCTTTTGGCGCAAACATGCCCCCAACACCCGCCTGTTCAACGAATATGGTCCTACGGAAACGGTTGTTGGCTGCTGCGTTTACGAGATTTTGCTCGATGATGATCGGGACGGGGCGGTGCCCATTGGTCAACCCATTGCCAATACGCAGCTTTATGTGTTGGATGAACAGATGCAACCCGTGCCGAATGGCTCGGTGGGAGAGCTGTACATTGGGGGCGAAGGTGTGGCGCGTGGGTATTTGAAACGGCCGTCCCTCACCGCCGAAAAATTTGTCCCCGATCCATTCAGCGGCATACCAGGTGCCCGCCTTTACCGCACAGGGGATTTAGCCTGCTTGCGCCCCGACGGGGATTTTGAATTTCTGGGCCGCATCGATCATCAGGTGAAGATTCGTGGCTACCGCATTGAGTTGGGCGAGATTGAGTCGGTTTTGGGGCAGCATGAGACTGTGCGAGAAACGGCCGTACTCGTCCACGAAACCTCTGGCAGCAAGCAGCTCATTGCTTACCTGACCGCCGAACAAGCACCAGTGCCCAAGGCTGATGAACTGCGCGACTTCCTGGCCCAGCGCCTGCCGGACTACATGATTCCGGCTCGTTTTGTGTTGCTGGACGCCATGCCGCTAACCATCAACGGAAAAATCGACCGCAAAGCGTTACCCGCGCCAGAAAGCGTGCGTCCCGAGCTGCCCCAACCGTACGTCCCGCCGCGTAACTTGCAGGAGGGGAAACTGGCCGATATTTGGGCTGAGGTGCTGGGCGTTTCTCCAGTGGGCATTCACGATAGTTTTTTTGGCCTGGGTGGTGATTCCATTTTAGGCATTCAGATTGTGGCTAAAGCGCGTGCGGCTGGATTTAATTTGTCGCAGGCGCAGCTTTTTCAGCAGCCCACAGTGGCCGAATTGGCCACGGCCGTATCGCCTGTAACAACAATTCAGCTTGACGAAACAAAACCGCTGCTCACCGCTGCCGAACAATCCCGCCTGCAAACCGAATTTGGTGACGATGTTGAGGCCGCCTACCCGCTCTCGTCGCTGCAAGAAGGCATTCTGTTCCACACACTGCTCCATCCTGAAGACGATATTTATTTTGAGCAGCCTGCCTTCACGATAGAGGGTGAACTGGAACCGGAGCTGCTTTTGCAAGCATGGCAGCAAGTCGTGGCGCGCCATCCTATTTTGCGTACCATTTTTGTGTGGGATGGCTGGGAACGGCCGTTGCAAATCGTCCTCCAAAATGCGCCACCGCGCAGCCAACTGCTAGACTGGCGCGATCTGAGCGCTGCCGAGCAAACCAGCCGCATGACCCAGTTTTTAGCCGATAACCAGACGGCGGGCTTGGCCTTGGATCAGCCACCGCATCACCTTACCCTGATTCGGCTCAATGAGCAGGAATCACGCTTTATTTGGACGGTGCATCATATTATCATTGATGGCTGGACAGAGAGCCTGCTGTACAAAGAGCTGTTTATGCTTTACGAGGCAATGATGCAGGGGGAAACGGCCGTCCTGCCAGACCCTGAACCATTTGAAACCTTCATCCGCTGGCAGAAGCAGCAGGATTGGACTGCTGCTCAACAATTTTGGCAAGAGGCGCTGGCTGATTTTGCCGTGCCCACGCCGCTGACGGTTGATCTCGGGCGGCGTACGGCCAATCATCGCACCGAGACACATGGCGAAATTCGCCGTCAGTTGCCAGCAGAGCTGCATGCGCAGCTGAAGCAGTTCAGCCGTGCGCATGGCCTCACACTGGGGACGCTGCTGCAAGCCGCCTGGGGATTGCTGCTCAGCCGCTACAGCGGTGAACCGGACGTCCTTTTTGGTACGATGATGTCGGGCCGTGTGCCACAGTTGTCGGGTGTAGATCAGATGGCTGGGGTGCTCATCAATCCGGTGCCGCTGCGCTGCCAGATTGCCCCGGATGATACGGTGTTGCCTTGGTTGCAGCAGTTCCAGAGTAACTTACTGGCCTTGCAAGAGCATGAGACAACGCCGTTGACGCAGGTGCAAAGCTGGAGCTAACTGTCGGCCGACCAGCCACTGTTTGAATCGCTCCTGGTGCTGGAAAATTATCCACGCCAGAGCCGCGCCGCCGGGGACCAGCTCACCATTCGTGACTATTTTTCTTACGAACGCACCAACTATCTGCTAACGTTGCGCCTGGTGCCCGATGAAGAACTGGACGTTTTCCTGGTTTATGATGCGGATCGTTTGGCAGAAACGGCCGTCTCCCGTCTATTTGATCATTACTGTAATTTACTTTCTGGCATGGTAGTGGATGAGGAACGGCCGTTAAACCAGCTCCCCCTCATCACCGAAGCTGAAGCCCAGCAACTAATTATTGAGTGGAACGAGTGGAACACGAATTTCGCACCCTCTTCGTGTATTCATCAAGAGTTTGAGCAACAAGTGGCCCAAAACCCGGATGCCATTGCCGTTACTTTTGACACGGAACAACTCACTTATGCCGAACTCAACGCCCAAGCCAACCAACTGGCCCACTTCTTGCAACAAAAGGGCGTCCAACCCGACGATTTAGTCGCGCTTTATTTAGAACGCTCGCTGGAAATGGTCGTTGCTATTTTAGGCGTCCTCAAAGCAGGTGGGGCATACCTGCCCATAGACACTGCGTACCCAGAGGATCGCCTGGCCTTCATGTTGGAAGATGCAAAGCCAGTAGCCCTGCTAACGCAGGAAAGCCTGGTGGCAGGTGGCAAGTGGCAGGTGGCAGGTAATCATTCACAATTCACAATTAAACTCGACACCGACTGGCCCACCATCGCCACCCAGCCCACCACAAACCCCACCAGCGCCGTGCAGCCACACAACCGTGCTTACGTCATCTACACCTCCGGCTCGACGGGCAAACCGAAGGGTGTGCTGGTGACCCACCACAACGTCATGCGCCTGATGCAGGCTACTGACGATTGGTACCATTTTGACGAGAACGACGTTTGGACGCTGTTCCATTCCTATGCCTTCGACTTTTCCGTGTGGGAGATTTGGGGGGCGCTACTGTATGGCGGCCGTTTGGTGGTCGTGCCCTATCTCACCAGCCGCTCGCCGCATGATTTTTACCATCTTTTGGTGGCCGAAGGTGTAACAGTGCTCAACCAAACGCCCTCAGCCTTCCGACAGCTCATTCAAGCAGAGGCTGAGCTCGGGCAAGATATTAATCTTGCCCTACGGTATGTGATTTTTGGCGGGGAGGCGTTGGAGCTGAACACGCTGCAACCCTGGTTCGACCGGCATGGTGACCATATGCCGCAGCTGATCAACATGTACGGTATCACCGAGACGACGGTTCATGTCACCTACCGCCCCATCTACAGCAACGATGTGGCTCAAGCACCGGGCAGTGTCATTGGCCAGCCCATCCCCGATTTGCAACTGTTCATCCTGGATCCGCAGCGGCAGCCCGTGCCCATCGGCGTGCCCGGCGAGATTTACGTTGGTGGTGCCGGTGTGGCAGCAGGGTACCTGAATAGGCCAGAGTTGACGGCGGAGCGGTTTGTGCCGTTATCGGTAATCGATAAACCATTAACCGATTACCGTTTACCGACTACCGTTTACCGTACAGGTGACCTCGCCCGCTGGCTGCCGGATGGGGACATCGAATACTTGGGTCGAATTGATCATCAGGTGAAGATCCGTGGCTTCCGTATTGAGCTGGGGGAGATTGAAGCGGCATTGGGCAGCCACACGGCCGTTCGCCAACTCCTGGTTTTGGTGCGGGAGGATGAGCCGGGGGAGAAGCGGCTGGTGGCCTATCTGGTGCTGGACCCAGCCCAACCTGTGACCGTGACGGAGCTGCGTAGCTATTTGCAGCCCAAACTGCCCGCCTACATGATTCCCGCCGCGTTTGTGCTGCTGGATGCCTTTCCACTAACCACCAACGGCAAAATTGACCGCCGGGCGTTGCCCCAGCCGGACGAAGCCCGACCTGACTTGGAACGGCCGTACACCGCACCACGCACTCGCGCCGAAGAAATCCTGGCTGACATCTGGAGCCGCGTCCTCAACGTGGCCCGCATCGGCATCGACGATAACTATTTTGAGCTGGGTGGTGATTCCATTCGCAGCATTCAAGTGTTGGCCCAGGCCAGGCAGGCGGGGCTGAACTTCTCCCTGGCGGATTTGTTCAACTTGCAAACAATTGGCCGCCTGTCGGAGCAAATTGCCCGCATTGAGTTGGTTGAAGCAGGTGTGGCGGCTATCGAAGCCGAACCGTTTGGCCTCATTAGCCAGGTGGACCATAGTCAATTGCCGCCGGAGGTGGAAGATGCGTATCCGCTGAGCAAATTACAGGCGGGCATGTTGTTTCATGCGGAGTTGGCGGCGGAAACGGCCGTTTACCACAACGTTACTAGTTGGCAAATTGAGGGCGTGTTTGCTGGGGATTTGTTGGCAACAGCCGTGCAGCAGTTGGCCCAACGGCACACGATTCTGCGCACCAGCTTTGATCTGACATCCTACAGCGAACCGTTACAATTGGTTTGGCCCCAGGCGCAAATCCCCGTAACGCTGCACGATTTGCGCCAGCTTGATAGTGAGGCGCAGGCGGCGGAAATTAGCCGCTGGGTGCAGCAAACCATCGCCGATAAATTTGATTGGACACAGCCGCCGCTCCTGCGCTTCCATTTTTTCCAGCGCAGCGAAACCAGCTTCCAGATGATCATGGCGGAGCATCACGCCATTTTAGATGGCTGGAGCGTGGCCTCGCTGGTGACAGAGCTGTTCCAAACGTACCGGGCTTTGCTCAAGGGACAGTCCCCTAAGCCAGAGCCAGGCGTGCCATACCACAAATTTGTGGCAGCCGAACAGGCTATCCTTACCTCAGATGTGGCGCGGGCGTTTTGGCAAGAAAATTTGGCTGAGAGCAGCGTGAGTACGGTGCCGCGCTTGCCGCTGCCAAATGTTGGTGATGCGTTGCCGGAAACGGCCGTTCACCAAACCATCATTTCTGCGGAGCAAGTGGCAAAACTTAACCAGATTGCTCATCAGGCGGGCGTCCCGCTTAAAAGCGTTTTGCTGGCGGCGCACCTGAAGATTTTGGGTTTTGTTTGTGGGCAGGATGAGGTACTGAGTGGCTTGGTCATGAACGGCCGTCCCGAACAAAGCGGCAGCGAGCGCGCCCTGGGCCTGTTCCTCAACACCGTGCCGTTTCGCCAAAAATTAGGGGCAGGCAGCTGGTTTGACCTTATTCGACAAACGTTTGCGACGGAAAAGGGGCTGCTGCCCCATCGTCGTTTCCCCTTGGCAGAGATGCAGCAAATGCTGGGCGGGCAGCCGCTGTTTGAGGTGCCGTTCAACTTCCTTCATTTTCATGTGCTTGATGAATTGACTGGGGAAGACCAGATCAGGATTGTGGATGAACAATTTTATGGCCATGCCAACTTTGATCTGGCAGTAGAGGCTGAACTGAACGTAGCTGACGGTTCGCTGGGGCTGCGGCTGGAATACAATCCGGCCGAATTTGGCGCGCCTCAAATTGAACGGTTGGCAGGATATTTTGAACGCACGTTGGCGGCGTTAGCCGCGGGACCAGATGCGCCGCACCAAACATTCTCTCCGCTGAGTGAGGCCGAAGCGCAGCAATTGCTGGTGGATTGGAACGCGACGGAAACGGCCGTACCCAACCTGTTGATCCATGAATGGGTGGCCCAAATTGCTGAGGAGGTGGGAGAGCGAACGGCCGTTTCCTATCAGAATCAACAGCTTACCTATGCCCAACTTAACGCCAAAGCCAACCAGCTGGCCCACTTCTTGCAAGCACAGGGCGTCGGCCCAGAAAGTATCGTGGCTGTTTATCTCAATCGCTCCCCAGAGATGGTCATTGCCGCCCTGGCGGTACTCAAAGCGGGTGGCACCTACCTGCCGCTCGATCCCACTTATCCAGCGGAACGCATCCATTTCATGCTCACTGACGCAAAGCCGGTAGTGCTTCTGACACAAGAGGAGTTGGTGGCTGGTGGCAAGTTGCAGGTTGCAGGTGATCATTCACCGTTCACAATCCGCAATTCACAATTCACAATAAAACTGGATTCCGACTGGCCCAAAATCATTTCATGCAGCGACGAAAATCCAGAGAGTGGCGCAACGGCCGAAAACGCAGCCTACATCATTTACACTTCTGGCTCGACGGGACAGCCAAAAGGCGTGCAGGTAACCCATCGCGGCGTGCCTAACCTGGCGCAGGCGCAGCATAAAGCGTTTGGTATTGAACCAGAGAGTCGGGTGCTGCAATTTGCCGCCTTTGGCTTCGATGCCTCAGTTTCGGAAATGTTTGTCACGCTAACGGCTGGGGCCACACTAATTTTGGCTGATGCGGCAGCGATGCTGCCCGGTCCGGATTTGGTGGCGCTGGTGAAGGAACAGAGGGTTACGGCCGTTACCTTGCCCCCCTCTGCCCTTGCCATTCTCAACCCGGACGATTTCCCCACTTTGCAAACCGTTGTTGCCGCTGGCGAACCGTGTTCTGCTGAAGTAATGGCCCCCTGGTCAGCCGGGCGGCGTTTTGTGAACGGGTATGGTCCTACTGAAGCGACTGTGTGTGCCACAACGGCCGTTCTCACCCCGAGCGACATAAAACCCCACATTGGTCACCCTATCGACAACGTGCAGCTGTTTATCCTTGATGAAACCCAACAGCCAGTCCCCGTCGGCACGCCCGGCGAACTGTACATTGGCGGCATTGGCGTGGCGCGTGGCTACCTGAACCGGCCAGAGCTGACTGAGGAACGGTTTGTTCCGTGGTCGGTAATCGGTAATCAGTTATCAGTAATCGGTGATTGGTTTGCTGATAGCGGTGTACCGTTTACCGATGACCGTTCACCGATGACGGTTTACCGAACGGGCGATCTCGTTCGCTACCTGCCTGATGGCAACATTGAGTTCTTGGGTCGGCTGGATCATCAGGTGAAAATTCGTGGTTATCGCATTGAGCTGGGTGAAATTGAAACGGTGCTGCGGCGGCAAACGGCCGTTCGTGATGCGCTTGTTGTGGCCCGAGATGATGCCGGAACCGGGCCGCAATTAGTTGCTTACGTTGTGGGGCATTATGTGGACGTCGCTCACTTACGTACGATCTTGAGCCAACGGCTGCCTGCCTACATGGTTCCGGCGACGTTTGTGCTGCTAGATGCCTTTCCGCTGACGCCCAACGGCAAAATTGACCGCAAAGCATTGCCCGCACCAGCGGCAGCCGCCACTGCCCAATACGTCCCGCCGCGCAACGATGTGGAAACGATTATTGCCAATCTGTGGGCCGAAACGCTCAAATTGGACCGCGTAGGCATCCATGACAACTTCTTTGAACTGGGAGGGCATTCTTTACTGGCTACCCAGTTGGTGACACGTCTGCGACAGACGCTGCGCATTGAGCTACCGCTGCGTGCTTTGTTTGATTCGCCAACCGTTGCTACAATGACGGCCGTTGCTCTCCAGCCACCCAATAATCGCGCACTTGTGGAAAAAGTGGCTCAACTACTTATCCAGTTGTCGCAGCTTTCTGATGAGGAAGCCGCAAAATTACTGAGCCAAAAACGTTAATGTGTTATGACTGACCAGTCCAGCAGTGCCTTCAGCTTTTCCGGTGACAAGTTAGAACTCCTTGATCTTTTGCTTGCTGATGAGGGATTGGCGGAAACGGCCGTCGCCCCCACCATTCCGCCACGCCTGCAAACCGGCGAACCGCTGCCACTTTCTTTTGCCCAGCAACGCCTCTGGTTTTTAGAGGCACTCACGCCGGGCAGCTCGTTGTTCAATACGCCGCTGGCTTTGCGGCTCACAGGTCAGTTTGATGAAGCTGCACTCGCCCAGGCGTGTCAGGCATTGGTGCAGCGGCATGAAAGTTTACGGACGACGTTTACGGCCGTTTCTGGCACCCCCCAACAACTCATTCACGATGATTGGCCAGTGACGCTGGACAAAATAAGCGCGTCGGTAGATGCACTAGATGCTGTGTTACAGACGGCCGTGCAAAAACCATTCGATTTAGAAGCAGGCCCGCTCCTGCGCTTCCATTTGCTGCGACTTGGCCCAACCGAACATATTTTGCTTCTGGTCTTCCACCATATTGTGTTTGATGGCTGGTCGGCGGGCATTGTGGTGGATGAATTGGTCGCGCTGTACGAGGCCATCAGCCACATGCGGCAGCCAGACCTGCCGGAACTGCCCATCCAATACGCTGACTATGCCTTGTGGCAGCGCGACTGGCTGACGGGTGAAACGCTGCAAGCACAGCTCGATTATTGGCAAAATCAGCTGGCGGGCGAGCTGCCGCTTTTGCAACTGCCCACGGATAAACCGCGTCCGGCTGTTAAAACGCATCGCGGCGCATTTGCCTCTGTGCTGCTCACGCCTGAGCTAACGAGCCAGGTGATGACTCTGTGCCAACAAACCGGCAGCACGCCATTTATGCTGCTGTTGGCGGCGTTTAAGGTGCTGCTGCATCGTTACACGGCCCAGGAAGATATTTTGGTGGGCACACCCATAGCCAACCGGCAGCAGGCAGAGCTGGAAGGGTTGGTGGGCTTTTTTGTCAATACGCTGGTATTGCGCAGTCAGGTGGATGGTTGGCAAACGTTTCGGCAGCTTCTGTCCCAGGTGCGAGACACGGCTACTTCAGCTTACGATCATCCCGATGTGCCCTTCGAAAAGCTGGTTGAACTGCTCCAGCCGGAGCGTGACCTGCGCTACGATCCGCTGTTTCAGGTGATGTTTACTTATCAAGAGGCAAGTGTAGCGAAACGGCCGTTACCCACCCTTACCATCAGCCCCATCGACCTGGACAACGGCATGGCTCAGTTTGATCTGACGCTCTCCATCAGCCGGGAAGCCGATCAGTTCAGGTGCAGCCTGAATTACAACACTGATTTGTTCACACCAGAGACGATCCAGCGCATGTTGGCCCATTGGCAAACGCTGCTGACCGGTCTTCTAGAGCAGCCCGACAGCCCGATTGGCCAGCTAAACATGCTCACGCCAGCAGAAAAACAGCAGCTGTTGGTAGATTGGAATGAGACGGCCGTTACCCTCCCCGAGATTGCATTCGCCCATGAACTGTTCGCGCACAGGGCGGAACAAGCACCCAAAGCAACAGCACTCATTTACGGCCAACGGCAGATGAGCTATGCCATGCTGAACGCCAAAGCCAATCAGCTGGCCCATGCCCTACAAGCGCGTGACATTGGTCCAGAAAGCAAGGTGGGTATTTTTGTCAACCGCTCCTTTGAGATGGTGATTGCCGTGCTGGCGGTGTGGAAAGCGGGTGGAGCTTACGTGCCGTTGGACCCGGCATACCCTGCCGACCGGCTGCGCTACATGATAGACGACGCTGACCTGGCTCTGGTTCTCACAACAAGTGCACTGTATGAAAAATTGCCAGCTGCGGTGGCAACGGCCGTTTGCCTTGACCAGGAGTGGGACGATCAGATTGCTCATCAACCGACCAGCAATCCAGTAAACAGCCTCATGTTGGACAATCTGGCCTACATCATTTACACGTCTGGCTCCACCGGACGGCCCAAAGGGGTGGGGGTGACGCATCGAGGGCTGGTCAACTTTGGGCTGGCGATGGCCCAGCGCTGCGAAATTTCTGAGCAAAGTCGCATTTTGCAATTTGCTTCCTTCAGCTTTGATGCCTCCGTGGCTGATTTCTTGCAGGCCTTGCTCAACGGTGCGGCGTTGGTGCTGGCAGACAAAGATGATTTGTTGATGGGGCCAGACTTTGTGCAGCTGATGCAGCAGCAAAAGGTAAGTGTGGTCACGCTGCCTCCTTCAGCGCTGGCACTGCTGCACCCAGCCGATTTTCCGGCCCTGCGCACTGTTATTTCAGCGGGTGAAGCGTGTTCGGCGGAGATTGTAGCCAAGTGGGCAGTGGGTCGGCACTTTGTTAATGGATATGGTCCAACAGAAGGAACGGTGGGGGCACTGACGGCCGTTCTCACCACCAATAATCCGACGCCCGTTGTGGGGCAGCCTTTGCCCAATACGCAAATTTATTTACTCAATCCGCAGCTTCAGCCAGTGCCGCTGGGCGTGGCTGGGGAAATTCACATTGCGGGGCGTGGCCTGGCGCGTGGCTACCTAAACCGGCCCGCTCTGACGGCCGAAAAATTTATCCCCAACCCATTTGCCCAAAACGGTGGTGAGCGATTGTACAAGACCGGGGATTTAGGGCGATATTTGCCTGACGGCCGTATCGAGTTCCTGGGTCGCCTTGATCACCAAGTTAAAATTCGCGGTTTTCGTATAGAGCTGGGCGAGGTGGAAGCGGCGCTGCGGCAGCATACGGCCGTTCAGGATGCGCTTGTCTTGGCCCATGAGAACGGCTCTGGTGTGCAGTTGGCAGCGTATGTAGTGGGTGATGCGGCAGGATTGGGAGATTTACGGCCGTTCCTCAACCAATCCCTCCCTGCCTACATGGTGCCCGCTGCCTTTGTGGTGCTAGAAAAATTCCCGCAAACGCCTAACGGCAAAATCGACCGCAAAGCGCTGCCGGCGCCGGACGGCCATCTGCCCACCACAGACGAAACTTTTGTGGCTCCGCAAGATGCGCTAGAGTCTCAGCTGGTACACATCTGGCAAGATGTCCTCAAGCTGCCCAGCATCAGCACCGATGCCAACTATTTTGAGATGGGGGGACATTCGCTCCAGGCAGTGACGCTGTTTGCCGCCATCGAGAAGCAACTCAAGGTGCGTCTGCCTGTCTCCTTGCTGTTTGCTGCGCCAACCATTAACCAGCTTGCTGCTGCCATCCGCCAGCAGGGGCAGACGTCGCAATGGTCATCGTTGGTACCGATTCAGCCGCTGGGCAGCAAAACGCCGCTTTTCTGTGTGCATGGTGGGGCAGGGCATGTGTTCCATTATCATGATTTGGCGCAGTTGCTGGGGATGGAACGGCCGTTTTACGGCTTGCAACCGGTGCTGGATGAAACAACCCATCAATCGGTTTTCACCGATGTTGAAGACATGGCCGCCCATTACATTCAGGAAATGAAAATGGTGCAGCCAGAAGGTCCTTATCTGCTTAGCGGCTTTTGTTATGGCGGCATCGTTGTTTACGAGATGGCGCAGCAGCTTCAACAAGCAGGCGATGAGGTTGGCCTCTTGGTGTTTATTGACCCTTCTACACCGCATAACAAACCAGACATGCCGCAGGCTGATTCTCCCGAAGAAATGGCTGCTCGGTTGGCTCGCCATAAAAAGAATATGGCGCGGCTTGGCCGATTGGCCCGGCTGGGGTACATTTTGAATAGCAGCAAGAATCGACTGACGGCGTATTGGTATCTTTTTTATCGCGCCTGGGTGCGCATCTGGCGCAAAAGCTGGGCCAAATTGGTTAAACGATACATCAACTGGCAGCAAGTTGTGCCATCTCGCTTTCATGATTTTTATTTTATGCACTTGATTTCGACGCAGGCAACCCAACGCTACTATCCCCAGCGCTATCCGGGTGAAGCGCTGTTGTTTTACTCCACGCTAGAAAACGGCGGTGATGAGTCGCTGGGCTGGTCTGATTTGCCCGAGGATGGTCTAAAAATGTACGCGGTGGAATCAACTCACTTGGGCATTTTGAAACGGCCGTACATCGACCAGGTTGCCGCTGAGCTAAAACAACATTTGGAACCCTTTGCATGACCTCGTTTCGCTCCACCTGGCCCCTGCCGCCTGCCAAACCAACATTGCCCCAAGATGAACTCCATGTTTGGGTTGCTTCCCTTAATCGGCCACAAACGCAGCTCAACCAATTTTGGCAGCATTTAGCCGAAGATGAACGGGCGCGGGCCAACCGCTTCTACTTCGACCATGATCGTGACCATTACATTGTGGCGCGCGGTTTGCTGCGACAGCTTTTGGGCAGCTATTTGCAGCGTCCGGCTCACCAAATAGCCTTTGCCTATGGTGAACATGGCAAGCCGGAACTGGTAGCAGAGCAGGCAAATTCTGGCGTACGCTTCAATATTTCCCATGCGCAGGGGGTGGCGCTGCTGGCCTTTACCCGGCACCGCGAAGTGGGGGTAGATATTGAACAGATACGGCCGTTAGACGACGGGGAGCAAATTGCAGAGCGGTTTTTTTCCGCGAATGAGGTGGCGGTGTTTACGGCCGTTCCCGCCGCACAAAAACCGCAAGCCTTCTTCAACTGTTGGACGCGCAAAGAGGCATTCATCAAAGTTATTGGCGAAGGATTATCCTGCCCGCTGGACTCATTCGACGTGACCTTGAAACCGGGCGAACCAGCCGAACTGCTTCAGGTGAAAGGCAGCCGGGAAGCCGCCACCCACTGGAAGTTGCAAAACCTGGAACCGGCCACGGGCTACGCAGGAGCCGTCATCGTCGAGGGGCAAGAGTGGCAGCTGCTCTGCTGGCAGTGGCCGTGATCGGTGACCAGTAATCGGTAGGTCAGTAATCAGTTTACAGATTGGCTTGGGTGCGGTGGAGGAAACGGCCGTTTCCTATCTCACCCACAAACTCCCCATCCTGCACCACAACCTTACCTCGGCTGAGCGTTGTTTGCGGCCAGCCTTGCACAGTTAGCCCTGCGTACGGCGTCCAGCCTGCTGTCTCGTGCAGCGTTTCCGGCGTGAGCGTTTTTGCGGCCTCCGGGTCAAAAATCACCAGGTCGGCATCGTATCCCACGGTGATTTCCCCTTTTTTAGCCAGCCCCATCAGTTTGGCCGGATTGGTGCAGCATTGTGCGACCCACTGCGGCAGGCTGAGCCAGCCCTGGCGCACGCCTTGCGAGTAAAGTGCGGCAAAGCGCATTTCAATTGAGGGCACGCCGCCAGGAATCTGGCTGTAATTGTCCAGTCCCGTTGCTTTTTCTTCGAAAGTAAACGGGCAGTGGTCGGTGGTGACAATTTGCAGCTCGTTGCGACTGAGCGCCTGCCACAATGTGGTTTGGGCGGCGCTGTCGCGGATCGGGGGCGAGCAGACGGGCAGTGCCCCATCTACGCCGGGTGCATCATAAACATCCCAGGTGAGGAACAGGTATTGTGGGCATGTCTCGCCGGTGACGGGCAGCCCCTGCTGCCGGGCCTGGGCGATGCGGGCCACCGTCTCGCCGCAGGAAACGTGGAAAATGTGCAGCGGCACGCCGACAAAGCTGGCAATGTCAATGACGCGCCCGGTCGCTTCCGCTTCCAGCAGGGCGGGGCGGCTGCGTGGGTGCCAGTGTGGACTGGTACGCCCTGCCGCGATGTTTTGCTTGATGAGTTCGGTAATCACATCCCAATTTTCAGCATGAACCACAGGAATGCCGCTGACGTTGCGTACGGCCGTTAACGCCTGCAACAGCTCATCATCACGCAAGCGCAGCCCGTAGGCCATGTACAGTTTGAAGCTGGTACACCCTGCGGCAAATGCGTCGGGAACCTGGCCCAGCTTCGCCATGTCGCCAGGGCCAATCGTCATGTGCAATCCGTAATCGATCACCACGTTGGGATCGGCCAGAGCTCGGCGGGCGGCGATGGCTTCGACCATTGTTTCGTCTGGCTGGGTTTCTACAAAATCAACGATGGTGGTGGTGCCGCCAAAGGCAGCGGCGCGGGTGCCGCTGTAAAAAGTGTCTGTCGAGGTAAAGTTGCCAATGGGCATTTGCAGATGTACGTGCATGTCTACTGCGCCAGGAGTGACGAGCTTGCCGCTGGCGTCCAGCACCTGCCTGCCGTCCAGATTTTGCCCGATGGCGGCAATCGTTTCGCCATTGATGCCGATGTCTGCCGGGAATGTGGAAACGGCCGTTATCACGGTTCCCCCCTTAATGACTAAATCATACATCCATCTACCTCCTGACATTCTGCCCAATTTAGTGTGATTTTTATCATGATTGCCCCAAAATAACGAATCTACCCGCCCTAAAGCCAACCCAATCAATCGCCTCATTTTACAGACCGTCTATAATCCAACCGTGAATAAACATTGCAGACAACGAAAGTGCAGCCAGGTTGATTTTTCTGCGCCGCCGTGCCTCTGCGTTAAAAAATTCAGGAGTTAATTTAATGGCATGGTATATCTATTTAGCAGTGTTGGCTGCTGGCTTTGGTGCAGGTTTTATTAACACATTAGCGGGGAGTGGTTCACTCATTACGCTGCCGCTACTTATCTTTTTGGGCATTCCGGCCACGGTGGCCAATGGTACCAATCGGGTGGGGGTTCTGTTCCAGAATATCGTTTCAGTAAGCAGTTTTCATCGCCAAAAAGTGCTGGATGTACGTGGCGGGCTGATCTTGTCGGTGCCAGCCATTATTGGCTCGATCATCGGGGCGCAGATTGCCGTGGGGCTGGATGAAAGGCTCATGCGGCAAGCCATTGGTGTGCTGATGGTGGTGATGCTGTTTGTCATTTTGCTGCGTCCCAAACGATGGTTGCAAGGGGAATTGGAGAAGATGGGGAAACGGCCGTCCATCTTCCAACTCATCATCTTCTTTTTCATTGGCATGTACGGCGGTTTTTTGCAGGCAGGTGTTGGTATTTTCCTGCTGGCTGGACTGGTGTTAGGCATCGGCTACGATCTCGTACGAGCCAATGCTGTGAAGGTACTCATTGTTTTGGCCTTTACCATTTCTGCGCTGATCGTTTTTATGCTGAACGATCAGGTGAATTGGGGCATTGGGCTAATTTTAGCAGTGGGTAACTCGCTCGGTGCCTGGGTTGCTGCTCGCATGGCAGTGGAGCGTGGAGCAAACTTTGTCCGCTGGTTGCTTATTGCTGTAGTGGCTATCTCAGCCGCTAATTTGCTAGGCATTTTCACCTGGATTGGCCAACTATTTTAATAGTAATCAATAATTTAGGGGGGATGCTAGAATGGCCAAATTAGAGGCAAAACCGTTACAACCAAACTTAGAATGATCAAGTTGAGCCAGATACCAACCCGCGCGTAATCCGAAAAACGATAGCCGCCAGGCCCGTAAATAATGACGTTTACCTGATGCCCCACCGGCATCAAAAAAGAGGTGGACGCCGCCAAGACTGTGGCCATCACAAATGGTTCAGGAGCGACCCCCAGGCCAAAGGCCGAGTCGATGGCGATGGGTACCATCAGCACGGTGGCTGCTGCGTTGGAAATCACCTCCGTTAGCAGCGCTGTGAGCAAAAATATCCCAGCTAGAACCACCACGGGTCCCAAACTCCCTACAAGATTTACCAGCTGATCGGCCAGCAATCGCGCCGTGCCTGTTTCTTCCATAGCAATGCCCAGCGGCAACATCCCGGCAATCAAAAAGACCGACTGCCAGTCGATGGCCCGGTATGCTTCTTCCATCGTTAAGACGCCTGAAATAATCATCAGTACAGCGCCAAGCACCATCGTGGTGGCAATGTCGAGCCAGCCAAAGGTAGCGGTTAGCAGTACAGCAAAGAGAATGATGAGGGCAACGGCCGCTTTTTCTGTGCGTCTTAATTCCAGTGGGGGAGCGTCCAAAACCAGGAAGTTGGGGTTTTTACGCAGCAAGCCAAACTTGTTTGGGAGGCCCTGAACCAGCAGCGCGTCGCCAAACTCAATCGGTACATCCCCCAAATGATCTGTAATTGACTTGCCGCTATGGCGAATGGCCAATACCGACAGGCCAAATCGGGCCCGGAATCCCATTTCCTTCAACGTTTGCCCGATTAGCTCAGACTGGGGTGAGAGTGTTAGCTCGATGAGTTGCATTCCCTCTGTCTCCAAACTAGGGTGCCATGCTTGCGATTGCCACTCTTTAACCAGCTGCAAACCATGGGTGCGGCAAACGGTTAATATCTCTGGCAACGCTCCTTCGATCAGCAGCACATCGCCGGTTTGTAACGGCCGTTCTGCCAACGGCGACTTCATCTCATCCACTTCATGCCGCACGCGTAAAATGTTCAAATCAAACTGCTCACCAAAGCGGGATTGTTTCACTGTTTGCCCCAACAGCGACGACTTTTCACTGACCCGCACTTCAGTTACATATTCCCGTACCGGATAAGCATCTACCAGTTCGTCTCCGCTTTGCCGTTCTGGCAGCAAATGCCGCCCAAACAACACCATGTACAAAATGCCTGCTGCCAGAACAATGATGCCCATCGGCAAAAAATCGAAGAATTCAAAAGAGGTCACACCGCCATAATCTAGCAAAATAGTGGTGGCCAAAATATTGGGCGGTGTGCCAATGAGGGTCATATTGCCCCCCAGTAGCGCTGCAAAAGCCAGCGGCATTAATAGTTTAGATGGGGCAATCTGCTGGCTGCGACCAATGGCAACCACCGCAGGCAGCAAAATAGCCACTGCGCCGATGTTGTTCATAAAGGCAGACATGATACCTGCGGTAATCATGATTACAATAAGGAGGCGTGTAGGATTGTTACCTGCCAGACGTAGCATTTGCCGGGCGAGCATGTCGGCTACCCCACTCTGGTACATGGCCCCACTAATAATAAACACAGCCCACACGGTGATAACCGCTGGGCTGGCAAACCCGGCAAATGCGGCCTCTGGCGTAAGCAGCCCGGTGAGAATAAGGCTGAGGAGAACGAGCAAAGCAACCAGATCAACACGCAGCCGGTCACTAATGAAAAGACCAACAGCGACGACAAGAATACCCAGTACGAAAAATTGATCTAATATCATTGGCATATGCGAGCTTTTATCAAAATGATCAAGTGTGGAATGGGCTGCAGTGAGTACCTTAATGATTATGCAATTAAGTTAATTTTTCTCAACTTTGTAACGAAAAGTCAACCTTTTACAGAATTTGGGCAAAAGTAAAATTAATCTTGTGGGATATGAATTCCTAGAAAATAAAGAAAAAACCGCCCCCTTCGTAAGAAGAGAGCGGTTCTCATTGTTTGCTCATGCACCAGGAGGGGTGTGCATCGAGCAGTCCAGTTTTTGCCAAAGACCTAAGGAGGAGGGTGGCTTTCGCCGACGGCATAACTGTAAGCTCGATCAGCTTGTTCCAGTCGCGTTTCTCTCGTGCCAGTTTGGGGGAGGAGTTCTTTCCTTAGGCCTAAACTGACCGAACTTACTAGTAGTCTACACGATTTTTTCCCATCTGTCACGCATTACTCATTGCCTATTTAATAAATTTAAGGTTGAGTAGGGAGATTCCAGAGAAGATGCGTCACAAATTCAGTTTTTTCAGTACTATTTTCTTGGCTATTTTGCCACAAAATCGATGGTTAACGTGACTTGTTCGCTCACGTTTGCCACGCCAGGAGCGTTTGGGATTTGTAAACCAAAATCAGTCCGTAAGATTTGTGCTGTGGCTGAACCGGTTAATTGGGAACGGCCGTTTGGCGTAATTGTTGCCGTAAAGGCGACTGGCTGGGTCACTTCCCGGATGGTTAAATCGCCCTCAATTTGTACCGAAATCGGTTGGTTGGGCACAAATTCATTGGGTAATCCGCTGATTTTGCTTGGGGTGAACGTGATGAATTCATATACTTCCGTATCCAGGATGAAATTGTGTATGGCATTATTGCGAAACTCATTGCCCGTTAGCAACGTCCGCGCATTGATGAGAATAGGGCCAAGCTGACTGGAGGTGGGGTTGGCAAAATCGACGGCAATCTGTCCGGCGACTTGGCGGCCGCTGCCGACAACTGTGGTAGGCAGGCCGCGCAGCGTTTCGTTCAGCGTGAACGTTACTTCAGATTCCGTTGGGACAATTTCAAAAAGCGTGTAACGGCCGCTGTCGCCTTCGATAGTCACGGGAATTGCGGTGAGGGGAGTCGTTGGTGTTTGGGCAGGCTGGAGAAACAAAAACCAGACCACGCCAATGAGCACAGCACCTACCACCATAACGACGATGCCGCCAACCAATGTTTTATCTTTCATGAAGATTTGTCTTCCTTTTTATTAAATATGGATGGCTATTTTAGGTAGTTTGGGTGGTGTGTTCAACTTGGTAATGTTTAATAGTGGGAAACGGCCGTTCCCTTCACAAGAAACTGGCGAAAAACTCACTTCCAAATGTATAGACACTACGATCTTTTTATTTTATACTGTGCGCAAAATTGACAAATTGTCTACCTCGACCCCATTCTTGGCCTGAAGCCGAAAATGGGGTTTTATGATGGGTGAACAAAATAATTTTGCATAAGGAAAAGAAAAAATGCGCATTGCGTTATTAGCAAATCTTAAAAAGAATGCACCCCACTGGGCAGGTATATCACCGGATCATTGGGATGATTTAGATAGCGAGGCAACGATTGAAGCCATTATGGCCGCTTTGCGAACCAATGGCCATGAGGTTCACTTTGTTGAGGGCGATTCCCGACTGTTCAGTGAACTCACGAAGCTACAGCCAGATATCTGCTTTAACATTTGCGAGGGTCACGTTGGTGACTCACGAGAGTCGCATGTGCCTGCCGTTCTGGAAATGATGCGCCTGCCCTATACCGGTTCAAAGGTGCTTACGTTGGCCCTGACACTGGACAAGCCGATGACGAAGCGTGTGCTGGCTTATCATGATTTACCCACGCCCGCCTTCCAAGTATTTGAACGCGTCAATGAACCGCTTGACCCTCAAATGCGGTTTCCCATTTTTGTGAAGCCCAGTCGGGAAGGCACTGGGATGGGGGTTAGCAGTGAATCAATTGTGCAAGATGAGGCCCAGCTTCGGGTGCAATTGCGCCGTTTATTTGACCGATATGACCAGCCGGTGCTGGCTGAGCAATTTATTGACGGTCGGGAAATTACGATAGGGGTGGTGGGAAACCTGACATCGCCCGTGGCCTGGCGATTGCCGGATGATGAAGAAGCGCCAAGGCTTTCTCGTGGTTTACACTTTTTACCGCCGCTGGAAGTGGACATGAGCCGTTATCCAGAAGAGGAAGCGGGCGTTTACACCAGCCGCATCAAGACTGAATTGGCCCATGAGTTCCATTATTTGTGCCCCGCGCCTATCAGTGAGGAAATGCTGGAGGATCTTAATTGGCTTACGGCGGCCACGTTCCGTGTGACTGGCTGCTTGGATGTGGCTCGGGTGGATTTTCGTTTGGATGCTCATGACAACAACAAGCCATACATTTTGGAAATTAATCCGCTTCCTGGATTAAATCCAGATTATTCGGATTTATGCATTGAGGCAAAAGCCGAGGGCTGGACTTACGAGAAATTGGTAAATCAAATTTTAGATGAAGCCGCTGAGCGGTATGGCTTGGGGAGTTAGACAAAATTGCCGCTGGCTCGTAGAGACACAGGCCAGCGGCTTTTTTTATGCTGTCACTTCGGCGCGCAGAGCATCGGCGTCTAGAATGGTGATACGGCCGTTTTCAAACCATATCAGCGTTCGTTCGCGAAAGTCACGCAAAATCTTGTTGGTGCTTTCTCGCGTTGCGCCAATGAGGCTGGCTAGATTTGTCTGGGTGAGGGTCATGTCGATGATGACGTTGTTGGACTCGATACGGCCGTAATCCTGAGCTAGTTCCAATAATTTGCGCGCCAGCCGCTGCGATACGGGCAATGAGGCCAGACTGTCCATTTGCCGCGTGTTGTACCGTACCCGGTGCGTCAGCTCCTTCATGAAGTTGAGCGCCAACTGTGGGAAGCGCTGCATGTGCTGGCGAAAGCTTTCCCGGCTGATGGTGTAGAGTAAGGTATGGTCCAAGGCAACGGCCGTTGCTGACCGGGGTAGCCCATCAATGATAGCTAATTCGCCAAACATATCGCCGGGTCGCCCAAACAAAATGACAGACGTTTCGCTGCCATCTAGCCCGTTGACGTAGATTCGCACCTGCCCAGATTGCACCAGGTACACAACCTGCCCCGGATCGCCTTCACGAAAAATAATATCTCCCTGGCTAAATTTGCGTGGCTGCACGTCCTTAGAGATTGATTCCAGTTGCTGCGGTGACAAGTCTTGAAACAAGGGAATGTCCTGTAAAAAACGGATCATGTTCATGGGTTGGGCCTCCCTTCGGGTTGATACAACTGGCTGATAAATTGGTTGAAAGCTCATTTCTATACCTCCCGAAAAGAGATTGAGCAGTTTGTCAGGCGATTAAGCATAAGGCAAACTGATTTCATTTCTGGTTACAGATTCTTTAACGATTGGGCGAGCCATCATCTTTTATGGTGGCTCGCCATTGCTTTTAAACAAGTCTAAACAAAAGGCCTACCACAACGGCCAGAATAACGCTGGTTAGCAGTTCAGCCAGATAAACGGGTGCCCGTTCATCGTTGGCTACTTGGGGCCACTCCATGAGCAGCCGGGGTAGGATGACGACCGGTACTAGCAGATATTGCCCTATGGCCACAAAGGTGGTCATCAGTAGCCGCTCCATGATGCCCAGATATTTACTAGAATCCCCGAAGTGTGGTGCAGACCCTTGTACCAGTCCGTAAGCAGTGAACTTGACTAGGACCCAGGCAGGCATGGTTACGAAGGCGTAACCCAGCAGGTAAATTAGCAGCAGATCGCTTTGCAGCACTGCCTGGCTGCTGTGCAACAACGTTGTCAGGTCCAGATAGCCACCGCCAGCCAGGGCAATGGTAATCACGATGAAATGGGCCAGTTGATCCAGCGAGAAGCGGGCCAATTCTGGGATGGGCAGCTTGAAGCGCAGTTGAAAAGCATCAATTAAGAAGTGGACCACGCCAATAAAAATGACCCAGGGCCACCAATTAGGGTTGAAGGGCAAGATGAAAAGCCAGGTGATGGCAAAAACGACCAGGCAATGGGCGATGACCCCTTTCATTTCCCGACTTTTCCAGGCCGCCAGACTGTTCCATTGCAAAATATAATCTCCTACTAAATGTGCTAAATACATGGCGATGATCATGTGCTACCTCCCGATACGATGGTCAATTAAAAGTGTTCAAAGCAATGATTGTTGTACTGACTTCATTGCTGTTTTGTGTCTAACAGTACAATACTGCTGAATTGGCATCATCGCTGTGAGATATTTCACAGGGGGGCAGATTTTAGGTGTACAGGAGGTGAGACACGGCCGTTTCTCACCCCAAAATCCATCCCAAACAGCAAATTCATTTTGCCTTAATCCCTTGTTAACATCTTTTAAACAGTCTTCCTCTACCCTTAGACTGTCTCATAAAAAAAATTCCAGAGAATCTCTTCTCTGTTTTTGAGAAACCAGGCATGAATCGACACCTGTAGGTTTCTCGCCAAGGAAAAGGAAGTAAACCATGAACAGCTCGTTTAAACTGTTTTCTGTACGCGGAATTGACATTCGCCTACACCTGACATTCCCCCTGATTTTGGTTTGGGCAGCATTTCAGTTTGGCGTGATGGGTGGCGGTGGATTGGCTGGGGCGCTGTTTGGCGTAATTGCCATCTCGCTGCTTTTTGTACTGGTGACCCTGCATGAATTGGGGCACAGTTTTGCCGCTCTGAACTATGGGGTACCCGTGGAGCGCATTGTGCTGTTGCCGATTGGTGGTGTGGCTCAACTGCGCAACATGCCAGACAAACCTAAGCAGGAGTTTGTCATTGCCCTGGCTGGTCCGGCAGTGAATGTGGTCCTGGCCATTTTAATGGGTGGGGTGGCGGCACTGTTTGGCCTGTCGCTGACCAATCCGCTTACCAGCGGCGTATCTTTGTCGTTTGGCGCGATTTTTTCTTATATCTTTTTTTACAATGTGGTTTTGGCTGTCTTTAACATGATTCCTGCCTTTCCGATGGACGGTGGGCGTGTCTTGCGGGCGGCCTTGGCCATGAAGCTGGAATATGGTCGGGCTACTAGTATCGCCGTCTCTTTAGGTCGGGGTCTGGCGGTTCTGTTTGGTTTGTATGGCCTATTTAACGGCCAATTTTTCAGTGTGTTAATCGCTATCTTTATTTTCTCTGGGGCCACCCAGGAAGGGCAAATGGTAAAGTTCCGCCAACGCTTGCGCGGTTACACAGTACAGCAAGCATATTCTAACCGGATACCGATTTTGCAGCCGGGTGACAGCCTGCGCGATGTGGCTAATTGGATGGCACGCGGTGTAACAGAGTTTCCCGTTTCTCAGTTTGATAGTTACGTTGGCTTTTTGAGCAACCAGCGCTTGACAATGGCTTTGCAGCAAGGTGGACCTGACCAAACCGTGGCGGCGGTGATGTCTCGTGATGTGGAGCCTGTGTCGCTGACGGCCGACTTATATGATGTGCAGCAGCGGATGAGCAATGAAGGGGTGAATGCGCTGCCGGTGGTGGAATACGGCCGTATCGTTGGCGTCATCTCGGCTCGGCACATTCGGCAAATGCTGCGCATGGCAGCGATGCAGCCGGAGTTGTTCCCCAGGGTGAAGTCAGCCTGATTTCAGTAATCGGTATTCGGTAGGTTAGTAATCAGTAAAAAGTGAATCGTAAAAGTGAAAAGTCCGCTTCGGGGTGCCGGGGCGGTCTTTTTTGTTGCTATAATCTGGCACTATGATGATGCGCGATTGGTTTCGCTTTGGGCACACGGCGATTTTTGGCTATACGGCCGTCCTGCCCCTCATTGGTGCCGGTACTGCAGATGGGATCGTGACTGGCTGGCAAATTGGTGGGTTGCTGGCAACGGCCGTTTCTTTTCATCTTTTTGCTTACCTGCTCAACGACCTCATTGATTTACCGCTGGACAAAACACAGCCATCGCGCCAAAAGTACCCACTGGTGAGTGGTCTGGTGACGGTTCAGCAGGTACGGCTTTGGGTAGTCATACAGCTGCCCATCTTGCTGATTTTGTGGTGGGCGCTGGGTGGCAATGGTCTGGCGCTGCTCTGTCTGGCCTGGGCTGTGGAGGGGATGACGCTGTACAACTTGTGGGGCAAGCGCAGTCCGCTGCCGCCGCTGACCGATTTGCTGCAGGGCACCAGCTGGGCAGCTTTTTTGCTTTTTGGCGCGTTTGTGGTGGGGCAGCCCACGCCGCAAACCTGGATGGCGGCTGGATTTATCATTGTCTATATTTTGTTGGTGAACGGCATCAATGGCAGCTTGCGTGATCTGGCCAATGATTATGCCTTTGGCGCGCGAACAACAGCGATTTGGTTAGGCGCACGGCCGTTTCCTGCTGACCAGTTCACCATTCCCAACCGCCTCCGCATCTACGCCTTTTTCTGGCAGTTTGTTTTATCCTTGTTAGCTCCGCTCCTGCCTGTTATTGATAAATTTCCGTTGGCTCGAAGTGAAGAATCGGCATGGTGGGTGCAAACGATCTTTATCATTCTTTCGACTCAATGCTATGTACTCTGGTGGCAAATCACGAGGCAAAACAACTTGGTTAGTGAAAGAGTGCCGTGGTTGATGGGGCATAATATTTTAATGTTGCTGCTTTTGTTTACGGCCGTTCTCCCCATTGTCGATCCGCTCACCCGCTGGGCTATCATTCTCGCTTTTACATTCCCACTCCTCACGGCTGATTGGCTTATTGACCGGAACTGGCACTCTTTTAGATCGTTGAGTAAACCATAACTATGCTGGAGTCCTGCCACACCTGAGGGTAAAATGGGACCATGAGCCAAAAGATTCGACTTTTTATTGCCATTGATTTGCCGGAAATGGTGAAAGATGCATTGCTGGGGGCGGTCGCACAAATGGGTCGGCAATTGCCCAACCGGGCGGTGCGCTGGGTAAAGCCGGAGCAAATGCACCTGACACTCCGTTTTTTGGGGGATACGGCCGTAACCCAGCTCCCCGATCTACAAAACCAACTGACCCAACTTACCACTCAGTACCCGTCCTTTCGCTTGCATCTGAATGGTGTGGGGGCATTCCCCAACCGTAAACGGCCGCGTGTAGTGTGGGTAGGTCTGGGCGGAGATGTGGCCCAATTGCAAACGATGCAGGCGGAGCTGGAAGAGCGGATGGTGGCCTTAGGCTGGTCGCGGGAGAAACGGCCGTTTAGCCCACATGTTACGTTGGGGCGGGTGAAAGATGCTCGACAAGTGCAGGCGTTGGATTGGGGTGTGGATTTGGCGAGGCTGGATTTTGCGGTAACGGCCGTTCAATTGGTGCAGAGTGAATTACGGCCGTCTGGAGCCGTTTATACCGTGCGACATCTGGCCCAGCTTGCTTGAGCCGGCTAGTCTAGTCCATGGGCATGCGGGCGATTTGAGGCATTTGGGACAAGTTGCTGCTGCGAATTAAGCTCAAGGAAGGAAAGTCCAGGGGAGCACTCAGGAAATTGTTGACATCTTTTGCGGATTTTAATAGCACCACATGCTTCTCGTTGGCAATCCCTGCCAACTGCTTCATTACGTATGGTTTGGCCCGGTCAGGATAATTTAATACGTGGCGAATAAACTGAAATAGTTGGGGATCAAGGAGAGGTTCTTTGCACCCATCAGCAATATCAGGCCGGGGCCGATTGTGGTATTGAATACGACGTTTCAGGGCGCGCATCGCACAAATCCAGGGAGGTAAATCCAAAAACACAACGGAATCAGCCGCTTCTAAACGCATTTGCAACGTGGTGCGGTAATTGCCGTCCATAATCCAGTTTTCGCGCTGAATCAGGTGGGCGACGGTTTTTTGCCATTCGGCGTTAGGGGTGCCTACCCAGCCAGGATGCCAATAGTGTCGATCTAAGTGAATAACTGGTAGTTCTAATCTGGCTCCGAGTTGACGGGCTAGTGTCGATTTTCCCGAACCACTTGAGCCAATAATGAGTACACGCTTCATGTTGATCGAGCCCTCCCACGGGCGAATCGATTTATCTGGATGCTTAAAAGTTTGCTGTGTGCGATAATGGATTTCCGTTGATATGGAAGTCAAGGATTGGGACCAGCTACTTTCTTTTAGTAAACTATTTTGAATGCTCATAGAACTACCAGTGTATGAACAAATTGATTGTTGTCTGGAATCAGATGCATAAACAGTTTTTAGACAACAGGGTAGATAAATTTTGTTAGTGTCATCCTAAAGCAAAGAGACGAAATTTTGAGTGAATTTGACGTTAATAGATCGCACCAGACTGACCAAAGTACCACCAGTCGCTGGGTTTTATCCCACCTTTCCCATCATAAATTATTAATCGCAAGCATGTTTGTCGGCGCATTTGGCAATGCCGCGCTGGCGGCGGTGGTGCCGGTGCTCATCGGCCGGGCGTTTGATGCTGCTTTGGCATCCCCGGCCGATTTGCGGACCATTGGTTTGATGGCCTTGGGTGTGGTCGCCAGTCAGTCGGTGCGAGCTGTGTTGCAGTTGGGGCGGAATTTTTCCAGCGCGGTAATGGGGGAGCGGCTGGAGCGGGATATGCGGGACGAGCTGTACGTGAGCTTGCTGGGTAAAAGCACTGCGTTCCACGATTCACAGCCTGTGGGCGACACGATGGCCCGCGCCACAAACGATGTCCACGAAGTAAACTTGCTGATGAACCCTGGTGTGAATTTAGTGGCGGGTTCGGCTAACTTTATGATTATGCCGCTGTTGGTGGCCCCGAGTTATCATCCACAGTTAGCAGCGGCACCGCTATTTTTCATTGTCACTTATATTTTTGCCGTGACGCGTTATTTGAAGGTGTTGCAAGGGATTGCGGATCAGGTGAGGCGGGCGTTTGGCAATATGAACGGCCGTCTCGCTGAAGCCATCGACGGCATTGAGTTGGTTAAAAGCACTGCCCAGGAAGTACAGGAAATTGGCCTGTTTAATGATAATGCTTCTGGCTATCGGGATGCGGCTGTGGAGCAAGGCAAGATTGAGGCGCGCTTTTTACCGCTGCTGCTGCTGGGGATTACCCAGGGGTTAGGCTTTATGCACGCGTTGTATCTTTTCCAATTGGGGCAAATTGCTGTGGGGGATGTGGTTGGCTATATGGGACTGCTGGCACTGTTTGGCTTTCCTACGTTTATCTCCTTGCTGGCCTATTCACGGGTTTCATTGGGGCTGGCCGGGGCGCGTCGCATTTTGGAACTGATGAACACCGAGACGCTGCTGGATGAAAATGCGGCCGGTCATCAGGCAAATATCGAGGGGATGGTACAGTTTGACAATGTGACGTTTGGCTATGTGGCTGAGTCGCCAGTGTTGCAAGCAGTTGATTTTGTAATTGAACCGGGGCAGACGGTGGCTATTGTGGGTCAGACCGGATCGGGCAAGAGCACGTTGGCCAAGCTCATTAATCGCACGTACGATGTGACAAACGGCCGTCTCCTAATAGATGGCATTGATGTGCGTGATTGGAACCTGGCGGCGCTGCGGCAGCAAATCTCTATTATTGAGCAAGACATCTTCCTCTTTTCACGCACGGTGGGGGAAAATATTGCCTTTGGTTGCCCCGGCGCGACGCAGAAAATGATTGAAGACGCCGCCAAAGCAGCCCAGGCCCACGACTTCATCCTCAACTTTAAGGATGGTTATGAAACGGTGATTGGCGAGCGTGGTGTGACCCTTTCTGGCGGGCAGCGGCAGCGGCTGGCCCTGGCACGGGCCTTCCTGACGCGGCCACGCATCCTCATTTTGGATGATTCCACCAGTGCCGTAGACAGCGCCACGGAGGACCAGATTCAGCAGGCAATTGTACGGGCGGCGGCCAACCAGACGACCATTCTCATCACCCATCGGCTGTCCCAAATTCGCTGGGCGGACAAAGTAGTGGTGATGCGCAAAGGGCACATGGAAGCGGTTGGCACACATGAAGAGTTGATGACAACTTCACTTGCCTATCGACGCATTTTTGAACAGTACGAGGCTATCGAAACATGAAACCGTTAGTTTATTATTGCCGCTGGCATGATGCCAGTTTGCGTTTGAGGGGGCGGGATGAAACGGCCGTATGGGGCCATCTTGTCTATAAAGCCAACACCGAGCAAGAAGAGCTGCAAGCATTTCGCTATGAGCTAAAAACATGGCGGCTGACACTGAAAACGCCGGATGGGGAAGAAACAGTTCAGCTGGATGAAATGGGCACCGTGCTGTCCGAGAGTTAGCGCGGCAGCTGTTCCAGCCAGCGTTTGGTTATGCGGGGGGAACGATGGTGAATCCAGATGAGGTGCGGATGCTCATTGTTTTGCATCAGCGCTAGATACTTTTTTCGCCGTGGTCGGTGGGTTTGGTAGATGTAAACAAATAGCGACTCTTTTGACAAAAATTGTTCGCGGAACGATTCGCGATTGCCATTCCAAAGCAACTCTTGCCCAAAAACCCGTTGGAAAGTACGTCGCAACATGCGCCAATAATTGACCCAGATGGGGTAGTCTAACCAAATGATCGTGTCGGCGCGGGGCCAAAATATGTGGCTCGTTTTGCTGTAGTTGCCGTCTAGCACCCAAAACGGCCGTTGCGTAGCTAAATCCACTTTTTCTGCAAAATCAGGCGCTTCAGTCCAATTTGGCCCCCAGTGCAAGCTATCCAGCTCGATGTGCGGGTAGTTGAGCTGGGCCGCCACCTGCTTGGCCAGTGTCGATTTACCCGACCCACTTGTTCCTACAATCACGATGCGCTCCACTTGACCCTCACGAATACCGATTACTGCTCACCGATCACTGTTTACTGTGTTTACCAGCGCTGACGATATGCTTCCACCACGTTGGGCAGCGATTCCAGTTTTTGCAGCAGCCAATTGAGCTGTTCCAAACTTTTTACCTCAACCACCAGCGAAATAGTCATGATATTGCCAGCGGAGGTGGTTTTTGTTTTAGGCGTGTTGATTTTTTGACCGCGCAAAATAGCCACAATTTCTTCGATGATGTTGGGCCGACGGTACGCTTTTAGCACAATAGGAATCGGATAAACGGCCGCATCTTCCCCCCATTCTACGGCAATGAGCCGCTCCGGTTCAGAGATGTTCAGCACCTGTATGCAGTCGGCGCGATGAATCGTTACCCCCTGGCCGCGCGTGATGAAGCCAGTGATTGGTTCCGGGGGAATGGGCTGGCAGCATTTGGCCATGCGTGTGTACAGTCCACCGATCCCGGAAATGGTAAGCCCTTTTTCTTTTTGTGGGGTTTGCAGCAGCAACGGCCGTAACTCATCATCCGGGTGTAAATTCTTTTCCATCAGGGCGATGGCCCCGCTGATTTGTCGACTTTGAATGTCGCCAAAGCCCACCTTGGCCAGGAACTGCTCTTCATCGTCGAACTTGAGTGCTTTGGCGATGTCCGAAACGGTATGCACTTCCGACAGGCCCAGACGGCGCAGTTCGCGCTCCACAACCTCACGCCCTTGCAAGATATTTTGCTCACGCTCCTGGTTGCGGAACCATTGCCGAATTTTGCTGCGCGTGCGGGCGCTGCCCGTGTAGCCCAGGCTGCCATTCATCCAGTCGCGGCTGGGGCCGCCACGGTTTGTGGTCAGGATGTCGATGCGCTCGCCAGACTTCAGCACATAATCCAGGCTCACCATCTTGCCATTGACCCGCGCCCCTCGGCAGCGATGGCCGACTTCGGTGTGGATGGCGTAGGCGAAATCAATGGGCGTAGCCCCAACGGGCAAGTCTATCACGTCGCCTTTGGGGGTAAAGACGTAAATACGCTCTGCCAGAATTTCATTTTCCAGCAAATCGTCATCATCTTCCCGTTCGTCGTCTTGCAAGGAGGCCAGCAGCTCGCGCAAGCTGTCGATGCGCTTTTTGACGGAGCTGGCAACCTTGCCGCCCTCTTCTTTGTAGGCCCAATGGGCGGCGACCCCTTTTTCGGCCTCCTGGTGCATGCGGCGGGTGCGGATTTGCACTTCCAGGTTTTCGCCGGTTTGGGTGTCGATAACGGCCGTATGCAATGATTGATACCCGTTGGCTTTGGGGGCGGCAATATAATCATCAAACTCGCGGGGGATGGGTTGCCACAAACTGTGAACAAGGCCCAACGCCTGATAACAGAGATGCCGATCGACTTCTTCTTTTTCCTTGATGCTTTTTGCTTCGTAGCTGGCTTTATCTTTCGGTTCTAAAATGACCCGCAGCGCCTGGATGTCGTAAATATGATCAAAGTCCAGCCGCTTGCGCACCATTTTGCGATAGATGGAATAAATATGTTTTGAGCGCCCGGTGACTGAGCCTTTTAAGCCACTTTCACGAATGGCGCGCTCCAGTTTTTGCACAGCATCTTCAATGCTCTCCATCCGCTCAGCCCGGCGGGCGTCCAGTTGGCTGGCGATTTCTTTGTATTTTTCTGGCTGCAAGTAGCGGAAGGCCAAATCTTCCAGCTCCCATTTGAGCTGCCAGATGCCCAGCCGGTTGGCCAACGGCGCATAAACGTTCATCGCTTCGTTGGCGATGATGTAGCGCTGCTCGGGGGATAGTGTGCTGGCTTTGCGTAAATCTTGCAGGCAGTCGGCCATGCGGATTAACATGACGCGAATATCTCCCTCGATGATAGCCAAAACGGCACGGCGCACGCCTTCCAGCGTTTTGCGATCTGCTGCCGGATCGCGCAGCTTTTGGTATTGGGCCTCGCTGGCATAGGCGTACAGATGCTCTAACCCTTTGATGAGGGCGGCTGGTTCTTCACCAAAATGGTGGTGAATGGTTTCGACTGTTTGGCCAGTGTGGGGCAGCAGGCTGTCGTGCAGCATACTGGCAATCAGCGTTGGCGTATCCACGCCGAGCTGGCTCATGATCTGCGTCACAGCCAGATCGTGTTCGACGTACAGCTCACCAGACTCGCGTTTACGGCCGTCATGGATGCGGTTGGCAAATTCATATGCTTTTTGTACCTGCCGGGCCGTTTGGCCATTGGGCAGATTTTTTAGCAGTTCAGTGATAGAAATGAGAGATATTTGGGTCATGGTGGCTACGTGCAAAAAGGCGACTCCACGGGGAGACGCCTGTCTGCAAATGGCTGGCGGAATTAAAAACGGTCGCCGAGGCCAAGGTTTATAGGGTTACAGACTCAGTTGATTAAGTAGTTGTAAAGGAGATAAAGATGGCTGTTTTGTCGGCGATGTTGGATTAGGAAACGGCCGTTTTACGCTTCGTTTCCATTAGGTTCGTCGTTGTTGCTTGTTGAACCTAGCTGAGAAGCCTGTTCCTTTCCTTTATCCAACACAATTCGCGCTTGCTCTTGCACACGTCCCCCAACATCTTTAACTTGTTGGCGAGTGTTGCTAAGGGCTGAACCAGCCTTATCCAGATATTCCTGGCTATAAGCCCCAGCCGATTCACGGGCTTGTTGGACTCGGGCACCACCAGATTGCAGTAGATCATTGCTTTTGTTGGCAATGATCGAGCGGGTTTCTTCGCCCGATTGAGGGGTTAAAATAATGGCAGTCGCGGCTCCCACGAGCCCGCCAATGACAAATCCAGCTAAAAATGCACCAAGATCATTTGAATTATCGCTCATAGTTTTCTCCTACCGAGGTATATTATTGCGCGGGTTGCCAAACAAAGCTTTGATGGCTTGCCGAACGCCAGCAACGTGCACTCTGGCATCAGTGACCGGTTTAATCACATTTTTGCTCACAAAAGTAGTTGTTCCGCGAATTGTACCAACGGTTTCGTTTGTTTTTTCCAGTATCGGTTTAATTTCAAATTCCAACATGTTCACCAGGCGCACAATCATGAGCAGCATGAGCAGCAAAACAATGCCAAACAGGCATGATTCCAGGGCCAGGGCGATGAGCAGCACATCGCGCACGGCTTCGATGGTGGCTGCCTGGTTACTGGCCAGCCAGATGATGCCCCAAACCGTGCCAACCAGCAGAGCCACGACCAAAATAACGGCCAAGGTAATATAAACAGGTTTGACAGAGATCAGTTTTTTCTTTTCTGGCACAGCGCCAGGGGTGGTATAAGTCGGGCTATCCAATGTGGACCTTATGCTCCTGATTGAGTTTCTATTGGAAAAAGTAAGGCAAGTATAACATTAAAGCACAACGGCTTCAAAGTAGAGGTCCATTCCGATAGGCTAAAATTAATGGGACGCTGATGAACGCAGATCTTGATTTTCTTCTACGTTATCAGCCTCCTGTTTCATTCATGCTTGATTTATTGGCAGTAAGTCAGGTAACGGCCGTATCTCCCGCCAGCCACCAACTGGTAATTAATGCCACCCAGGCCCCCACGCTGGCGCTAAATAGCTGGAGCGCGCCCAGCCGCAGAAAGGTGAGGTTGATCAGGTCGCCCACCACGTGCCCCAGGGCAAAACCAATCCAGGCGGCAATCAAATAAAGGATGATGCGGCGGGCTGGACCGCCCAGCAGCAGGTGGAAGCCTGCACCGTAAGCGGTCGCCAGCAAAAATCCGAGGATAAGGCCAGAAGCAGCAGTGGTCATGATTGCACCTGAATGTCGGCCAGTTGGAGGGATGGGGTAGTTATGGCCGTATCGTCCAACATGTTCACCCCATCCGCAATGATCCCACCACCTAAACAGACGTCGCCATCGTAAAAGACGGCCCCTTGCCCGGCGGTAACGCCAAAAACGGGTTCGTGGAAGGTGACCTGGGAACGGCCGTCTCCCAAATCAACCACTTCGCCCTCAATCCCCTTCGCTTTGTAACGAATCTTAATTTGGGCCGCGATGGGTTCCTGCGGCGGACGGCCGCTGAGCCAGTTCACGTCGCGGGCAATGAGCATTTGCTGCCCCAGCTCTGACTTTGGCCCGACGATGAGGGCGTTGCGGGCCACGTCCTTGCGCAGCACAAACAGTGGCACGCTGGCAGAGATGCCCAGTCCCTTGCGCTGCCCGATGGTGTAAAACGAGAGTCCCTCATGCTGGCCCAATTCTT
>JBNKLQ010000019.1:0-37845 GCA_050292445.1 Promineifilaceae bacterium (SeqCode) | reverse complement strand
CCTGGCCCTCATTGTGATAGTTGTGCTCGTGGTGATGAACCTGGGAGGCTCCGACTCAGACAGTGCCTTTGCTGGCGACGAAGGATTGGCGATGAAGCTGGCAACGCTGGTTGAAAATCCTCAACCTCAAACCCAGCTCTTCTTTACCGAAGGGCTTTCTGGCTGGCGTGCCAGCACTTCCAATGCCGTTGTTTCTGATGACACGGTGCAGCTTGGCACGCAATCGGTCCTGGTGCGAGACAAAACCTTTGCCCCTGGTCAGGCTATCCTGATCGATTTTGAGATGTCAGAAGTGAGCAGCAGCAATCCGATAGTGACCTTTTCGTTGCAAAATGCCGAAAATCGCGCAGACGCTACGCGCATTATTTCCTTGCAAGCGTTGACGCAGCCAGAAAGCGCTGCCAGTGAAAATGGGGAAACGATGGCCGCTGACCAGTTTGCCCGGAACACAACGTTGGTGCCTGATGAATCTTACACGGTGGTGATGGGCTTGGATGCAAACGGCCGTTTCCTGGCTTCCTTATTTGGCTTTAGCACCACGACGAATGAAGACGCCAACTTTATCCATATCCAGCCAGAAGAATGGGCAAACGATGCCTGGTGGTTTCACATCGAAACCGGCGGTCAGGGCAGCGTCACCTTGCTGGGTGGCTGGGATTTCGCCTTTGACTCTGTTAAATAATTGACGGTGCTGTATTTTCCCGGAAATTTTGCGATGGTTTGCTGTTTGCGAGCAGTTTCCGGGCAAATCCGTTTACAAAACGTTTACCCCACATCGCCTGCCCCTTGTTATAATCAGCCTCGTAACCAAGAAAAGAGGATAATCTCATGACCCAATCCGCACCTGTTCCCGATGAACGAGGAAAATTTGGCCCGTATGGCGGCCAATTTGTACCCGAAACCCTGATGCCCGCCCTGGATGAACTCATTCGTGTTTACGATGAAGTGCGCCAGGATGAGGCATTTATGGCTGAGTTTAACCATTTGCTGAAAACGTATGTGGGACGGCCGTCTCCCATTAGCCATGCCAAACGACTTTCTGCCAGCCTGGGTGGAGCGCAAATCTACTTTAAGCGAGAAGATTTGAACCACACGGGGGCGCACAAAATCAACAATGCCCTGGGGCAGGCGCTGCTGGCCAAACGCATGGGCAAAACCCGCATCGTGGCCGAGACTGGCGCGGGGCAGCACGGCGTAGGTACGGCCACTGCCTGTGCGCTGCTCGGTCTTGAATGTATTGTCTACATGGGCAGCGTAGACATAGCCCGGCAGCAGCCCAACGTTTACCGCATGAAGCTGCTGGGCGCAGAAGTGCGCGCTGTGGAAAGCGGCAGCAAAACGCTCAAGGATGCCATCAACGAAGCCATTCGCGATTGGGTAACGAATGTGGAAACGACCCATTACCTGCTCGGCTCCGTTCTGGGGCCGCACCCTTACCCGATGATGGTGCGTGACTTCCAAAGCGTGATTGGCTACGAAGCGCGGCAGCAGATGTTGGACGAAGTCGGCCGTTTGCCTGATACGATCATTGCCTGCGTGGGCGGCGGCAGCAATGCGATGGGCATCTTCCACGCCTTCCGCGATGACGAGGGTGTGGACCTCATTGGCGTAGAAGCAGGGGGCGAAGGCATTGCCGGGGGCAAACACGCGGCCCGCTTTGCCGACATGAATATTGCCCGCATTGGCGTGCTGCACGGCACCAAAAGTTACGTGATGCAAACGGCCGATGGCCAAATTATGGAAACGCACAGCATCAGCGCCGGGCTGGATTACCCCAGCGTGGGGCCGGAGCACGCCCTGCTACGCGATCAAGAGCGAGCTGGCTACACCTATGCCACGGATGAAGAGGCGCTGGCAGCCTTCCAGACATTATGTAAAATCGAAGGCATTATTCCGGCATTGGAATCCAGCCACGCGGTGGCCGAAGCACTCAAGCAAGCGCCCAAAATGCGCCCGGACCAAATCATTTTAGTTAATTTAAGCGGGCGGGGGGACAAAGACCTCAACACAGTGATGGCGGCGCTGGATTTGTAGAATCGGACACGGATGAACATGAATGGACACAAATTTGGCTTTTCTGCGTATAAATGAGTATGAATTTGCACCCCAATTTTCGTGACCAATTTGAAGAGATAAACGGCCGTCTCCGTGAAGCCAAAAAAGCAGTCCGTGAGCGGGAGCGCATCCTGTCGCTCATGGCCTCGCTGGATGAATCGCTGGCCAGGGAGCAGGCGAAGTTGGCTGGGCTGACGCCGCAGCTCGACGCGGCGCAAGACCGCGTAGAGCAGTTGGAGGGGATGACGTTAACGGCCGTTTGGCAAAAACTTATCGGCAACCATGAGGAAGAGCTCACTGAAGAGGCCGAAGCTTACGCTGTGCTCAAAATGGCCCATGAAGCCAGCGAAATCAAAATCCAGAGCATCCGGAATAGTTTGCAAGAATTTGAGACGGTGTTGGTAGATCTGGCGATGTGTGATGATGAGTTAACGGCCGTTCAGGCAGAGCAGCAAGCGTTTTTGGTGGCAAACGGCCGTCTCCCTGCCGAGAAAATCAATCAACTCAACCAGGAAATCAGCGAAGGCCAGATATTTTTGCGGGAGGCGGCAGAAGCGCTTGCCGTCGGTGAAAAAGCGCTGAGTTGGGTAGCTGAACTGCGCACCCGCATTACCAAGGCCAATGATTACACTGGCGTTACCAGTCCAAAACCAGGACATCCTGTTGAGTTTGTCAGGCTGCGCTATTCCACTAGCTACCGTTGGGGAACGCCGTACAAGGGATACACGAGCATGGGAGCCATCGTGACCGCTGCGGGTGAAGTTCAACCCTTGCTTGACCTTTTTCAATTGGAATTAACCGACATTGATTATCAAATGAAGCCGCCGCCTGATCTGGAGGTACCTGCTCTAGGTGAAGTCATGCTGGTGATGAAGAGTTTGTTGCAGGACAATGAGTTTAAGCGCAGTCAACGGGTTGAGGCTTGGCGGGAGCATTTGTCTGTATTAAATAAGCGGTTGGAGCAAAAGGTTGATTTTCTGAGAAACAAAGTTGGGCATCGGGAAATGGCCCTTACTGCCGCCGAAACAGAATTACAAACCCTGATTGAACAAAATTGGCAGGAGGCCAACCGTGAGTGAGAAAAAGTCTGTTTTAGTGCTTTGTACCGGTAATTCCTGCCGCAGCCAGATGGCCGAAGGGTTAATCAATGCCCGGCTGGGCGACGAGTTTGTGGCTTACTCGGCGGGAACCGCGCCCAGCGGCACCGTGCATCCCAAAGCAATTGCCGTCATGGGCGAACTGGGCATTGACTTGAGCCAGAACGAATCAAAATCGACAGAATTGTTTCGCGGGCAATATTTTGACCATGTGATTACCGTTTGTGATTCGGCTAAAGAAACCTGCCCAGTCTGGCTAGAAAATGCGGGCCAAAAAACACACATCGGTTTCTACGATCCGGCGGAGGCTATAGGGACAGATGAGGAAGTGACGGCCGTTTTCCGTCAAGTCCGCGATGAAATAGCCGACCAGATTTTAAGCTTTTTGCAAGCATCTAAGGTTCCGTAGAAATTGCTAAGATGCCTCTATCATTTGGCAGAGAGGTTGTGCCACAGGTAACGTCTTGGATGATGGTTCCACCAGATACAAAGGTATGCGACCCAGTCAAGGTTGCGCCATTGCAAGGCCCGCCAACGGCCGTTAATGAGTAATTGTAGGTTCCCGGCTGAATGCCTGTCCAGGTAGACGTTCCGCTGGGGAACGAATGTGTGCCAAAACCAGTTAAGGTGGCCGACAAACTGCCGCCTACCGAGTTGTTGACTTGCCAGTTAGCTAATGCGGGTGGCGGCGGCTCTTCACCAGGTACGAGAATTATTGGCAGCATATTGGCTTGTAGAGCAGCAGAAAGGGGAACCGCAACGGCCGTATAAGTTACGGTAGTGCCATCAGGTTCTTCTGGCCGTCCTAGATCGCCGTGGAAAGCAACGGAATTAAAGGTCCACTCTTGCCCCGCTCGGCTGGATAAGCCATCATTGGCAACGGTATTCCAGGTGCCATCATCATCGCCATAAGTGGGTGGAGGTGAAAAATCTACACCACCAACCAGAACGATGACGCTGCCGTTGGCATCATCGGGAGCCAGTGGGGGTTCCGCCATGAGGTAGAAAGGTGCCGTGGCGGTGAACTCTTCAGCCTGTATCAGATCCTCAACAGACATAGAAGCTACTGGCACTTCAATGATGGGCACAAGATTGGGAGAAGAGACCGTTTGGGGAACATATAGGTCCTCACCATGAAGTGGAACTGAAATTTGTTGATCGTTCAACCAACTGGCGACGGCCATCACTTTTCCAAGTTCGGCAACCTCTTCTAGAGCTGTATTGCCCATGGTGGCAAATTCAGCAGCGTAAGCAGCATAATTTTGGTTTAAATGGTCAATAAATCCTTGAACGGCCGTTTCTACAATAGGATCGGAGCCATTTTCAAAAGCCCAATCCACAGTAACAGCCTGTGCAGGTAGGAACCCGGCGGAATCATTGCTTGTGAGCACCATCATTGCGTGGAGTTCGATGAACATTCGCCAGCTTACACTGGGGTCAGATGGGTTCCATCCGGCTTCTGCCAGTCGCTGAACAATGCTTTTATAACCGGGCACAGTTAGCGTGATGGGTGTATCTGTATCATTATCCCGCCCTAGACTCATGACCTTAAGAATGATGTCTGCCTCTGCCAGGACATCGCCAAACTGTGTGTTGGCCATGACAGCAGGAAAGTACATCATCTGCTGAAACTCTGTTTCCCCCGCAATAGGTTCTAAGGAGACACCGGGTGCTGGGTCCAGGCGGCTGCGGATGGCGACGATGAGATTATCCAGTAAATAATCGTAATCCATGGTGGTTGTATTTGCACTGTCAATGCCAATGATAACTAACTCGCCTGTTTGTGAATCGTAGGTCACACCACAAATTGTGCCAATGCCTAAACCACTGCCTGTTACATCCGATACCTCCTCTGCTATGGTTTTATCTAATTCAGCCCCTGATGTTGGCAGTGTTCCCCCAACAACGAGCAGTATCAATGCCAATAGGCTAATCAATAATGCGAACCTTTTCTCCTTGCGAAACATTTTTCCCTCCGTTACTTATTGTTGCCCTGACAGATAAAAGCTCCCCAACCAAAAACACTGACTCCCTCTTTTTTAAGATCAAGTTGTGCTTTTCTTAGGGCTTCTGCTGGGGGAAGCCCAACATGCAAATAATCATAGAAGTAGTACATGAGCATTGGTGTGTACTTTTCTGGTATTTTCCACAGACTCATTACAAGGGTCTTGGCTCCGGCAATGGTAAAAGCCCGGCGAAAACCAAAAACTGTTTCACCAGCTAAGGCATCCCCAACTCCAGTGTCACAGGCGGAAAGCACAACCAGTTCCGTGTTGTTTAAGTTGATGTTACGAATTTCTTCCGCTGTCAAAATGCCGCTGCCTGGTGGATCGGTTGTGGGCAGGCCGCGGGCCCAGCGATTGGCCCCAGCAAAGACCAGGCCACCACGCAGCAGCGCATTTCTGTTTTGGCGTAAGCGCTGCAGGCCAATGGGGACCGCTTTTTCAGAATCGTCAGATGGCCCCTCATTGGGATTTTGATAAGGGAAGAAGAAGCCATGCGTGTTGAGGTGAATTATTCTTGGGGATTGATGCCCTTTGATTAACTGTGCCGTAGCTGCTTGCCCCGTAATGGATGTTGTCCCCAGTAAATCCTCAATCTTGCGCCACACTTTCGGAGCTGTGTTCAAGGGTTTAAACGGGGCAGGAGCCGCGCTTGTACCTGGCAGCCCCAAGTCAAAATCTGGATTCGTCACAAGCAACACATCAGGATTATTAGGGGTCTTTGGCGAAGGGAAAAGGAAATCTCGCCCGGTCATGACGTAGCTGATGGTGTAGTCGTCTAGCAAATGACGGCCGTTTTCTTGCTTTAAAATGGCAAAAGATAAAAGTGCTAAATCTCCGTCAGGGGCGATGAATACATTTGCACATTTTCCTAGCGCGGTCCAAATGGAATCAAATTGAGAGAGACGGAGCCAATCTGGTACGATTTCATGCGACTCCCGTCCGGCTTGTTCCATGCGGTAACAAATGTCATTTACCTGCTTTTCTATCAAAGCCGCTGGGCCAAGATCGAATAATTGGATTTTGTTCGGTTGGGCGGCCAGGATAACAAAAGCGAGATAGCGGGGAGGATGTTGACGGGGGTCGCCGTTGTTTAAGACGGCCGTAAAATTGTAAGGCTCAAAGCGCACAAACTCTACCAACGCGCTGTTTTCCGGCAGGTTGTTAGCGATGTGCGTCTGGTTTACCTGATGTAAATCCTGACTAATCGTGATAGTCGGCACCACACTCGCCAGCTTTGCTTCCAGTGACTCTTTTAACTGGAGCAAAGGGTTAAGTGTTGCCAAGGGTACCAGTGGGTTGATTGCTTTTTGGGCAATGTCCTGGCGTAATAAGCTTAATTGGTTTAGCAGTTCGGCGGCTTCGGGATGTTGGTTGCGCCAAACGGCCGTTTGTTTGGTCGTAGAAATTTCTGTTGCAAGTCCCTTGCGGCGGAACACCAGTTCATACGCTTCCTGAATTGGTGCCGAGTTTCCATTGTGCATTTGGTGAAGGGTAAAAGAGAGAAAAATATGGTAATGAGGAAACCGCGTTCCCAAAAAGCGCAGGCGTTCTGTTTCTGAGCTGCGAGAAAAAACTTGATCGATTACCAGATCATCAACGGCATTTGCCTCTTTCATCAAATCTAAAGGTGAGCAATCGGAATCATGCCATTTAGCCGTGCACAAGGCCGCCAAATTATAGAGGGTTACAGCTAATTGAGGATGAACATCCCCTAATATTTGCCGCCCTAAACGCAGAGAATTTGTGAGATAAATGTAAGCTTTCGGGTTCTGGCCTAGAGCCTCGTAAACCAGGCCAAGATTACCAAGATTAAAGGCTGCTTCTGCTGTATTGTTGCCGCTTGCCTGGTAAATGTCGGCAGCTATTTTGTAATGCTCTTCAGCTTTAGCGAAATTTTTTAAACGCTTATAAGCCAGTCCCAAATTATTTTGGGTCGCGGCTATTTCAGGGTGATTTTGGGCAAAGATCAGTTCTTGATGTTGCAATGCGCTGGAAAAAGTTGTTAGGGCTTCAGTATATGAACCAAGACTATTTTGCAGGAGACCAAGATCATTTAAGGCAATCGCCAGATATTTGTGGGGCGTTGGATTTTGGCGCGCCAGTGCCGTAATCGCTTGCTCAAACAGTATGGCAGCTTGTTCATGAACCCCAAGGTCTTGTTTATCTCTGGCCAGGTGGATTAATTTTTTTGCTTTTTCTACACTCATGGATGATCGACCGAATGTTGCCATAAAGAAACAGGCTGTGAAACACAAGGTGCTGTTTCAACAATACTGGTTAAATAAGTGGTGAGACGTATTCCGAATTGTTAAGCAGGCCAATTCTTTTAGAATTGTGCGATCTGGAAGCCTTTTATCTTAGTGACCGTTCGCAGAATAAGGGTGCATACATGCGCTGTGGAATTGTACGGACGGTTTAGCAGTAAGCGGCCAACTCAAAGGGAAGTTATTGCTGGCCGCTTACTTAGTTCATTTTGCCTTAATAATTAATGCCTTGTCAAGGCAAGTTGGTGGAGGGGGATGAATGTTGAAAGTTTAGCTGGAATCAAGAGGGTGAACAAGGCGGTTGCTGACGAGATCCTAATATTTTTGCAAAGTTAACTGCCCCCTGACCCCCGCTTTCATCATTTGCCTGACGACGAGGTGGTGAAACGGCCGTATCACATTAAAGTAGACTGGCCCCGTCCAACGGTTGTAATGCACAATTGTCAACACATGAAAGCGATTGGGCTGGCCTGGCTCTATGATTACACCCAAATGGGCTGTGAGATGCGATTCGGTAGCAGCCGCAAACCAGTAAGCATCCTCTTTTGCCATTTGTACAGTAAAAAAGAGAGCCGGTTTGCCAGCCACAAAAGAGACATGCTCTGGCCGCATCTTTGGGCCTTGTGGCACCCCTTCCTGCTTCATCCCCAGCAGCCGCACAAAAAACCAGCGCACGCCGTACAAAAATTTTAACCACATGGGCGAATAGGTTAGCATACCTGCAATGAATTCTCGTAGCGACACGTCCCCGCTTATTGTTTTTATGTCAATATGATTGGCGGTTTCCATGAGTTGGGAGAGGGTGGGAACGGCCGTAAAAAGCGGGTTTTTACTCACAAGTAAGTTCCTTTGGCAATCTGCCACTGGTCGTGCCTTTTTTGCAGAACAACGGGGCTTAGGCCAAACGGTTCCTGCACAATGTTTCTTTTAAAGTTCATCAGCTCAATTTTGGTTGGCTCAAACCTGATGACAACATAATCATCGCTTAGGGGACCATTGGGGAAAAATAAACGCCATTCATATTTCCAATATCGTTTACGATTGGCAAGGGTTGTATCAATTTCGGCCTTACCGTAAAGTATCAGACTAGAATCTTCCCGTGTGTTTTCAAACGCCAGAGTCACATGAGAATTTTGCTTGATTTCATCTACCTTTCTCAATCCAGGATGGGTGCCAAACCAAATAACTATCTCATCCAAATCAACGATTGGTTGAACAAGCCGCGTAGAACAATAGCCATCTTTCCCCTGCGTGATAAGAAAACAATATTTGGCATGATTTAACAGCGTGCGCGTTGCTGTCAAGCTGTGTGCTAAAGTTGCATTTGCATTCTGCAATTTGCGTTGCTTATATGAATCCAAAAAACGACGAACCACTATTTTCCTTAATTGCTTCATTCTTTTTATCTTCCTTGTTGGCAGCCATTCATCCCAGAGGTGCGACGCTCTTTTTAACACGTTTGGCCTTGCGGACTTCTCTGGAAGAAGTGCGTCGTACCAAAATGGGTTTCTTGCGTGATTGATATTTTTTGTCGCTCTATTAATCCAGATTGTAGAAACGCGAACATTCAATAAATAACTGCCGTAACTCCTCACCAACGATGGGGGGCTGCATTTGCTCACTGCCCACCAGCACTGCATAAAGGAGATTGGCAATCGTTTTGGCTTGCACAGCGTCCCCGGTAATGGCTTGACACAACTGCTCTACATATTCGCGGCGACGGCCGTCTACGCGGGATTGAACTTGGCGAACGGCCGTATCCTGCAAGGCCCAGGCCCGCATCGCCACCTCTGAATTTTGCGCCAGGTTCGTGGAAAAATTGACTACCTTGCCTAGCAGCCCGTGTAACTTTTCTTTTGGCGTAGGTAGATTAGCCAGCTGTGAAATAATGTCTAACGTGCCTTCTTGCTCGTAAAACGCCAGGAATTGCTGCTTAAATCCATCATAGCTGCCAAAATGATGGTAAAAAGAACCCTTCGTCATCTTCAATTGTTGACATAACGCGTCAATCGTTAACCCTTGGGGTCCGTCTTTGCCTAGAATTTGGGCACTGACCCTAAACCAATCTCGTTTCGTTTTTCTTGCCATTGATATTCCATACCTTTTAGTATGTTTTGTTGCGCCAGACTGTACCATACTAAAAGGTATGGTGTCAATATCTAAAAGAGCGCAGGGTCTTTCGGATTTTGTGGAGTCTAGGTTGAAATGTGATACGTGAAGCCTGACAGGTCCCCAAAATTTGCGCAAAACTCACCGGATTTTGCCCACAAAATATCATTTCTGATTAAGTGATGGTCTGGACCTGTCAGGTTTTGTAAACGCCGAACTTAGGTTAATAAACCGAGCCGCGACCGCCTAGCCGTTCCACATGAACGGGGTCGTAGCAGTCGCCAAATTTGGTTTTGGGCATGGCCGCCTTCTTGGCCATAAGTTCTTCGTATTCGTCGTCGTCCACCATGGCCACAATGCGGGCGATGCTGGCTTCACCATCAACAAATCGCCAGGGGAAGCAGCCCACCTGCACCCTCCGGTTGACCAGCAGATCAATGTCGCCCCCCACACACTCGGCATGGATGATGCCCTTGTCAAACATCCACAAATGCATCATCTGGTACATATCTTTGGTAAAGTATTCGGCCAGCGGTTTGCCATACTTTGCCTGGAAATGAGCATCGGCATCTTCCGCCTGGGCTGGCATCCAGTCGCGGATTTTGGTGTTCATCGGATGATCCGCGCTGCCGCAATCTACACCAATCCACTTAATCTTTTTGTCGATGCACCACTCAGCAAACCGCGCATCTGGGCCGGGATGCATCACCATGTAGCGTACCTCGTTGCCGTACGGCTGGTCCCAGCCAAAGTGGTGGTAGCCGGTGTGGATGATGAGGATGTCCCCTTCGCGCACCTCGACACGCTCCTCGATCATGGCTGGCGTGTACACATCGTAATCGCCGCAGATGTCGCTGAGGTCAACGATGGCTGCTTCGCCAGCGAGAAAATCAAAATCCAGCGAGGCGATGTCTTTGCCAGGGGTGTAAAAGTGAATTTCGCCGTCCAAGTGGGTGCCAATATGGTTACTATGGGTAACAACTTGTCCATTGGCTCCGTTGGGGGCCAGGCGCTTAAAATATTTCACCTGAAGAGGTTCATAAGTGGGCCAGGGCGGGGTACCAATACCAAGGGGAATGGTCAGATCGATGAATTTCACAAGATTGCTCCTTTTGAAATAAGAGGGACACAGAGTTGCGCAGAGTAGATACAGAGAGCCACAGAGAAAATAGAGGGAAGTCTGCTTAATCTGTAAAATCTGCTGATTCCTTTTTAAGACTCAGCGTAGCCAGTGTCGCCTCATTTGAAATTATTCAGATATAGAAATTGTTTGTCGGAATTATAATTCAGGCCGACGCTCCAATTCTAGCAGTTTTCTGTCAATTGGAGGTTTTGGTAGGTACCAGTGATCCTGGTTAAAACATATCCAGGAAGCGGGAAGCGATGCCGAGCAGTACCAAATAGCGCAACGTTTTGCCAAACAATACCCAAAAGCTGAAGATACCTAAATGCATGTTGAGGGCACCAGCAACGGCCGTTAACGGATCGCCAATAAAGGGAACCCAGGAAAAAAAGAGGGCTACCGGTCCCCACCGCTTGTAAAATCGTTCCGCTCTTGCCCAGGTTTTGGGGTTAATCTTGACGTAACGCCCCAGGACGAAATCGGTACCTTTTTTGCCAACCATGTAGTTGAGCAAAGAACCACTGTAGCTGCCTAAGGTGGCTACCAAGATGACTAGCCAGACATTGTACCCTAGCGGTGGCATGCCCACTACAAAAAACTCAGAGGCCAAAGGCACTAGTGAAGCTGAGAGAAAGCTGATGATAAACAGCCCAGCGTAGCCCAGGCTGAAAAGAAAATCGAACATTTAGCCTCAACATGGCACGTTGATTTTTAGATAAACTTTCGACCAAATACGGCCGTAATCTTCCCTACCTCATTAACAAAATGGGGCAGGGCCGTCAGCGGTAGCGATTGCTGGCCATCAGAAAGGGCGTTGGCCGGATCGGGATGAAATTCTACCAGCAGGCCATCGGCTCCGGCGGCGATGGCGGCACGAGCGGCGGGCAAAACCAGGTCAGCCCGGCCGGTGGCATGGCTGGGATCGGCAATGACGGGGTAGGGGCAGAGCTGTTTGGCCAGGGCGATGGCATTGGTGTCCAGCGTATTGCGAGTCGCTGTCTCGAATGTGCGGATGCCTCGTTCACACAGCATGATGTTTGTGTTGCCTCGGCTGCTAATGTGTTCCGCCGCTTTTAGCCACTCGTCAATAGTTGACATAAAGCCGCGCTTTAGCAGTACAGGCTTCTCTAATTCACCAACGGCCCACAGCAGCGGATAATGCTGCATGTTGCGGCTGCCCAGCTGGATAATGTCGGCATAACGCGCTACCAGCGGTACATGCTCCACCGCCAACGCCTCAGTGATGACTAGCAGGCCAAACTCATCGGCTACGTCACGCAGAATTTCCAGCCCTTCCTGGCCTAATCCCTGGAAGCTGTCCGGGGAGGTGCGTGGCTTAAAGGCTCCACCCCGCAGCACGTGGCCTCCCACGCGGGCTACTGCTTCGGCCGCAGCGCGCGTTTGGGCATAGCTTTCTACGGAGCAGGGACCAGCCATCAACACCACATTGCTGCTACCCACGGCAAATTGCGACGTAATGTTCACAGGTTTGGTTGTTGCGCCGGGAAGTGAGTTAGGCAAATGTGTTTGAGTTTTTGGTAGGATATTCACAATTTTCCTTGCTACTTTATCTTTTTGACTGGCGAGCCTGCCAAAATTTGAATGATTATCCAGCAATTTTTGCAGTGTGCCAATCGTGAAAAAATATAACTTTCAAAATATTTTGAACGAATTATACCTAATTATAAATACCTGCGTCAATTTTCACAACGGCCGTTAATGAGAGGTCGCTTTTCCAGGAACCAAACAAATATAGCCGCAAGTTGACAAAAATGATGGGTTCGGTCTTTAATACCGAATGGTTAATGAATATAGTTGATTAAATTACATAATGGTGCGGTACGGCCGTTTGTCATTTGTTCCTTAATGGAGGATTTTCAATGAGTCGGAATACAAAAATTGTTGTTGGCATTATTGGTGGCATTTTAGGTGTTTGTTGCCTGATTGCCATCGTGGCTGCCTTGGTGCTGCCGCGCATGTTCCAGAATTTTGCTGAAGGTATTGAGGATCCCGCTGAGGCGGCCGAAGTGGCTGAATCTATCGTTGATTATGATCTGCCATCTGGATTTGAAGAGCAGGGCGCAATGAACTTTTTGGGCTTTCGCATGGCCTTCATTTCCGGGCGAGATGATCAAACAATGATTATGCTGGCGGAATTTCCTGCATCACTAGCTGGAGATGAAGAGCAGATGCAGCAGCAAATGCGGGATGCCTTTGCCAACCGCACCGGAAGCCAAAATGTGAGTCTGGAATTTGTCGGCAGTGAAGATGTGACCATCAATGGGTCTGAGACCACATTGGGAACCTATGAAGGAACCGATGGTCAGGGGAATAACGTACGGCAAATTATCGGGGTTTTTGAAACAAAAAGTGGCAGCCCTGGCATGTTGATGATTTTCGGTAACCAGGATGACTGGGATGAAGGCGGGATTAGTCGTTTTCTCGATTCGCTAGAGTAACTTCAGCATTGTCATATATTTCCCCGGAAACTTTTTGGTGAGCAGACAACCTGGCTGACAGTTTCCGGGGAAATTCTTAACTTACTTACCGCTTACTCCCCCAGCTTTCCCAAGAAGTCACCTCAACTGCGGGAACCCGTTTGGCGGGTTTGAAATCTTCGCCTGTGTAGTAAGCTACCGGCAGCAGTGCTGCCTGGGTAATCTGTTTGGGGATGTCTAAAATCTCTGCAATTTCATTCTCGTAGCGCAAATGTAAAGTGGTCCAGGATGTGCCCAGCCCCCGCGCTCGTAATGCCAACATAAAAGACCAGGCTGCGGGCAAGATTGAGCCGTACAGGCCGGACTGTTCCATTGGCCCTAATGTTTCCACCCGGCCCTCAATACAGGGAATGACCAGCACCGGCACTTTGTGCATATTTTGGGCTAGATGCACGGCCGATTTCACCACACGGTTTTGTTGTTCCGGATCATGGTCCCGACTGCCCTTGCTTTCCATTTGCTCCTGGCTGGAGCGGGCATAAATGAAAAATGACTGCTTGTACAGTTCGCCAATTTGTGCCCTTTTCTCGGCATCGGTTACAACCATAAAGTGCCAGCCTTGCGAATTGCTGCCGGTAGGTGCTTGAATTGCAATCTCCAAACATTCCTCGATGACTTCGGGTGGGACGGGACGATCTAAATCGAGCCGTTTGCGCACGGAGCGGGTGGTGGTTAATAATTTATCAACGGGTGCAAGGTCCATTTTGGTCTCCTGGGAAGTGTAATTGAGTAACTGGGTAATGACGTAATTGCTCAATTACCCGTTCGTTACTTTATTTTGACACAACATACGCACATGGCAACTTTATGACAGATTATTTTGAGCGGTATCGGGATGTAATTGAAGATTGGGATGATTTTGTGGCGGCGGTGAAACGGCCGTTACCCACCACCATCTGGGCCAATCCCCTAAAAATCACGCCAGACAAATTACAAAACTTGATGGCCGAGGGTGGTGTAGACCTCATGCCAATTCCCTGGTATCCAGGCGCCTTCCGTTTGCCCGATGCCGTGATGCCCGGCTTGCGCTGGGAATATCTGGCGGGGCTGTACCAGGTGCAGGAAGAAGCTGCCCTGCTGCCTGCGCTGCTGCTTGATCCGCAGCCGGGGGAGCGAGTGCTGGACATGTGCGCCGCCCCCGGTAACAAAACGGCTCAAATGGGGGGGATGATGCAGAACCAGGGCACGCTCATCGCCAATGATCGGAGTAACGGCCGTATGCGTGCTGCCCGCCATGCCCTCAACCGCATTGGGCTGGCCAACGTCACCACGATGACGCGCGACGGCGGCAATCTACCGGCTGAGATGGGGCTGTTTGACAAAATTATGGTCGATGTGCCTTGCTCCTGCGAAGGGACCTGCCGCAAGGACCCCAACATACTGGAACGCTCCTCAGTGGGGGCGTCACACAAGATAGCCCGGATTCAAACCGCGCTGCTGCGTAAGGCCGTGCAGCTTTGCCGCCCCGGCGGGCGCATCGTTTACGCCACCTGCACCTTTGCCCCGGAAGAGAATGAGCTGGTCATCAACACCATCCTGCGCGAATCGGGGGACTTGCTCCGTGTATGTTCCAGCAGCGTGCCTGGGTTGGTCGCCTCACCAGGCCTAACCGAATGGCAGGGCCAAACATTGCACCCTGACCTGCGCCATGCCAGCCGTATCTGGCCGCAACAAAACGATACGGGTGGGTTCTTTGTGGCCGTGATAGAAAGAACCGCAGAGACGCAAAGCGCGCAGAGGGAAGATGAGGGGTCTCCGCGTCTCAACATTGAAAAAATGATCGAGACGGAGCCGTGGTTAGGAACTGTGACGGAGCGGTTTGGGTTGGAAACGGCCGTGTTTACTGATTTCGACATTGTGCGCTGGAGCAAGCGGGGGGTGTACTTGGTGAGTCGTGGCCAGCAGCTGCCCACCAAACCTCGGCTGGATTCACCTGGACTCTTCTTCATTCGCGCGGGCAGCCGTTACCCCAAAATGACAACGGCCGCCACGATGCTGCTGGGTCAACAGGCGACCCGCAACCGCGTTGAGCTAACCACAGAACAGACCAAAGCATACCTTCAACGCCAAACGATTACCCCGACCAAAGCTCAAACCATTGCCTGTACCACCACTGGCCATGTGGTCGTTTGCTATCGTGGTTACCCGCTGGGACTGGGTGTTTTCCATGCCAAATCTAACCAAATCGAGAGCCACTTCCCCAAAGCCTGGTCGCGCTCCGATGTTCAGCTCTAACGCTGCTGTTTCACTTAAATCCAACCTCATTTACATTAATTTGCATCTTTTTGGGACGTTTGTCGTTACCCTTAGTAGAGATGTTGATCAACAACCCTAAAAAATCTATGGATAGAGACAAGTTGGAAGACGACTTAAAACTGGTTACCCAGGCACAATCCGGCGACATAGAAGCAGTGGGAGAGCTGTTCGATAAACATTATCGTTCGATGTTCTATTATTTCTATGCCCGCGTGGGGCAGCGCCAGCAGGCTGAAGATCTGGCCGGTGAGCTGTTTACCCGCATGGTGCATCACTTGCCTGGATTCAAGCCGACCGGGGTGCCATTTCGCGCCTGGCTGTTTCGCATTGCCTACAACTTAACGATGGACCATTTTCGCGTAGGCAATGGTAAGGAGCTGGCTTCGCTGGAACAGGCTTCCACCGTGGTGCAGCCGGAGCAAAGTCCGGTGCGGCAGGTGGAGCAGCAGATGACCCGCGACACACTGCACGCGACGTTGGAAACATTGGTGCCAGACCAGCGACAGGTAATCATTTTGCGCTTTTTGGTAGGCCTGTCGCTGCAAGAAACGGCCGATGTCATGGAACGCACGCTCTCGGCCGTGAAAGCAATGCAGCATCGGGGCCTGAAAACGATGCGGGCCTCGTTGGCACAAGTTGAATTATGACCTTATTGGTTTGAGATAGGATGCACACAATGAACGAACAAGACGAACTATTACAGGAACGATTGGCGCGACTGGAGGCTGGGGAGCCGTTGACCACCGCTGGGGCGGATTTGCCAGAAGAGACGGCCGTTACCCTTAACCTCGCCGCCGAATTAAAAGAAATCACCTTGCCGGAACCGGATGAAACGGCCGTTGTCCACCACAGAGCGGCCGTTTTGCGAGCGGCACAAGCGCAAATGTCATCTTCACATGAGGCGAACCAGCCAGGTGAAGGTAAGGTTGCTGCTTTTGCCGCTTTTGTGTCGTGGTTACGCAGCCATCAAGCGGTGGCTGTGGGCGCGACCGCTTTTGCTGCCATGTTGCTGGTCATTTTTGGCTTTGCCTACGGCTGGTTTGAGCGTGGCACAGACAACAGTGCTACGGTGCTGGAGCAAAATGAAGATCGTCCAGTTCAGGAAAGTGAATCCACTGGGAGTTCCCTGATAGATCGCTTGTTTGGCCGGGATGAAGAGGTGGCTGATTCGCCAGCAGACGAGGCACCGCCTGTGGCCAGTGGGGAAGTGGATACAAATGAAGGGACTGAAGTTGCCGCCGTGCCTGATGATGATCAGGCCTATGACCTTTTCTTGCCCAACGTGGTGTTTCCTTTGCAAACTGGTCCGCAAACGGCCGTTTTAGGCGATCTGCAAGGGGTGGTTTCCATGCAAAAGCCGGACGGCAACTGGGAGCAGGTGAGTTCACTAAGCAGTTTGTCTGCTGGAACCCGGGTGCGAACGGGGGCCTTGTCCAAAGCCAGCCTCACCTTTTTTGATGGCAGCGTGGCCAAACTTGGGCCAGACAGCGAAATCTCTATTGACACACTCAACGCCCTGCGGCCAGAAGAAGGGTTCCGTACCGTTGTCATGACGCAATGGCGCGGCGACAGCACCCATGAGGTTGCCTTCCGCCACGATGGTGGCTCTCGCTATGAGGTGCAATCGCCTTCTGGTACAGGGATTGCTCGTGGGACAGTTTTCGAGGTTTCTGTTTTGCCCGATCTCACCAGCCGCTACACCGTGCTGGAAGGTCGTGTCGATGTGACGAGCATCAACGTCACCGTGTCGGTGATGGCTGGTCAGCTTAGCACCATTTTGGCGGATGAACCGCCTGCCGAGCCTGTTTTTCAGGTGAGCGGTGAAGGCGAAGTCACGGAAATGGGCGAAAGCTGGACTATCGGTGGCCAAACGTTTGCCACCGATGAGCAAACGGTTATCGTGGGCAATCCGCAGTTGGGCGACTGGGTGACGGTGCAGGGGCATTTGCTGGATGATGGCACCAAGGTGGCGGACCAGATTGTGCTGGTGCGTGAGGTGCCGCAAGATGTGTTCACCCTCACGGCCGTTGTCACCGAAATGGGTGCCGAGCAGTGGCTGTTGGGGGATCTGGTTATCTTGTTGGATGAAGAAACGGCCGTTGATCCTGACATTGCGTTGAATGATTGGGTGCGAGTAACCGGCATCATTCTGGAAGATGGCAGCCTGCTGGCCCGGCGGATTCACAAGCAGGACGAAGCAGACTCCCCGTTTGAATTTACGGGCGTGGTGCAAACTATCGGTGCTGAAAGCTGGTCGATTTCCGGGATTGCGGTGGCGGTAGATGCTGATACCGAAATCAAGGATGACCCCGCCGTTGGTGATGTGGTTAAAGTGGAAGGGCAAATCACGCCGGATGGCGTCTGGCTGGCCCATGAAATCAAAGCTGTAGAGGATGATGACGATGATGACTCCGCTAAATTTGAGTTTACTGGGCTAGTAGAAACTACAGATCCCTGGGTGGTGGCTGGTATTTCCCTGGCAACAGATGAATGGACAGAGATTGATACGGCCGTTGAGCCCGGCAGTCTGGTCAAAGTAGAAGGCGTCATTTTGGCCGATGGCACCTGGCTAGCCGAAGAAATCAAGCTGCTGGATAACCAGCCAACGGACGAGACCATCATCTACTTTACCGGCGAGGTAGAAAGCATCGACCCGTGGCTGGTTAATGGCATCATGCTAATGGCCACGGATGAATCAGACATTGCTGACGACATCATGGAAGGCAGTCTGGTGCAGGTGGCAGCTCGGCTGGCCGAAGATGGCGGTTGGGAGATTGTGTGGATACGGCCGTTGCTGCCTCCCACAAGCGGCTGCTTCACAATTCATACCCGTATCACCACCATTAATGGCTCTCAAATCACGCTGGCTAATTGGCCAAACATCACGCTGGATGATGATGTTCAGGTGGACGGCAACCTGGTGCCCAACAGCACCATTGCCATCAACATCTGCCTGGGGGATGATGATACGATAGTGGTCATCAATATCATCGTGATTCAGGTGATGATTGATACAACGCCTGGTCCAGGTAATGATGGCGACGATGGGGATAACGCTGACGGTAGTAGCGGCAATCGAGTAACGATTTGCCACAAAGATAGGAATACGCTCACTATCTCTGAATCTGGCCTAAACGGCCATCTGGGGCATGGCGATACGCTGGGTCCCTGCGGTCAAGGTGGTGACCATGACGACGATCATGATGACGATGATTAAGCGATAGCTTTTTCTGCTCTTTCCATTAGCTAACGCCCCCTGGCAATTCGCTGGCCAGGGGGCGTTATGCTTTTTCCACGATTATTCTCTTTTTTGTCTGCCCAGCCCTATTTCATCAATCTAACAATTTTGTTATAGTAAGTGTGCAGTTCGCAATGCCGCGTTGACATCCGATATTTACTGAGAAAAAGGCATGATGGTTGGAACTCACATAGGCAAATACGAAATTGTGGCTCACGCAGGTAGTGGTGGCATGGCAGATGTTTACAAAGCCCGACAACCAAGTCTGGATCGCTTTGTAGCCTTAAAGTTGTTACATAGCTTCCTGGCCCAACGTGATGATCATCTGAAACGATTCCAGCGCGAAGCACAAAGTATTGCTCAACTACATAACCCCAACATTGTTCAAGTATTTGATTTTGATCAATTTGATAATCGTTTGTATATGGTCATGGAGTTTATCGAGGGCCATTCTCTAAAAGAGATGCTCTCTGGCCAGTCTGTTGAGAATACACACTTAGCTCTGGAAGAATGCTTACATATTTTTCGTGAGGTGTGTAAGGCGTTAGCCTATGCCCACAAACGCAATATTGTGCATCGCGATGTAAAGCCAGGCAATGTGATGATTGCCCAAGATGGCCGTGTGGTATTAACAGATTTCGGTTTAGTTAAAATCCTTTCAAATCCTAACCAAACCGCTAGCGGAAGCTTGATGGGTACCCCGGCTTATATGTCGCCTGAGCAATGCCAAGGGGAAACGGGTGATCACCGGATTGATATTTATGCCCTTGGTGTGATGCTCTATGAAATGGTTGTTGGTCAATTACCCTTTGTCATGGATACCCCTATGGGATTCATGATGCAGCACATAGGTGAACAGCCTCCCTATCCCACGGCTATAAACCCAGCCGTGCCCCTTTGGATAGAGAAGATTATTTTGCAGGCAATGGCTAAACGGCCAGCTGAACGCTACCAGACCATTGAGGCAATGCTCCATGATTTAGCAGAAGGATCATTACAAACAATCGAACACAGGAGTCAGAAGGTTGTTTCTAGGCCTGGTTCGGAAGGTAGTGAAGCAGAAAAACTCCAACAGGCCATTGCCGCCTTGGAAGCACAAAGAAGCATGTTAGGAGACGATGTCGTAGAAGCTGGCGTTGCCCCACTGCGCAGGAAATTGGAGGAGTTAGAGGGACAGTTAGACAATCCACCACAGCGCAAGCTTGTAACAATTGTGTTGATACATATTAATAATGCTATTGGAATTGGCCAGAATCTGGATGCCGAAGATGTGGCCGCTATTATGCAAAATGGATTAAGTCAGATCGACACGATCGTGCGTCAGTTTGGTGGTGTGGCAATGCATTATACGGGGAATGGGTTAACGGCCGTTTTTGGCGTTCCTCTCTCTCGTGAAAATGATGCTGAACGGGCCGTCCATGCAAGCCTGGCCATATTAGAAGCTATCCAAAAATATGCCAATCAGCTCGAACAACAGTGGGGCCTGAAAGACTTTTCTGTGCAGCTTACAATTCATACTGGTTTGGCAACTGTAAGTAATAGCCAGGATATTGCCAAAATGCTCGCTGGCCCCACTGTGAACCTTGCCTTAGCTATTAATCGGATCACACCAAACGGCCGAATTCTAATCACCCACGATACCTATCGCCATATTCGCGGCATTTTTGATACGGAGCTTTTTGATACAATAAGTTTACCCAGTGTTGCCAAACCCCTTAAAACTTATTTAGTCCATCGAGCCAAGGCTCGTACCTTCCGTATGCTTCAGCGGGGCATAGAGGGGATAGAAACCAACATGGTGGGCCGAGAAGCTGAATTTAATGCCCTCCAGGATGCTTTTTATCTGGTAGTTGAAGAGCAAGAACAGCAAATTGTAACCGTTGTTGGTGATGCCGGTGTGGGCAAGTCACGTTTGCTGGCAGAATTTAGTGATTGGGTAGATTTGCAGCCCGAGGAGATATTCTTTTTTAAGGGTCGCGGCAACCAGGAAGTGCAAAATCTCCCTTATGCACTTATCCGCGACCTGTTTAGTTTTCGCTTCCAAATAAAAGATAGCGATCCGGTAGCCACAGTACGCCAAAAATTTGAAACGGGTGTTATAAATCGTCTGGGGCCTGGTCAATCCAGCCAGATGCAGGCTCATTTCATTGGCCAGTTGCTAGGCTTTGATTTTGGCAATAGTCCCTATCTTCAGGGGATTACTTCAGATGGAAGTTCGGTGAGAACACCAACTGGGAACACCCCGCTATCTGAACAACTATTTCAAGAGCTTGGCGATGCCCGCCAGTTGCGCGATAGAGCACAGGAATATTTGACTAACTATTTCAAACAGACTGCACAAGAGCTACCGACACTTATTGTGCTAGAAGATATTCACTGGGCCGATGACAGTTCGCTTGATTTTTTGTCTCAACTAGCGTTGGCAACAACTGATTGCCAGTTACTGTTCTTAATGGCTGCCCGTCCCAGTCTCTTTCAAAATCGTCCGCATTGGGGTGAGGGACAAGCCTCTCACACGATTCGAACCCTTAGCCCCCTATCCAAACGCGAAAGTAGCCGATTGGTAAAAGAGGTTTTGAATAAAGTTAACGCCATTCCAAAGGAGCTCAGAAGAATTATAGTTGAGAGAGGTGAAGGGAATCCATTATACATTGAAGAGTTGGTAAAAATGCTTATTGAAGATGAAGTTATTTTGCCAGCAGATGAAACGTGGGAAGTTGAGCTTACGAGGTTAAATGAATTAAGCATTCCCACAACCTTAATCGGGATTGTTCAAGCGCGTTTAGACAGTCTAGAACCAAAGTTTAGAGGAGATTTGCAAAGGGCATCAATCGTCGGGCGTGTTTTTTGGGATGGCGCTATTCACAACATGAGGGAAGATCAAGCTGGCTTCGCAGAGCTTAAGAGTTCTTTGAATATGTTGCGCACCCGAGAATTTATTTTCCGTCGAGAAAATTCAACTATTAGCGACGCCGAAGAATATATCTTTAAACATGCTATTTTGCGGGATGCGACCTATCAAACTATCCTGAAGAATGCCCGACAACATTATCATTACCTTGTGGCACAATGGCTGATAGAGCATAGTGCTGAGCGGCTCAATGAGTTTACGGGTTTGATTGCAGAGCATTTGTTGCATGCTGGGAAGATATATAAAGCAATAAATTATCTTAGACATGCTGGCGAAAAGGCTGCCGCTCAATTTGCCAATAAAGAAGCCATCATCTTTTTTAGTCGAGCTTTGGAGTTGTGTTCAGAAGACAATTTTGTCCTTCGTTACACGCTCCTACTGGCCCGTGAAGCAGTGTACAATGTTCAGGGGAATCGTGCAGATCAAGAAAAGGACTTGGCACAGCTAATAAATATTGTAGATAAATTTGAAGACCACGCTCGCGAGGCGCAGGTAATGTTGCGGCAGGTAAACTTTTTCCTGCTAACAAATAAATTTTCGGAGGCAATTGAAGTTGCACAGAAGATTGTTGAAATAGGTCAGCAACTATCAATGCCTGGCATTGAGGCAAATGGCTTACTCAACCTTGGACAAGCTCATTTCCGTTTAAATGAGTTTGAAGAGGCGAAGCCGTATTTGGAACAGGCTAGAACGCTCGCAACGGATTCTGACTTAATCAAAATAGAGGCAGATAGTTTGCGCTGGTTTGGTGGTGTGGCTATTTTTCAGGGTCATTTGGACCAGGCCAAGGCATATTGTGAGCAGGCATTGCAACTATACCAACGGCTAGGCGACCGTCGTTCGGAAGGGGGGATGTTCAATAATTTAGGAATGGTCGCTTGTCGCCAATTTGATTTTGTAGGGGCTAAGAATTTCTTTGAACAATCGGTGCACGTCATGCGTGAGACAGGGGAACGCTGGGGCGAGAGTTTGGCACTCTGCAATTTAGGCGAGTTGCATTATATTCAGCAAACATTTGAGATTTCGGAAAAATATTGTTTGGATGCATTAACAATTGCTCAAATGCTGGACTATTTTCCGACTGAAGGTATTGCATTTATGCGTTTAGGTCACGCGCAGCTTGGCTTGGGACGTTATATCGAGGCTGCAGAAGCTTATGAGGGTGGCATCAGGATTTTTGAGGAATTGAAGCAAGAGGACATGGCCATGGAATGTAGGGCGGGATTAGCAAAAGCAAAGCTCTTAGACAATGATGTAAGTAGGGCTGTTGCGCTTGTTGAAAACGTTTTCCCGTTTTTGGAGCAGAATAGTTTAGAGGGTTTGCTAGATCCTTTTCGTGTGCATATGTTTTGCTTTGATGTTTTTGAAGCGATTCGCGATCCACGTGCGGTGACAATCTTGCGTCAAGCGTACAATAAGTTACAAAATTGGGCTGACAATTTTCATAATCCTGAAACGGCCGTTGCCTTTTTAGAGCAAGTTCCCACACACAAAAGAATTACCAACCTCTATTTGCAAATAGAGTCATCTGAATAAGGAGAATCATGTGAAACGAATGAACATTTCAAGCGGTACCCCCTGGGAATCAATCGTGGGTTATTCGCGAGCGGTGCGTGTGGGGCCTTACGTGCATGTGGCGGGGACAACGGCCGTAAATGGCGATGGCGATCTCGTTGGTGCTGATGATCCCTATGCCCAAACGGTATTCATCCTGAACAAAATTGAGCAAGCGTTGCAAAATGCAGGGGCAGAACTAACGGATGTTGTGCGGACCCGTATCTTCGTTACGGATGTGACCGATTGGGATGAGGTCGCAAGAGCGCATGGCGAACGGTTTGGGCAAATTCGCCCAGCGGCAACGCTGGTAGAAGTAAACTCATTACTGGAACCAGAAATGTTAGTAGAAATTGAGGCCGATGCTATTTGTGAGGAGGTAACGCTGTAAGCCTTATCTAGATTAATTGTGGCCGCTGCCTGTCACCCCGGCAGACTGCGCCAGGCAGTGCCGGGGATAAGGTGCGATACGGTTACTACTCGAAAACATTAGAAACCATTTCGGGAAATAACCAGGGTCAAAACCATGCTGAGAACGATGAGAATACCCATCACCAGCAAGAACTTCTCGGCAAAGGTGCGTTTGCGATTGTAAATTCGGTTTTTCTCTGAAATCTGTGGTGGCTTCTTCTTGGGCTGACGCCGTTTTCTTACTTTGGCCATTAGAATTGACTCCTTAAATAAATATCTGCTACTTTGCGCCCGTCAGTATAACATAGATCCGGTAGAGATGGGAAAAGGCTAACATAACTTTAGTGGCATGAAAATCTCGTTTCAGATTAGAAAAGAGGAAGCGTTGCCAGAGCTGTTATTTTGCTGGCGGATGTCAATTGATGTGGGGCAGGTAACGGCCGTTTCCGATATTTTTATCCCCGAACTTTTTTTTGACTTTTTCTACATCCACAAAGGTGAGATGACCTGGGCCGATGTACCACTTCCGAGACAGACGCTCAAAACCTTGCACACGCAACGGCTGGACCTCGTCTTAAAAGCGCCGCTCGACGTATATGGTGCTCGGTTTACATTGCCCTTTGCCGAACTGTTCTGGCAGAAACAGATGCCCGTTAATTCGTATTTAGAACAACGATGGCTGGAAAATCCCGTTTCTGATCTGGCTGCTTTTGCCAGCCAGATTGTTGCTGCCATCGCCAAACGACGCACCAAAAAGATAATCGCACCCATGTTTCAACCTTCACTGGCGGAAACCGATTGGCTGGCAGCGTATTCACCCCGACATAAGCGTAGGCTGTACAAATCTGTCTTGGGCATAAGCCAGAAGGAGCTGCGGGCCATTCAAAATGTGCACCAGTTCTTGGGGCAGACTTGCGATTTTGCAACCGGCATGCCCCGCATTGTGGAATACGTCAATGCTGACTCATTTTACGACCAACCTCACCTCAATAACGCCTTCAAGAAGATGACCGGACTTTCACCGTTAGCCTATTTTGAGGCCAACTCTATTTTGCAAGACAATCTTATGGCCGCTTCTTACAATGAACATGCACATGAGTAGGATAATATGTCACTATGAACTATCAACCATCCCGAAACGATATTGTTAATGAATACATCACCAACCTCAACGATGAGATCGCGCCGCTCTTTTTAGGGATTCGCGCCTGTATTTTGGAGGCTGCTCCAGACCTGAACGAATCCATCAAATGGAAAAATTGTCTGGTCTACGGTACGACTAAAAATCATATTCAAACTGTCGTGGGCAAAGGCAAAATCTCGCTGATCTTTTTTGATGGCGTTGCATTGCAAGATGAATATGGCTTGCTGGAAGGCGACGGTAAAAAAGCGCGTACCTTGCGCATCAAGTCGCCAGATTTTAATCGCGAGGCGCTGCAAGATTATGTGCGGCAGGCGCTGCAAAAGTAAAGGAGGGTTTGGCGATGAAAAGATACCAGGCAACAGCAAAGATCGCAGCCCCGCCGCAAAAAGTCTGGGATATTTTAGTTGACACGGCTAGCTACCCAGAATGGGATCCTGGCATGGTGCGCATTGAAGGGCGGCTGGCTTTGGGGGAAAAGGTAAAGTTTTTTACCAAATTTAGCCCGGATCAAGCGTTTGCCGTGAAAGTAACCGCTTTTGAACCAGGTAAACAGATGGTTCTTACCGGTGGCCTGCCGTTTGGCTTGTTCAAATCGGAGCGGACCCACACGTTAACGCCTGATGGCGCTGGCCAAACAACCTTTCATACGGAGGAAATCTTTAGCGGCTTGCTGCTGCCCATTTTCGGCCGTTCCCTACCCGATCTTACTGCCAGTTTTGAGGCCTTTGCTGCTGGGCTTAAACAACGAGCAGAATCTGGTTAAGGGCTGATAATGAAATAGAATACGGAATTGTATCGTCCGCAAACGGCCGTTTCCTCATCCTCCTCTCCAAAAACCGCAAGAAACAATTGACGCCCCCCCCTGCTTCTGTATAATCAACCCCACAAGAAAATAAATACCTTCGGGGCAGGGTGCGAGCGCAAAATTTGACGCTCAATTCCCGACCGGCGGTGAGGCCCGCGCAGGCCAAGCCCGCGAACCAAAGGTCAGTATTCAGTGAACAGTTATCAGTAATCAGTAAAAGTAAGCCCAAACTGATTACTGAATACCGATCACTGATTACCGGATTGAGGTTGATCTGGTGGGATTCCAGAGCCGACAGTATAGTCTGGATGGGAGAAGGTAAACGAGACGCGCTGCGTTTTTGTTTGTTATGCCATGCTTTTGTTGCCCCACATTTGTTGTGGGGCTTTTTTTGTGGCGTGGTTGGAAACGGCCGTTTTCGTTTGACAGCTGCTATTTGGCAGCCGCTCCCCGCGTGCAATTTTCCCTTGCCCCAACAAACTTGTGAGGATCTTTATGAGCTGGTTGCGTCGGCAGCCCGTTTCGGTGACGGTTTCCCTCTCCTTTGTGCTGTTGCTTTTGCTGTGGCAGCTGCTGGTGTGGCTGGGTGCCTACGATAAATTTATTTTGCCTGGCCCGCTGGATGTGGCCCGGCAGTTTGGGCTGGTGCTGGCAGACGGCCGTCTCCTGCGTCACAGCCTTATCACCATCAGCGAAGTGATACCCGGCCTGCTTATCGGTGCGTTTATTTCGCTGCCGCTGGGTTACTTGCTGGCCAAATCTCCTCTGGCTGAGCGATTGATTTCCCCGTATCTGATTGCTTCTCAGGCAATTCCCGTGATTGCTGTGGCCCCCTTACTAACCATTTGGATACGCTCCACGTTTTGGGCGAGAGTGCTGGTGGCGGTTCTGGTTGTTTTCTTTCCTGTGCTGATCAACATCATTGCTGGGCTGCGCTCTGTGCCGCGTGAGCTGTACGAGTTGATGGATTCTTTGCAGGCTACGCGCTGGCAAACTTTCCGCAAATTGGAATGGCCCGCCGCTTTGCCAATTGTCCTGGCCGGGCTCAAGCTGGGGGCGACGCTTAGCGTCATTGGTGCGCTGGTGGGAGAGTTTGTCCAGCCAAAAACGGAAGGGCTTGGTTATTTACTCATCACTGCCCGCTACCAGTTCAAAACTGATTTGGTATTTGTGGTTCTGTTTACACTGTCTGCCATTGCCTTAAGCCTGTATGGATTTGTGACCATTGTGGAAAAGCGGCTGCTCCGCTGGCAATTGAATCAGTAGAATTAGTAATGGTGGCTAGTTAAAGCGACTCGCTGCCAGTCAATAAAAACAAAGGAACAATATGATGCAAAAGCAACTTCGTATATTCATAAGCATGTGTGCAATTGTGTTGCTGTTGGCTGCCTGTGGGGCAGATGAACCGGCGGAGACAGAATTGATGCCGCTTCGGTTGCCCATGGGCTATGTCGCTGATCCGCAGTTTGCGCCGTTTTATGTGGCTGTGGATAAAGGTTATTTTGAAGAAGCTGGATTTGCCGTGGAATTTGATTACAGTTTTGAGACAGATGGTGTCTCGTTGGTGGGGGCCAATGAGCTTCCGTTTGCTATTGTTAGTGGGGAGCAGGTGCTGTTGGCCCGTTCGCAGGAGATACCGGTGGTCTACGTGATGGAATGGTTCCAAAAATTTCCCATTGCTGTGGTGAGCAAAGCAGAGGCCAATATTAAAACACCGGCAGATTTAAACGGCCGTTCCGTGGGACTTCCTGGCTTTTTTGGTGCGAGCTACATAGGCTATCTTGGCCTGCTTTCTGCCAGCGGCTTGCAGCCAGATGATGTAGCTGGCCAGGATATTGGCTTCAACCAGATTGAATCCCTGTTGGGCGACCAATCGGAGGCGGTGGTAGGCTATGCCAACAACGAACCGGTGCAGCTCGCCGGACGTGGTGAAGCCATTAACGTCATCCAGGTGTCAGATTACATTGATATGGTGGCCAACGGCATCATCACCAATGAGACGACGATTGCCGAAAACCCAGAGATGGTGGAACGATTTGTGGGCGCAGCCTTGCGCGGCCTAACGGATACCTTGGCTAACCCTGACGGTGCCTTTGCGATCAGTAAAAATTACGTTGAGGGGCTAGAAAATGACCGTCGGGCGGTTTTGGCAGCGTCGCTGCCGCTGTGGCAGGCCGACACATTGGGCCTATCGGACCTGGAATCGTGGCAAAACACCCAGCAAGTGCTGTTAGATGCGGGTTTGCTAGATGCCCCGCTGCCGGATTTAACGGCCGTTTTCACCAATGAGTTTGTTTTGACCAATAATGAATAAATTAGATATTCTTGCCCTCACCCCAATCCGCTCCCTACAAGGGAGCGGGAGCAGGTTTCCTCTCCCTCTGAGGGTTAGGATTATGGAGGGGGGGCACTGCCACCTATGAATCCCTCTCCTTTTCTTACCGTCCAAAACGTCAGCCACGTTTTTGGAGAGAAGCAAAAAGTATTGGCTAACTTGTCGTTTTCTCTGCCTGCGGGTGGCTTTACGGCGTTGGTGGGACCATCGGGCGTGGGGAAATCGACGCTGGTCCGACTATTGGCGGGGTTATTACGGCCGTCTTCTGGCCAAATCCAGTACGCCAACCCGCCCAACGGCCAACCGCCTTCGATTGGCCTCATGTTTCAAAAGGAAAATCTCATGCCCTGGCGCACCGCTTACGAAAACGTGTGTTTGCCGCTAGAGGTCAAGGGTGCTTCATTGGCAGAGTCGGATACGGCCGTACGAGACATGTTGAATTTGGTGGGTCTTGCTGGAAATGAGCAAAGCTATCCAGCACAGCTGTCTGGCGGGATGGCGCAGCGGGTTGCCCTGGCGCGAGCGCTGGTGCACCGGCCATCGCTGCTGCTGTTGGATGAACCATTTGGGGCATTGGATGCCCTGACGCGGGAGCGCATGGGGCAGGAATTGCTGCGTATTTGGGCCGCACTGCCCGTTACGGTGTTCATGGTTACTCACAGCATTGCCGAAGCGGTGCTGCTGGCTGATGAGGTGGTGGTGATGGGAGGGCAGCCAGCTACCATTACTGAGCGCATCGAAATTGCCCTGCCGCGACCGCGGACTATTGAGATGCAAGGGTCAAAGCAGTTTCAAAATTGTTCTGGGGCAGTGCGGCAAGCGATTGAGAAGATTCAAAATGGGGTGTTATGAAGTTGATGAGGACTGGCAGTCCTGGACAAGCAAATGACGCTTCAACTAGGCAGGACTGCCAGTCCTTGATTTTACTTTTATGTGGAGGTTACTCGCTGGAAACGGCCGTTTCCGTTTGAACTGTTCCTCGCCGCCGCCAGCGCCGCCAGATAAAACGACCAACTAGCCACAGCGGAATGCCCACGATGAGCAGAAGGGGCAGCAGGTAAACGGCAAACCAGATACCAAACTCAGCCACATCTTGCAGCGCGTCTACTAGAGAATCTACAGCGTTGCGGAAGACAACAGCTGGTCGCCAGTTGCTTGGCTCGATGGGCTGGGACACGATGTCTGGCGTCAGGTCCACGGTGATGGTGGAGAAGGAAGCGGATTGGCTCAAATATTGCAGGCGGCCCTTCATGGCTTCAATGTCGCTCTCTAGACGGCTTAGCTCTTGGTTCACTTGCAAGGCCTCTTCCACCGTTTTTGCATCATCCAGGAAGGCGCGCACGCGTTCGGCCGTGGCTTCTAGATTTTCCAATCGGGCCGATACATCGACAAACTCTTCCGTCACATCCTGGCCGGAGGTGCTTTCGTTGCTGACCTCAACAGACATGTTGCGCAGCGCTTCCAGGGCGCTGTTAAAACCAGACGAAGGCACACGGATGGTGATGTTGCCTGTCTTGGCATTTTCGTTGTACTGGAAGACCGAGCTGTTCACCACCCAGCCCCCATTTTCTTCAGCCATCTGGCTGATGGTGGCCATCGCTTCTTCGGTGTTGGCTACAACCAGGCTCATGTTGGCGGTGCGAATGATAAGCCGTTCCTGGAATGGCTGGACGTTGGAACCCTGGTTGGTCGTGCTTACGCCAAAGCTGCCTTCTTCACCTGCCATCTCTTCCATAGGGGCTTCTGCTTCAGCCATATCAAAATCGTCCATATCCCCACCGCTTGCCATGTCCCGTGCAGGCATGGCAGCTGGCTCAGAAAGTGAAGAAACTGAGTCTTCTGAATAGGCAGCTCCGCCACAGGCAACCAAAAGAAGTAAGAAGAAAGTTGCTGCAATGATTAATATTTTTTTGCGGGTCATGATAATGCTCTCCTGAATGTTTGATTAAATTATGCTTCTAGAGAGTAAAACGCAAGGATATGGCAAAAAGTTCCCGACCTTCCGAAGGGTGGCATCAAAGTAAGCCGCATTTACAGAATTTGTAGGAAGCTCTGGGTGTGGAAAATTAGATACCGTAGGCTAATCGGTTTACCAATCGCTTAGGCATGCCAAATTTTTCCATGCGCTCTTGTACTTCATGGATCGCGTAGGGAACTCGCTGGTAAAACCAGGTCATTGATTCGGTGTCAAGGAGAGCATAGGCAGCGCGGGGATCAGAGTCGCGGGGTTGTCCAACGCTACCGGGGTTGATAATGAGTCGTTCGGGTCCCAGGTAGAGCGCGTCCCGTCCTTGACCATATTGGGGCGGGTGTACGTTTACCTTGCGAAAACCGTTTAATCTTTCTTCAAAGATAACGGGAACATGGGTGTGGCCGACCAGGCAAAATTCGGTTTGGAACCAGTTGAAATTTTCTGAGGCAGTGAGGGGGTCTAAAATATATTCCCATACCGGATAGCGCGGGCTGGCGTGGGCCAGGGTAAAATCCCCTTCCACTTGTTTGGAGGGTAAGTTTTTTAAATAGCTTTCCGTTTCCGGGCTGATGGCTTCTTTTGTCCAGGTGATGGCAAATTTTGCTTCACGATTGAAGGATTTAATGTCCAGATTGCCCAGGACAGCTTGATCATGATTACCGGATAGCGCGATGTGATTATGTTTTTGCAGTTCCTGGACACATTCATTTGGGTCTGGTCCGTAGCCAACCAGGTCCCCCAGGAACCAGATAATGTCCCATTTGTTTTTGGCATGTTCTAACACAGCTTGGAAGGCGGTGAGATTGGCGTGGATGTCAGATATTATAAGAATTCGCATAAACAATCTGCTTTAATAATTTCTTGCCTCATTTAAGGCATTGTTTATGATACCATGATCAATGGGAGAGGGTATAATAAATCAGCCGTGAATTTAAGCGGCAGGTGACTAAATGGCTATATTGGATCGCTGGACAATTGATTTTGTAAGCAGCAGCGTAGAGCAGACGACTCGCTTGGGTGTGCGCCTGGGCGAACTGTTGCAGGCGCATGATTTACTTTGCCTGGCTGGGGAGTTGGGTGCTGGCAAAACAGCGTTGGCACGCGGCATTGGCCGGGGATGGGGTACTGGGTTGCGGGTTACCAGCCCAACGTTTACGCTGGTGAATGAATATCCTCGGCTGGCAGACGGCCGTATCCTTTACCATATTGATTGTTACCGACTGGAAAAAACAGAAGATCAGCTGACGGTGGGGCTGGAAGATATTTTGTATGGCGCTGGCGCTGTAATGATTGAATGGCCTGAGCGCATGGAAGCGCTGCTGCCGGAAGACCGGCTGTGGATTGGGTTGAGTTATGTGAGCGAGACCCGCCGTAAACTACGCATCAATGCTACTGGCGAACGTTCCGCCGAACTACTGGAAGATTTTAAAAAGAGTGCCTTTGGGGTTTGATAATGATTTTAGCGATTGATACAGCAACGCGCTGGCTGGGAATGGCGCTGCATGATGGAACGGCCGTTGTGGCCGAAATGGGTTGGCGCTGTTTGAATAACCATACCATTGAACTCACTCCAAATTTGCAGCAGATGATGCAGCGAGCCAACGTTTCTGCATTGGATTTGGAGGGAATTGCTGTGGCGGTTGGCCCTGGCTCTTACACCGGGTTGCGGGTGGGCCTGGCGTTGGCCAAAGGATTGGCCCTGGCCAACCAGACGCCGCTGCTGGGCATTGGCACGCTGGACATTGTTGCCGCAGCCTTTGGTCCGTTTCCGGGGCAGCTGTGGGTGGTGGCCGAAGCGGGGCGGACTCGCATTTGCACGGCCCCTTATGAATGGGAAAACGGCCGTGGCTGGCAAACTACTGAGACCCCGCTCATAGAAAGTTGGGATGATCTGTTACCGAAATTGGAAGGTCGTGTAACCTTTGCCGGGGAAATTACGGCGCAGGCGGCCAAGAAAATTAAGGCAACCAACAAGACATTCCAGATTGCCCTGCCAGCAACGGCCGTACGTCGGGCGGGTTATCTGGCTGAGCTAGGTTGGCGGCGTCTGCGTGCTGGTGATATGGACGATGCGCAAACATTGGCTCCCATCTACTTGCGCGATCCGGCTGGCAATTAGTGCCACACACTCCCCATGTTATCAATTCCTAAAACGCCATATTGGCTGCGTTCCATGCAAATGGTTGATCTGTCCGCGGTACAGGCTATTGACCGGCTTTCTTTTCCTACGCCAGCGCGGGCCGGTTTGTTTGAACATGAGCTGGCGCAAAATAATATAGCTTATTATCAGGTATTGGGGCTGGGGGAAGACGGCCGTTCTCCACAAATTATTGGATTTTCTGGGTTTTGGCTCATTGCTGATGAGATTCATATCAGCACCATTGCCACGCATCCCCAATGGCGCGGGCATGGTTTGGGAGAATTGCTGCTGCTCTACCTGCTGTTTCAAGCTTATGATCATCCGGCCAACATGGCGACGCTTGAAGTGCGGCAAAGTAATCGTGTGGCTCAGGCGCTCTACCGCAAATATCAGTTTGAAGAAGTCGGTACGCGCCCTCGTTACTATCGGGATACTGGGGAAGATGCCCTGCTGATGACGATGGCCTCGCTTAATGCGCGCTATTATCAATTTCTAGAGAAACAGCAAGCGACACTTTACCAGCGGTTGCAAAGTGAGGCTTGAGCAAGTGTTCCCTGTATAAAAAGGTATCGAGGGACGCTTTTGATTTTCGTTTTCAAGGTTAGGAATCAAGTATGAAACTATTTATTACGGGCGGGGCAGGATTTATTGGTTGTAACAGTGCCGACTATTTTTTACAGCAGGGGCATGATGTGGTTGTGTTCGATAATCTTTCTCGCAAGGGCGGCCCTGCAAATTTGGAGTGGCTGCGGGCGCGGCACGGCGACCGGCTCCACTTTGTGGCTGGCGATGTCCGCGATTATGATGTTTTAGTGGGGGCTATGGGGGGGGCAGATGCCGTGCTGCACTTGGCCAGCCAGGTGGCGGTCACCACCTCGGTAAAAAATCCGCGAGAAGATTTTGAAATTAACGCCTTGGGGACGTTTAATGTGTTGGAAGCTGTGCGGCACGAATGCCCGAATGCGGCCGTTTTGTATGCCTCAACCAATAAAGTGTATGGTGGCATGGAGGGCGCTAAGGTAGAACAGGCGAACGGCCGTTATGGCTATGCCGATTATACGCACGGCATCCCGGAAACGTATCCTCTTGATTTTCATTCTCCATACGGCTGCTCGAAAGGCGCAGGGGATCAATATATGCTGGATTACGGCCGTATTTACGGCCTCAAAACAATGGTGTTCCGCCAATCTTGCATTTATGGTCAGCGGCAGTTTGGTATCGAGGATCAGGGTTGGGTGGCCCATTTTGTCATCGCCACGATCATGAATCGGTCTATCACCATTTACGGGGATGGCAAGCAAGTTCGCGATTTGCTGCATGTGCAGGATTTGGTTCATGCTTATGAACTTGGCATACAAAAAATCGACACCCTACGTGGTGAGGTCTTTAATGTGGGCGGTGGCCCTGAAAACACCTTGTCTATTTGGACTGAATTTGGTCCCTTGTTGGCAGAACTGGCTGGCCACGAAGTATCGATCACCTGGGCGGGATGGCGTCCTGGCGACCAGCGCGTTTTTGTGGCTGACATTCGTAAAATCGCCCAAAAGCTCGGGTGGCGGCCTACCATCTCACCACAAAAAGGGATTCGAGATTTATACAATTGGGTGTCATCGAACCCGAGTCTGTTTCAATGAAATTAGGTGCGTGAAAAAGGCGAAAATAGAATTTGATTACCCCCTATTTCCCATAGAACCATGCCGTTAACAGTCATATTATTAAGAAATGACCAAACGACTTGAAGGTATTGAACTCCTGGACTTTATACTGCGCGTTAGCCGTCAGATGGCAGAGTCCCATTCGCTGGCTCCCCTTTTAGCTTATACAATTGACCAGGTTCTGACGCTAGTTGGAGCCGAACGAGGTTACATTGTCCTGAAAAACGGTGATGGCTCAATTGATTTGAGAATCAGGCGAGACAATCAGGGGAATGATTTGACGGGTACGACGGACGAGATTAGTTCCTCCGTTTTGGAAGAGGTGGTTCAAACCGGTGTAGCGGTTGTTTTGAGTGATGCCATGCAAGATCCGCAATTTGGTCATGCGATCAGCGTCATGACTTTGCGGCTGCGCTCAATAATGTGTGTGCCACTGGTAACGCGAAATCGGACGATTGGTGCAATTTACGTGGAGAATCGCTCGATTCGCGGCCGTTTTCGGGAATCGGATCTGGCCCCCTTGCAGCTTTTTGCCAACCAGGCAGCGATTGCCATTGAAAATACAGAACTCATTGAAAACCTAAGAATCGCCAATGATCATTTGACGGAACTGGATGAGCTGAAGACAAATTTTATTCTTTTGGTTTCTCATGAATTGAAGACGCCGTTAACGGCCGTTTCCACCAACACGCAGCTAATGAACATGATTATTGAGAAGGCCGGGTTACAAAACGACCCAATGCTCAGCCGTACGGCCGCTAATTTGGATAAAGCAACGGGGCGTATGCAGCATGTTATTGACGAGATCGTGCAATTTTTCCGCATTGCATCTGGCCAACTCGAGTTAGCCATTAATGAAATCCGGCTGCGCGATGTGATTTTGCCCGTTGTAAATAACTTGGCGATCGTTTGTGAGGAGCGCAAGTTAACCATTGAGGTGGCAGAAGGTATAAAAACGCTGCCCCTGATTAATGCCGACCCCAGACAACTAAAGATTGTGTTTCAAAATATTATTGGCAACGCAGTGAAATATACGCCCGATGGGGGCGAGATTAAGATTGAAGCAAGCTGCCTAGACAACCAGATTGAGATTGCCGTGAAGGATACAGGCATTGGTGTGCCATTGGAGGAGCAGAGGCGGGTATTTGATATGTTCCACGTGCTTGGCTCGCTCAGTACGCACTCTACCAGCAAAATTGCTTATCGGGGCGGTGGTTTTGGTCTTGGCTTACCAATTGCTCGTGGCATTGTGGAGGCTCACCAAGGTTGTGTTCGCCTGGAGAGTCGTGGTTACGATGAAGCGTTGTTGCCAGGTACTGTCTGCAAAGTGACGCTGCCTTGTTTAGTTCCAGAGCCAGAAGTGATCTAAGCTGCTGGCTGGTAAAAAAGGTTTGGTTTACAAGACGGCCGTTTCCCCAGGAAATAGCCGTTTTTTATTATACGTATCAGACCAAGCCATAGAATTGATAGTACTTTAGCACTAATTAAGTTTCTTTGAAAGATTGTGTAACAAATTTCGTAAGCTAAATTTACTAGCTTATGATTACAAGGCATAGACCTTTCATATTAAATTGGGGAAGTATCGTATTTTGTTAGGGGAATCACTATGAATCAGGGAGCCAACTATTTACCTAGTCCCCGCTTGGCAATTATTATAATCTTCATGTTGCTGTTAACAGCGGCTATCATGATGTTTACTGGGGGAACGGCCGTTGCCGACACGGGTATCATTGAAACTGCCACGCAAAAGCTAGACCCAGCAGTGCAGACATTAATTGCAGAGCAACCAGAATCAATGGTGCCCATTATTGTTCAAAAAACAGAAGATAATGATCAGGCAGAGCAACTATTGACGCAGCTGGGAGGCAGCGTCAGTCGATCATTGCCTATCATCAATGCCTTTGCTGCCGAATTGAGCGGTGAGGCTATTTTGCACTTGGCCAACTCGCACACTGTATCATACATTAGCCTGGATGCTGAAGTGGAAAGCAGCGAGGGAAGCGGTGGTATTAACTTGTTACACAACCCAGGCTTTGAATCTGGCTTTGCTGGCTGGAATGTGTATGGCGATGCGGCCGTTTCCGGAGATGCATATAGTGGTTACAACGCCCTGGAAACAAGTATAGGTGCTTCCCAATACGTCACGGTAAGTCCTGGAGAAACCGTTACGTTTTCAATATGGGCTAAACGCCTCGGCAACCCCTACTGGGCGGGCCTCAGTTTGCAATTCTTTGATAATAATGGCTTCCTGATTTCTAATCAGTGGGTAGACATTACCAAGAATCAGTATCGCCAATACGTTATTGAATATGAGGTACCATCACCAGCTTATTATGTGGCGGCGGCGGTTTGGAATGATTCGGCTAACGGCAGCCTTCTTATAGATGACGCTTCATTCACAACCAGTAACAATGCAGCAGTTCCTAACAGTGCCAGTTTGTTGCAAAATGGCGGCTTTGAAATTGGTTTGACCAATTGGAATTGGGGGGGAATTGTGCGTCAGACCAGTTTCAAGACTCAAAGCGGCAACCAAGCAGTGGAGCTTGGTTATTGGAATGCTAGCATACAACAATCGGCCATGATTGCGCCCAACGAAGCATTTAGCTTGACTGGTTGGTACCAGATGTCATCTAGCCAAAACTTGAACTGGAGTTTGGCCAAGTTAAGTTTTTTTGATGCAAACTGGAATTATCTAGCGACCGTTAAAACCAATTTACCACATAGCATAGAATATACACCATTTGAAATTAGCGGTATCGCTCCAGAACAAAGCAGATACATCATTGTCTGGATTGGTAAGGATGGCGCGGGTAAGCTGTATCTCGATGATTTGAGCCTCGATATGGAATCGCCCGGCGCAACCTTAGATGCAGAAAATATGCTAGACAATGGCGATTTCAATAATAATGAAAAGTATTGGGGAACCAATAGCGACATAGCTATTGCGAATGATTCTCCAGTAGATAATACCAGTCTTAAAATTAACAGCTCATGGGGTGATGACAGCGTTTGGCAGCAGGTGCTTGGCGGTGCTGGCAAAGAATATACTTTTTCTGGCTGGTTCAAGGTGAACCAAATGTATAGCTGGTCGTATAGCTTTGTGACTATTTCCATAGATTATTTTGATGAGGATAAAAACTTCATTACGGCCGTTACAAATGAAATGTATTTCAATGGCAGTTGGCTTCCTTTCCAGATAAGCAGTATTGCGCCTGAAGGTACGGCCTATGTAAATGCCACCGCCCATATAACTAACTGCAACAGTTGCAGTTTGTTGGTAGACGATCTTTCACTGGTGGCAACAACAAGAGATGCCCAACTCAATGATTACCTGCAGGTAACTGGCGTGGATCAACTGCACGACATGGGAATTGATGGCTCTGGTATCACGGTTGCGGTACTGGATTCTGGCATTAACACGGGTGCGCTGCGCAAACTGACCAAGGAAAACTTCTTTGTCGATACGAATTTACAAGACGGAGATGGCAACGGACATGGCACTTTTATGGCTGGTCTGATTGCCGGTGGTGCCACAGATGCCTTGGGCAATCCGATAGCGATTGCTCCAGGCGCTGACGTCATAAGTGTTCAGGTCTTAGACAAACAAGGTAAAGGAAATACTTCAAGTGTTATCGCTGGCCTGCAATGGATTTTAGATAATAAAGACACTTACAATATACGGGTTGTCAATATGTCCTTGTCTGGGCCGGTAACTGATGCCTATTGGAATAATCCGATCAACCAGGCAGTGGAGCAACTTTGGGTCGAAGGGATTGTGGTTGTGGCCGCAGCGGGCAATACAGGCCCAACGGCCGGTTCAATTACTACACCTGGTAATGATCCGTTTGTCATTACTGTGGGAGCCTTTACCGATAATTACTCACCTCTGGATTTCAATGATGATTACGTACCGCCGTTTAGCGCTTCTGGTCCATCAGAGGCAGGGTTTATAAAGCCAGATATATTGGCCCCTGGTGCCCATCTGTTGATGTATGTGGGTGAGAATAGTGATTATGCTGTGACGTATCCGCAGCTTCGCCGGGCGGGTGGTTGGTATCAAGGTTCAGGCACTTCGGCGGCAACGGCCGTTACCTCCGGTGTCGTTTCCCTAATGCTGCAAGAAAACCCCAATCTCACTCCCAATGAAGTGAAATATCGTCTGATGGTGACGGCGCGGCCATCTGTTAATAGCGATGGCTCACTCGCTGCCAGTATCTTCCAACAAGGTGCGGGTCGCGTCTGGGCACCCGATGCTGTGCTGGGCGACTACCA
>JBNKLQ010000018.1:0-38220 GCA_050292445.1 Promineifilaceae bacterium (SeqCode) | reverse complement strand
CCCACTCACCAGTAGCAATCGACCAGCCGCAAACCGGCGTGCCCCAGGGTTTATACGAACCGGTTTTTAACGACGGCACAGATGTACCCGGTGCAGGCAAAAACATCAACAATGCCAACGTTTGGGCCAGATTTGTGGAAACGGCCGTTAATCGTTACAAACCGGGTGGTGTCATAGCCCAGCAAGAAAGCTGGCCTGCTGGTGTGGGCGTCACCCATTGGGAAATGTGGAATGAGCCTGACCTGAACTCGTTTTGGGACAGCAGCATAGCTGACTACGCCCGTTTGCTTAAAGTAGGCTATCTGGCCGCCAAGCTGGCCGATCCCAATGCCAAAGTGATGTTTGGTGGTTTAGCCAACAACAGCAACAATCCTAGCTTTTATAACGATGTGATGACGATCTACGATGCGGACGCCAACGCCCCAACATACGCTTATTATCACGATATCTTGGCCACACATAACTACCTGTACGCCTGGCGTTCCTGGTATCAGGTGTGGCGAGCGAACATTCCACTGGCGGAGCGCGGTCTGGAAAAGCCAATCTGGCTTAATGAGTCTGGCGTGCCGGTGTGGGACGATTACCCTGGCCCGGTATGTGAGCCCACCAGCCCATTCCGCGCCTCGATGAATGAGCAGGCCGACTTCATCATTCAAAGCGCGTTTTATGCCACCTACGCCGGGGCCGACAATATTTTTTTCTTCCAACTGTATGATGACTGCGGCAACCAGCCGGGCGGCACAAACTTTACGCCAATAACAAGCTGCACCGGCGATCCCTTGCTCGATCCTGGCGGGGATGCATTTGGACTGTTTCGCAATGTGAGTGATTCGTCGGTTTCTGGTTGCTACTGGGAGCATCCTAATGGCGGTACACCTCGGCCTGGTTTTACGGCGTTCCAGCTGCTGACCACACACTTTACGGGTGTAGAGCCGCTGTGGTGGCTGCGCCCTGGGGGCAGCGATCCGGCCAATGGACCGCAGGAGTGGATTGCTTATTACCAGCCGGAGACAAAATCACGCATTTTGGGGCTGTGGGCACGCTTTGGTAGTGGGCAAACGGCCGTCATCCCCAGCACCAACGCCAACGGTACCGCCCAACTAATCTGGCCTGATGGCACGACACAAACGCTTACAGCCGTAAATGGCAAATTTACGGTCACCTTGCCAGGTGCCACAAACCAAAATGCCATTTGGGACCCATCGCTCTATCCTATTGGTGGTCGTCCGGCTATGTTAATTGAGCAAGATACGCTGCCGCCATCTGTTTCTGTGAGCGGGCCAGTCACGGCGACAACGCAAATCAACCTGAGTTGGGGTGGCAGCGACGATGGCAGCGGTATGGCAAATTATGATGTGCTGGTCTCGGTGGATGAGGGTGCCTTTGCGGAATGGTTGGTGGGGGAAACGGCCGTTTCTGCCAGTTACCCATCTGAGGCGGGCCATCGTTACCAATTTATAGTCGTGGGGCGAGATCGGGCGGGGAACCAGGCCAGCAGCAACCCCATTACTGTGATAACTTTCGACCTGCCAGAGGCGGTCTATTTGCCTATAATAACACGTTAAGGTGTGTTCTTTTTTAAGAACAGAAGGATTTTGTATGAGACGACACAAACGAAACGTGGTGTATTCCACAGCCGATGATGATTTTGAGGTAAGAAGACCAGAAGTGCATACGGCCGTTCCCAAATCGCTGGCCCCAACCGAACAAACCATCCGCATTCAGCGCGAAAAAAAGGGGCGCGGTGGCAAACAGGTTACGGTGATGCGTGATTTTCAGCTAACGGACAAAGATTTGGCCAAGTTGGGCAAGCAGCTCAAAAAAGCATGCGGCAGTGGTGGCACTGTAAAAGAAGGCGGGGTTATCGAAATTCAGGGAGATCACCGGGATAAAATTGCCGAAGTGTTACAAAAACAGGGATACAAAACAAAATTTGTGGGTGGTTGACACTTTGTGGCGCCAGTTTGCCCCAAATAACTTGGCAGCGAAGCTATGCTCAGTTAGGCGTTGGCGTGTGGTGGGGGGTGTCCAATGCCCAATCGCTGCCGTAAGATGTTGAAGGTAACGAAGCTTCCAGCGACAAGCTGGCTTCTTCTTCTGTAAATGGCAGCGATAAGCAGAACAACGCTCCGCCTAACTCGCTTTCGCTGACGATTAAGTTGCCACCATGTGCTTCCGCGACCATTTTGCAAAAAGTCAGGCCCAAACCTGCGCCGCGCCGTTCGCCCCCCTCTACTTGGGCAAACTTTTCAAAGATGCGGTTACGCTCGTGAAGCGGCACGCCAGGACCGCTGTCAGCAACGGTTATCATCAACTCATGTTCCTGTCGGGCAATGTGCACCTTTACTTTGCCACCCTCGGGGGTGAACTTAAGTGCATTGCTCAGCAAATTGGCAAAAACTCGGGAGACAAGTCCTTTATCAACCCGTACCTGGGGCAGGTTTGGATCATAGCTAAATTTTAGCTTTTGTTTGTTTGTGCCGGCCAGAATTTTGCTTTCATCTATTTGTTTTTGCAGCAGTAAGGCGGTGTTGGTGATGGTTTTTTGTAAGACTAACGCGCCAGCTTCCAGACGCTCCACATCCAGCAAATCACTAATCATGTTCAAAATTTCTTCGCCAGATTTCTCCAGATTTACCAGCAGGCGTTTTTGCGTTTCGGTTAAGGTTCCCAGATTTTCCTTACCCATCAAGTTCATACCGCTTAAGATGACCGTGAGCGGGCTCTTGAGATCGTGTACGATAAGCTGTGTCAGTTCGCTGCGCAGATGCTGTTCACGGCGCAATGCCTCATTGCGCTCATTGATTAGCCGGTTTAGATAGAAAACAATGACGTAAAGCACAATAAAGCTTAGGGTTCCCTGCGCAATGCTGAGCGGGATGAGAGATGTACGGTTTACGCCACTGCCAGTGCTGAGCCAGCGGAAGCCGATTTCTACACTGGCCAGGGAAAGCCCGGCAATGAGGATGCTGCCCAAGGCGGCAAAGTAGCGGGAAAGTTGTACATCCCGTGACGTTTGGAAGCTGTTGAGAATGGCCGACAAGGCGACGATGAGTGCAGCGATAACCAGCGGATGGTACATCAGCCAGCTAAGCTGACCGGCGATGCCTAGCACCAGACAAGCTTGTGCTTCGGCCAGCAGCACAAAGACAACTGCCAGACGCATGTTGATCATCTTGTTGCCGTACCAATTCAATATTCTGGCTCGCCATGCCGTCCACAGCAGCAAGATAATGGAAACAGCACCCAAAAAATTGGGCAAAATGGGATCGAGCTGAAGCCAACTGTTCAGCACCTCAGGATAAACAAAAGCCAATACGCCAAAAATAATCAGTAACAAGAGGCCAGTTAACCAGAAGAGCCGCCGATGCCTAACGATAAACGCCTCGGCTGCCTGTGACCAATCCATGGCGGAAGCGGCAAAAAAGAGACCACTTACCGGTATGCTTAGCCGAATTGACCAGATAAAGGCTGGATTGGAAGCGCCTTGAATCAAGATATTGGGGGTCGTGAGACTGCTAAATAAAAAGAGGGCGGAAAGGGCGATGAAGCCAATGGTGAGGAAGATTGACCGCCCGGTAGTTTTTTCACCCAAAGCGCTGTTCGCAAACAGGGCGGCAATCAAGGCGATAAAACTGGCAAACGCCCCAAAATAATATTGGATGAGGCGTGTGTACCATGATAGACTCCAGGCATGAACATCTAGCGGAGGCACAAGCCTCAGTAAGGTAAAAAAGACCAGTGGGATGGTCAGAAAAACGGCCGTTACTGGCCTGCGCTTTAAGTGGGAAATAAACTCAGACATACATCTCTATTTTATAGACTTCACTGTCTATCTGACTTACGGCAAGATGAATATCGCGTGAATTATAGTACCGGAGTTTGAAATGAATCCAATTATGCGGGAGATACCCTACACGTTTGACACCGAGCGTTTGACCATTCGCGGGCCATTACCAGGTGATGGCCCGGTGGTGAGAACGGCCGTTCTTGAGTCCCAGGCGGAGCTTAAGCCGTGGCTGCCTTGGGCTGTTAACGTGGCTAGTGAAGAAGAATACGAAATCCGCGTGCGGGAAAGCCAGCTGCAATATTTAGGGCGCAAAGATTTCTGGCTGCTTATCTTTTTAAAAGGCACGCAAACGCTCATTGGCAACAGTGGTCTGCACGATGCCAACTGGCGCGTGCCCAGCTTTGAAATTGGCTACTGGCTGCATACGGCTCACACTGGCCATGGGTACATTACCGAAGCCGTGAACGGCATTTGCCAATTTGCTTTTACCCATCTAAACGCGCAACGTTTATTTATTCGCTGTGATTCAGAGAATAAACGCAGTGCGGATGTGGCTCGCCGTTGTGGTTTTGCGTTCGAAGGAACGCACCGAAGCGATTCCCGTAACCATCTGACAAACGAACTCACTAGCACCTTTTATTTTTCAAAAGTAGCTTCCTGATAAATGAAAGTTGCTGCGGTTAATGTGGCTGTTATAATCCGCCAGTTGCATGAACGATAAATGACAAGTGACACTCTAAAATAAAGCAAGAGCTTTAAAGCTAAAAGAAGAAGTAGGCATTATGGAAGGAAAAGATTATGTGTGGTTTGTCGTCATTTTGGCGATTGCAGGGTGGGCTATTTGGGTTGTACAAAGTCCAGATATGCCTATCCGGCAAGGGCTAGATTTGCAGGGTGGCTTGCAAGTTTTGCTTAAGGCAGATTTGCCAGAAGATCAAGAAATTGAATCGGCCCAGCTAGATACTTCACGCCAGATTATTGAGCAGCGTGTGAACGCGTTGGGCGTTGCCGAGCCGTTGGTACAAACCGAAGGCGACCGGCGTATTTTGGTTGAACTGCCTGGTATTGATAATCCTGAAGAAGCCGTTGCGCTAATTCAAGAGACCGCGCTGTTAGAATTTGTCGATACTGGCACGGTTCCTCTGACCGAGGGCACTTGCATCCGTACGAACCTGAATGTAGGTCCATCGCGCTGTGAATTTGGACAAGATGGCAACCTGATTACAACCTCTGCCCCCACTTATGAGACGGTGATGACCGGGGCCGCTATCCAGTCAGCTGAGTCGGCCTCGACTGAATTTGCCCAATATTATGTTGAGTTTACCCTTCGAGCGGAAGATCGGGATCTATTTGCCAATTACACGCGGGAACATCAGGGTGAATTTTTAACGATTGTGTTGGACAAGCAGGTTATCTCCAGCCCTCGAATAAGTGCTGTTATTGAGGGGCAAGGCTCAATAACGGGTGAATTTACCTTGGAAGAAGCGCAGAAATTGGCGCTGCAACTGCGATTTGGTAGCCTGCCTATTCCCCTGGTAATTGACAGCACCCGCCAGATTGGGGCTACCTTGGGCGAGCTTTCAGTGGCGTCCAGCGTGCGCGCCGGAACCATTGGTGTGGCGGTTGTCTTGCTGTTCATGCTGATTTATTACCGATTACCGGGTTTCCTGGCTGATCTGGCATTGATATTGTATGCGGCCGTTAATGTGGCTGTGTTTATGGCTATTCCGGTGACGCTGACGCTGCCGGCCATTACGGGCTTTTTGCTTTCGACGGGGATGGCGGTGGATGCCAACATCCTGGTCTTTGAGCGCATGAAGGAAGAATTGCGAGCGGGCAGCTCATTGCGGGAAGCGATACTAACGGGCTTTGACCGGGCCTGGACTTCAATTCGAGATTCCAATATTGCCACGCTGGTGATTTGCCTGGTGCTGTGGATATTTGGCCGCAGTTTTGGCGCGAGTGCGGTGCAAGGGTTTGCTCTGACATTGGCGATTGGGGTCGGGATCAGCATGTTTACGGCCGTAATTGTTACCAGAACCTTTGTCCGCCTAGTGATGGGCCAATTGGCCCATCGTCTGGATCGCAGCAGCTGGCTGCTTGGCGTTTAGTGCCCATTCGTAAATAAATCATGGGATTGGTGCATGGGCTTGAAGTCGCCGTTCGATACAAAATCTCTATGTTAGTTCCGAACGGCGACTTAATCATTTTTAATCTTCATCAGGTGTGAGATGTTTCTTTTTAATTTAGTTGAAAGACGGAAAACTTACTTTATTTTCTCCGGGGCGATCATTGGGCTGGGTATTCTGGCTATGGTGTACTCATTCATCAGCACGGGATCGCCGTTTTTATTGGGCGTTGATTTTCGTGGTGGGGCCAGGGTTGAGGTGCAGTTTACTGAACCCGTGACGGAAACGGCCGTTGAAGAAGTGTTTGTTGAAGCGGGCATTACGAATCCCAGCATCATTGCCTTACGGGGTGAAGATCTGAAAAATGCGTGGCAAATCCGCACCGAAACATTGACCCCAGATGAGGCCCAGGCCATTGAAGATGCCCTCAACGACCTGGCTCCGCTGGTACCAAACAGCACTCAGGTGGAAAGCGTTAGCGGTACGGTGGCGGGTGAAGTGACCAATGCTGCCTTTATTGCTGTGCTTGTGGCCGGAGCAATTATTTTGGTTTATATCATGGTGGTGTTCCGCCAGGTGCCGAATCCGTTTCGCTATGGGGCCTGTGCCGTAGCGGCGATGGCCCATGATCTGTTTGTTATTTTTGGTGTGGCGGCGCTAACGGGCATGTTTCTGGGCTGGGAAGTAGATGCGCTCTTTTTAACGGCCGTTCTTACCGTGGCTGGGTTCTCTTTGCAAGACACGATTGTGGTATTTGACCGTATTCGAGAGAACATTAACAAACGGCCGTTAGAAAAATACGAGCAGGTGGTTAATCGCTCCATTCTAGAAACCGTTCATCGTTCTCTGGCTACACAGCTCAATGCCATGTTTATTATGGTGGCAATTTTGCTGTTTGGTGGTGCCTCCATCAAGCCCTTTATTGCCATTCTTTTTGTTGGCTTGCTAAGCGGAACCTACAGTTCAATTTTTACGGCCGTTCCCCTGTTGGTGGCCTGGGAAAAGAACGAAATTCCCTTTTTAAAAGCGTAAGCTTGTGCGTAACTTTTGGCTGATATTTCTCCTTGTTGCGGCTGGCTTTTTGGCTGCTTGTGCTGATGGGCCAGCAGAACCAACACCCTTGGCAGAACTGCCTGTACCTACCTCTCCGATCATCCCGCCAACTTTTACCCCCGCACCCGCCGATAGCCAGTTTGACACCATCCCCATTGTGACCGTAACGCAAGCGCCGTTGCCTACTGAGGAGACCAGTACACCCATTCCGTTTGGTGCCGATGTCGTAGAACTACGGCTCACCATTCCCAATCTAGGCTACGATCGCCGTTTGCAGGGCAGCGTCAGCAGCCAAATTATTTTGGTTGATGAAAGTAATGGTTTTTCTGTGCAGCGAGACAACCAGGCTGGTACGCTGCTTGATTTACAGCAGGTGTTACCGGAGCTGGTTTTGGAGCCTGTACCTGAGGATTGTGATAGTTGCGTGCAGATCACCTACAATTTGCCGTTTTCCGGGGTGGCGGGGGAAGGTTGGCTGCGCGATGCCGTGCTGCTGGCCAGCCTGGAGAACTATTTTACGATTGCGCTTGGCCCTCATTTTCCGCCTGGGGCATCGATTGGGCTGCGCCGCAGTGCCTCGCCCTATGCGCCGGCCCATTCATTAGCTGTAATGCCAGACGGCCGTTTGTACCGCTGGCTGGCAAATGAAGGGCAAACTGCCCCGGTGGGCGCAGCTTCCCTGGCTCTTCTGGCAGCTTATGAACAGCTAGATTCCCAGGCGTTGGCCCAGCAATATGCTGCGCCTTGCCCAGGTTCGGCGCTGGAAACGTTGTTGTTGGCAGGCCGTGACGAGGAACGGCTGATTGCCCTGGTTTGGCCGGAATTTTCTCTTTCGGCCGATTTGCAGCCGCTTTACGTGGCGCTGGATGCGGCTTTTGATGAACTTTTGCTCAACAGCGAGTCTGTTTTGCCTCGCCCTCCGGCGGCTTTTCCACTGGATGCCGTGCTAGATTATCAGCGGGTGGATGGGGCACAACTGACGATTTTTATGGATGATACGGCCGTTGCCAGCAGCCGCAGCACCTTTCCCATCACCACCACACTGGGCAGCAGTCAGGTCATTAGCCTAACAAACGGCCTGTTGGCCAGTGGCAGCCTGCGCACGGGCCTGACGACCTTTTTAGATTCTGAAAATGACGGCACAGCGACCGCCACGCCCAGTGCTCCCCGTTCGGTGCTGCTAGTGCGGGGTCCCGTTGGCGTTTATGATGGGCAATGGTTCAACACCTCAGAGGTGGCTGTGTTGGCCGAGCTGAATGCCCTGTTGGACCAGATTTTGTCGCTGGATACGGCCGTTCCCCCCACAACGACTGAACCAGAAGTAACCCCCACTGCTACACCTGTTGATGAATAAGATTGGAGCCAAACATTATGCTTGCCTTGCAGTATTCAAATGGCCAGCTCACACTTCATAAAAAGTATCCCAAACCCGTTCCTCAACCGGATGAGGCCTTGGTGCGCGTTACGTTAGCGGGCATCTGTTCAACCGACCTGGAAATAGTAAAAGGGTATTCGCCCGATTTTTCTGGTGTGTTAGGGCATGAATTTGTGGGTGTGGTTGAAGCCGCAGAAGAAGAAAGTTGGGTAGGGAAGCGTGTGGTGAGCAGCATCAATATCGGTTGCCAAACCTGCTCTGCCTGCCAAAGAGAGGGTCCAGAACATTGCTTAAACCGGCAGGTTCTCGGTATTCATCATCGAGATGGTGTCTTTGCTGAATTTGTTGCGGTGCCTTTGCGTAACTTGCATCATGTTCCGGACAATGTGCCCGATGAGCAAGCAGTATTTACCGAGCCATTGGCGGCTGCCTTGCGCATTCAAGAGCAGGTAGCCATACGGCCGTCGGCTAAAACGGCCGTTATCGGGCCTGGGCGTTTGGGTTTGTTGGTAGCCCAGGTTTTGCGCAACGCAGGTGTCCATGTGACAATTTTGGGGCGACGCCATGGTTCATTGACCTTGCCAAAGTCGTGGGGGCTTTCCACTGGTCTCGTCACCGACTTCCCCGATGCCGATTTTGATTTTGTGGTGGAGACAACCGGGAACAATGCTGGATTTGTAGAAGCGCTGCGCCTGGTACGGCCGTTGGGCACCATCATCTTAAAAAGCACCTTTGTTGGCGAAAGCCATCTGGACCTCACCAAAGTGATTGTGAGTGAAATTAATGTGCTTGGGTCTCGCTGTGGCCCATTTGGCCCAGCACTTCGGTTGTTGGCACAAAATGCCATTCAAACAGACAAGATGATTATGGCTGAATATTTATTGTCGGATGCGCTGGCTGCTTTTCAGAAAGCGAATCAGCCCGGTGTGCTGAAAGTCTTACTGCGACCAACTCCTCCACAAACTTTGTAACTCGTTCCCCTTTTGTTTTGCATTGTGCCAGCTTGACAGGGTCTAATCATGGGTTAAAATTAGAACATATGAGCGACCAATGGATTCGAGCGAGCGAAATTGGAGATTATTTGTATTGTCGGCGCAGCTGGTGGCTAAAGCGCAGCCGGGGCATTGCTTCGCAAAATGTGCGAGAGCTAGCGCGTGGCGATCAGCATCATCAGCAGCATGGCCAACTGGTGCAGCAGTCGGTTTGGCTGCGCCGGGCGGCCTACGTCCTTATTTTTGTAGTTGTGGCCCTGGTAACTTATTCGCTGGTAGGTGGTTAGGCAGAAATGATCTGGGGTGGTTACGCGTTAGGGATTGGCTTTGTGCTTTTGGCCGTGGCGCTGCTGCTGTGGTGGCGCAGCGGGGTGCTGGCGGAGCAAACTGGGTTGCCAGACGGCCGTATCCTTTACACCGATGCGGGCAGCGCCTGGATGACCAACGATGAAGCGCTGTACGATCCCCATTTGCGCCTGGTGGGCAAGCCAGATTATTTAGTAGAAGAAAGCAACGGCATGGTTGTGCCGGTTGAAATCAAGTCGGGCCGGGCACCCACAGAGCCGTGGGAGAGTCATCTGTATCAATTGGCGGCTTATTGTTGGCTGGTGGAACGAGAATATGGGGTACGGCCGTCTCACGGCATCATCCAGTACAAAGATCGCGCCTTCGCTGTGGACTACACCGACGAGCTGCGCGAGGATTTTCTCGATTTACTCACCGAAATGCGTGAAGATATGTACGAAGTGGAAGTTGACCGCGATCACAATGACTGGAACCGCTGTGCCCGCTGTGGTGTGGCCTCTGCTTGTACCCAACGCTTAGGCTAATAAAAGCATTTCTTATGAAGCCAAAATCCCCAAAAGTTAGCCCCCAATCAACAAACTACAAAATCCCCTTGATGCCGCTATAATAGACGCCATTCAAAAAACCATTTTGCCAGAAGACCCAGTGCAAAGCTGAAAGTCTGCGTCCTCTGTGTGAATTCGTTGGGAGGCAAGTTTGACAGAAATACAACGCGCCAAAGGTATGCAAGATGTTCTGCCCGAAGATCGGCGCTATTGGGATTTGATCATCAACAAGGCGACGGAGCTGGCCCGACTATACGGCTTCCAGCGTATTGACCTGCCCATCCTGGAGTACACAGAACTGTACCAGCGGGGTGTGGGCGAAGGGTCTGACTTTTTTGTGCAGAAAGAGATGTACACGCTGGAAGAGTCTGATGACGTTACCATCACTATGCGGCCAGAGTTTACGGCGGGCTTTATGCGCGCTTACATCCAAAATGGGATGAGCAGCTGGCCGCAGCCGGTGAAGCTGTACACTATCGGTCCGGCCTTCCGGCGGGAGCGGCAGCAAGCCGGGCGCTATCGCCAACACAGCCAGTTCAACTGCGAAATTTTAGGCGAAACCGACCCTGCGGCTGATGTAGAGGTAATGCTGCTGGCCATGAATTTGTATCGTGCCTTAGGTTATCAAGGCTTGACCTTCCAATTAAACAGCACGGGTTGCCCGGTTTGTAAACCTGCTTATGTGGAAAAGCTGACGGCGTATCTTGAGCAGCACATGGACAAGCTGGCCGATATTGATAAAGAGCGTATTCAGCGTAATCCGCTGCGGGTATTAGACAGTAAAGAGCCAGGTATGGATGAGCTGCTGGCTGACGCGCCGCACATCATCGATCATCTATGTGACGATTGCGAAACACACTTTGCTGATTTGCGTGGATTGCTTGATGCGCTAGACCAAAGCTACAGTATCAATTTCCGGCTGGTGCGCGGCATTGATTATTACACCAAAACTGTGTTTGAGGTGTGGGCTGAGGGCATTGGGGCGCAAGCGGCCGTTTGCGGTGGTGGTCGTTATGATGGCCTGGCAGAGGACATTGGTGGTCCGCCCACGCCAGGTGTTGGCTTTGGCAGCGGCATCGAGCGTATTGTGCTGGGCATGCAGGAAGCGGGCCTGGAACCGCCTGCCCCAGAGCAGCCAACAGTGTTGGTGGCCCATTTTGGTGGCGCAACAAAGGCAGCGGCCGTTCAGCTGGCCTTCCAACTGCGGGCGGCGGATATTGGTACCCGGCTGGCCTTTGCCCGCAATCGACGCAGCATGAAGAGCCAGATGCGTGAGGCCAACAAGCACGACATTCAAACAGTGCTTATTTTGGGTGATTCTGAACTGGAAGAGCAGGCTGTGATGGTACGGCCGTTAGACGGCGGCGAACAAACTCTGGTCAAACTCACCGAGATTGTTCCTGTATTACATGAAATGGGACACTGATTTACGCTGATAAACACTGGTTTTTAGTGGCTGGTAGGTTGTAATGCAGTATAAACATCAAGCTTTAACGAAGTCGATTATTGATGCTTTTTATGGTGTTTATAACAGATTGGGTTACGGTTTTTTAGAACGAGTTTATGAAAATGCGATGGTTATTGAGCTAAAAGAGATGGGGCTGAAAGTATTGCAACAAGCTCCAATTCAGGTTCAGTATAAAGGGCAAGTAGTAGGAGAGTATTTCGCTGATTTGATTGTTGAAGACAAGATTATTGTTGAACTAAAAGCTGTTTCAAACTTGTCACCTTCTCATGAAGCTCAATTGTTAAACTATTTAAAAGCAACGCCATACGAGGTTGGACTTTTGTTGAACTTCAACGTGCCAATCTTAAAATACGGTATCAACCGTTTAGTTTACGAACTCAAAGAATAGAAAAACTCAGCGCTCTCCGCGTCTCTGCGGTGAAATTCACACAGAAAGGAACAGTAGGAACCAGCCTCAATCCAAACCCCATTTGTTTTTACGGCTGGTTCCCACAGTTCCCAGAGAAGAGGAAAAGCATGTAACTGAGGATATTTACATATCCCAGGTTGCATCACCAAAAAAATCGCCGTGATCTTTGGCCAAAAAAGCCTCGATCTCCGCACGGCGGTCGCCCAGGCGAAAATGCGGACCATGCCCCGGATAGCAAACGGTGTCATCTGGCCAGGGCAGCACGACGTTGCGCAATGTTTCTAAAGTTGTTTTAAACCCCTCACTTGTCCAGGTACGGCCAGGACCGCCGTCAAAAATCGTATCACCCACGATGACGCGCTGGTCATCTACCAAAACGAAGCAGATTTGATCACCAATATGCCCAGGTGCATACACAGCCCGCAGCGTATGCTCACCAACGGACACAGTGTCGCCTTCGCGCAGCCAGCGGTCTGCCTGAATATCTTTACCACCTGGCTCATGCGGGCCATCATTGCCCATCACCGGTACCCCAAGCGCTTCTCGCATTTCCGGTAGAGCACCAATATGATCTACATGGGTATGAGTCAATAGAATGGCCACGGGCTGGCTGTCGCCCAGCATCTCATGCAAAGTTTGCGGGTCATCACCAGGATCGATAAGAACGCTTTGGTTGCTGCTGGGGCAAATGAGCGCGTAGGTGTTCATCCCCCATGGGCCTACCTGCCGAGTAACAAGCTTTAATTGTGACATCACATGCTCCTTTTCTTTTGGTTAAGGAATTGTAATGTACCACTGAATAATCCAATTTGTTTGTTTTTCTTTGGATTCGGCCGTTTTTAGGGCAGTTTCTTTATCAGACATACGATCTCCTTGTGAAAGATCCTCCCGCAGGTTCCGATTTTAGACTATGCTCAGGATTAAACCTGCGGAAGGTTAAGCTATTTCTCTAGCCAGCCGATTGAAAAACGGCCGCAGAATATCCCATCTGCTGCAATACAGCATACAAAGGGGATGGGTCCGCCATACGAACCGCGCCAAACCACCATTCGCCCTGCGCGCCACGGAATACATACCCACCTGCGGCATGACGGCCGTCTATCGGGATTAGCAATTGCGTGGGGTCGCCGGTACGAGCCAATGTGTTAAATTGCAGGGGCCGGTCGAAGTAAAGCTCTATTACCAAAGCATCTTCGGCATAATCGGCCAACGTTTGATCTGAAAGGCCAATGCTAACCAGATCGGTATTGCTAAACTTGCTCAAGGCTTGAACGGCCGCTTCCGAGAGTTCATTGTAATAATCCGTGCCCGGTTGCAAGATCATTCGCTCACCATCCGCTACAACCACAATCCGTGACGGTGGTTCCAAGACGGTTGCTTTACCCTGGAACCAGAGCCAACTGCCGCTGTTGAACGCATTTAACAAATAAACGCCAATAACCGTAATCAAAATCAATATAAGAAAAGGTTCAATCACCTTTATCTTATTTGGGTGTTTCATCAGACTTTCTCCAATGCTTCTCGCGCGGTGGCGAGAAGCGTTTTAATCTCACCAATGTGGGACCGCGTATGACCTGGCAAGCCGTTCAAAAAGCCATTGGCCATGTTGTGATAGGTTGCCTTGCGGGCTACCGTGGCTTCTGGCAGGTTTGCCATCAGGGCCACCGTTTCCGCTTCGGTGCGTTTCCATAGGGCTACCATGTCGGCCAGCGTAGGATAAACGGCCGTAACCGATTTCACCCAGGCCGCAGGATTGTTAGGGAAACCATCCAACACGCCATCCGTAATTTGGGTGGCTGCACCCATTTGGCTCCCACGCTCGGTGCTGATGAGATGGGCCAAAAGCTCTTTCACATTCCAACTGTTCTCATCAGGCCGATAATCAGCCTCAGCTTCGGTGGCATTGGCCAAAACCTCGTCTAGTTCTTTGTCTAGCTGCGTGTACACTTCTTCAAGGGCCTCAGCCAGGGCGGCTCGTGTTGCCGGTATATTCGGTATAGGACGCGTCATCAAATTCATAACCGTCTGCTTACGTTCCCCATCTCGATAATAGGTCACTTTAAAGGAATCACCAGGACGATATGGCTGCATTGCTGCCTGCAAACTGGGGAAATCTTTTGTCACGCTACCACCTATGTCCACAATAATGTCGTTGGCCTGCAAACCAGCTGCCGCCGCGCCCGTCTCTGCCATTGTGCCGCTGATACGGATGCCACCTTCAGCATCAATGCCCAGCTCTTCAGCCTGCTCAGCCGTCACCACACCAGAAATCAGGATGCCCATAAATGCGCGATCATAGACTCGTTTGTCCAGACCAGTTTCCAGAACGGCTTTCAGGTTGGTTAATCCAGCTTCCCAGCCTTCCTGCAAACTTTGCCGCATCTCAGCTGCATCTTCACCAGCTGGCAAATCGCTATGAATCAGCCTGACTTGGGTGCCATTTGCCACAGGTTTCAGCGTAAACGTAACCGTGGAAACGGTTGGTTCATTTTTACCCTGCCATGTGTAAACAACTTCTTCATCAGGCTCCAGTTTCTGGAATTCACCAGCGGCGTAATACCCTTGCTGCCAGTACAAATAGAGTCGTCCACCGACCCTGGTTGATGCCTGGGAATTGGTGCTTAACCATTCCCGCATGGCTGCCCCATTGGTGAGTGCGTAGTAAACGGCCGTTGGTGCTGCTTGAACTTCTTGTGTAAAAGTTAATTCGGTTGTCTTGCTCATTTCGTCCTCCGCTTGAAAAGATTAGGTTTGACTAAAACACCAATTTGGATTAAGCAGCCTGTGGTTTACGCATAGATTGCGTACACATTGGCTGGGCTGCATGGGATTTCAAATTTTTTCCAAACGCAATGAATAGTTCGCCACTAATAAGAAAGAATCGATCTTTCAGATTATTGTTATCGGTGCGTTTTGGGGCGGTAAACGGCCGTTTTAGCTGACTCGCTTCAAGCCGTTCCTTCTGATATTGACGATTGTGCTCATAAAATGTGTCTGGGTGCATAAAATAGTTCATCATTATTCTCCTGCCGCCACAAGCGGACGCCACAAGCGGATATCGATTGTGCAAACTGTAACTATCAAAATTAGCAAATTGTTGGCCAAATGGGGCCAAGTTGATAGAATTGGTGCATTAGGTCGGCATCTAATGTGTTAGATGACTATCTAATTAGTTAGATGGTAATCTAATGCACTCTTTTTGTCAATACTTTTGGCAAATTGGTTCGGTTTTCCTGCTTCCCCACTTAACACCAATCGAAATTGTTCCCAACCAACATCAACTTACAGTTTTATGACATTCCTCACAAATGCTTGGATTTTGCCATCTTGCAGTTTACAATGCAGCCAACGTGTTTCTGCAATTTGTTCCAATAAATATATGTTATGTAGTCATGGGAGGTACGTATGAACTTAAGGCATCCCCTCGTTATTGGTGTAGTAATCTTATTTTTGGGTTTTGTGACCGTAGCAGCCTATGAGGCATTTTCTGTTGCAGGCATCATCATGTTAATGGTATTAGCCATTTCGTTTGTCATTATCCTCAGAGTCACTATTCTTAGAATGGCATTAATTGAGGAAATGGATGTTGGCGTGATTTTTAATCGCTTCAACAACAGTTTCTCCCGTTTCATCATTGGTAAAGACCCAAAAAGCGCCCAGCAAACTCACAATCAACGCACACAGGGCTGGATTTTATTTGGTCGCCGAACTTTTAGTTTTAATGATCCCTATCGGGAGCGACTCCGATGGTATGAAGAAGTTCGTGCTACGATTCCTAAAAGAGCTCGAACCGCCAAGGGAAAGCTGGAGAACGTGCGCTCGGCCGATGGTATCCCCATTAACATCTCTTGGAAGGTTTCCTATAGATTGGATGTGACACAAATCAGCGAAGGGCTAGAGCATAAAATGGCCCGGGCTTTGCCCGAACATTCCGACAAAATTGTTTCAAGTAGGGTAGAACGTGCTATCAAACATTTACTGGAATTACGCGCCATTCAAACCTTATATGAATTTGGCGATCCACACCAGCCAGGTGTGCTCCAGGGATTGGAACAGGAGCTTTGCCAGCGTGTCAACCGGCAGCTTAGCCAGCCAGTAAACCTGGGCTTTGCAGAAATAAAGTCCAAAGATGTTTCGCTGGGACCCATTGTGATGCCAACGAAAGTGGAAAAGGCACTAGAATTGGCCCATCAACGCAAAATACAAACAGAAATGGTAGCTGGGGCTATGGAACGGTTGCAAAGAGCCGTCAGCGAATTTTCGACAGAAGATGTGCGTCGTTTGTCTGAACTGGAACGGCTGCGCATTTTAGATGACAAAGAGATACGCTCACTTTATCTTTCTGATGCGTTTGCAGGCAGCGAATCGGTGAACTTGCAGAAGAAGCTAAATGCCCGTTCCCAACAGGACAATTAAAATCAGGGGCAGGTTTGGCACCTGCCCCTAACCCATCTACTCTGCAAAATTGAAGATAGCCACCAACGGATCGTGGTCCGAAACGCGATGAAGTGAGGTGTCTTCTGGGTCGCCGATGGGGTAATCGGCGTTGCTGTGCAGCACTTCGACCAGGGTCAACTGGTCAAACAAGGTGGGGGAAACAACTATATGGTCTAGCGTTTGGGTACGGCCTTCGAAGATGTAGGTGTACGGCCGTTCCTCTTCCGGCAAGTAGCGATACACATGCTGCAAACCAGATTCCTCCAATGTATCCACCGGCAGCGTCTGGTAAAACGAGTTTAAATCGCCTAAAACCACAAAAAGCGCCTCGGGATTCTCTGCTGCCAGCTGCTCAATTACGGTGACATTCCAGGCGGCTTGGGCCGTGCGCACTGGCTCAGTTGTTTCCTCTCCGGCAGAGAGGGAAAGAAAATGATTATTCAGCAAAATTACCGTTTGATCGCCGCTTTCCAGGTGTGCCGTCACGGTAATTACCAGCGGTGGGCGAGCAAATAGATCGCCAGGTGCGTCGTGAGCGGCCACAGATTCCACAGTGGCCTGGTCGCTGCGTACCAGGTAGCCTACGTCGATGCCCCGCGAATCGTTGCCTTCAATTAAATATGGCTCATAACCAAATTCAACAATCGCATCTTCCTCCACCAAATCTTGCAACACATCCAGATTTTCCACTTCTTGCAGCCCAATGATGGTGGGCGAGCCCATCGCCACGATGGTTTGAGCAATTTTGTCCAGCTTGGCTCGATATTCAAATACGGTGGGCAGTGGCGGGCTGGAAGGATGCGGCGTGAGCAAGTCGAAGAAATTTTCTACGTTGAAGGTAGCAATGCTTAGTTCATTGCTTTCGGCAGAGCGGATGGTGGGTAACGGCCGATTCATCGGGGCAACATCGGGTACTGCAATTGGCTCAATTTTGAAATTGCCATAGGTGAAAGCCAGCGGCCCTACTAAATTAGCCACCCAGTCTCCTTTGGTTACAACATAAGGCAGGCTGGATTGGTCGTTATGCCCGACAGACGAACCATCATCTACGTATATCAAAAAGCCGCTTTCATCGGTGCGGGCTACGGATGTGACATCCCATTTTTCCTGGACGAGCGAATATTCCCCGTAGCGCGTGGTAGGGCCAACTACCAAGGCTGGATTTTGCAATCCAACCAACACACCTTCTAACGCTTCGTTGTAAGCCAATGCCTCAGCCGGGTCTTGTGGCGGATCGTACGGCACAGGATTGAAAACGTTGGTGTAGCCAGCGCTGTTTAGTTCGATGTCATCCAACGAGTCTACCTGGAGCGTGGTCTGGCCAGAGATTTCGCGCACACGGCCGTTTAGTTCCAGCAAATCTCCCACCTGTACGGTAAGTGGCAGCACCCCGGTAAAAACAAACAGCCCATCAGAGGTAGCAGGATTGTCGTCTGGTTCAATATCTTGAATAAAAAAGCCGTTGAGTTCGGGGAATACGGCCGTTACCACCCCACTTGTCGCCGCTTCAATGCCTACGTACGGAGATCGGTCGCCCTCACCCTGGATGGCCCAAATGGGTACTGTGTCGCCCATGAAAGTCGTAAAGTTGTTGGAGAGCAGTGGCTCAGTTTGGCCATTCGCCGTAAGCTGGGCTGGCGTGGCCACCAGTGGTTCTGTTTGATTATCTGGCACCGTGAAGAAATATTGCAGGACGGCCGTTCCTCCCTCCGCCGCCAGTCCCTCCACTTGCCAAATCACATTACCATTAGCCGAAATACCATTTTCATCTGGTTGTACTTGGAGGGCATTGGCTGCGCCGCCGGGTACTTCCAGTTCAATGAGTACATTGGTCAATGGTTCGGCCGTGTAGTTGGCGGCCGTGATCGTGTAGGTGAGTACCGCACCCGGCTGGGCAGTGTTAACGGTTTGCATTTCCAGCAGCACGACGGGTGGAATAATTTCCACAATATCGCTTTGCACACGCGGCTTCACCTGGCGCACGCCCTGGTAAAATTCACTAATGCCCACGATGCGGTAATTCTGTCCTACCTCCATCTGTTCAACGGTAACGTCTGTACCCTTCTCGATGAGAATCGTCGCCGCGTCACCAGTTCCCTGGTCGATCTGCACTTGGTAATCAAAGGAGAACTCTTCAACGGCCAGCGCCGTGCCCTCAATAACGACCAGCTCACCCAGAATGGCGTCGCTGTTATTCACATCTTCCACCGTAACGGGTAATGGCTCAGGTGGTCCTGGAACATCCAATAATTCTACATCCTCTGGCAGGACTGCTGGAATGAGTTCCAGTGAGTCCCGATACGGCTCAATTAGCCCGGTCACGCGCACCCGATCACCAATGTGTACATCGACCTGCCCCTGTCCATCGGGCACAAATATCTGAATGCCACCCGTCTCGTCCTGTAAATAGAACTTATTGCCGGTGCTGCCAGCAAAAAAGCCACCCGTGTACATAGTGGCCACGCCTTCCACCGTCACCGTGCTGCCAACCAGGCTGCGGGCAGTGGCAATGGCGATTGATCCACCCGTCACCGCGATGAGCTGGGGCGGGCCAAATGCTGCCAGGTAGCCATCGGCGTCGGCAAAGTAACCTGTGAGGAGCGTGTCGATGTAGGTAAAGGGGCTTTGCAGACTGATTTCGGCGGTTTGGCTGCCATTGGCGGCAATTTCGGGAATGGTCCAGGCGAGACGGCCGTTTGCCAATTCGGCACCCTCAGGTGCAGCCAGCAATTCAAAATGGCTGGCAATGGGGATGGAGATGGTGATGTTGGAGACGGCCGTTTCGCTCACATTGCCCACGTCAACCGCCAGTGTAAATTCAGTCCCTGGCTCGATGGCCTCAGGTGCGGTGAGGGCAATAGTTAAAAATTCGTCTGGCTGCGGCGTGATGGGGCTGCCGCTATTTTGCGGATTGGGGGTAGCCAGCGCTGCAAAATCGGCGACGTTATTGTTGTTGTTTTGCCCATTTCCCGTTTGGCCACCAGGTAAACGCTCCAGGCTGGCACCCCCCTCTGGCACGGCAGCTGGTTCACCAGCAGTAAGTTCCGCAGGCGCATCTCCCCAACCTAACAAATCAGCCGTTTGCTGCGTTTTGTTACGCAGCAGCAGACCCCCTTTACGCTCAAACAGCGATTGCGTAAAGAAGCCATCGGCAGCGGTGCCAACATCCTGTCCTTCACGCACCAACAACACGTGACCATACGGGGGAATCACGGCCGTTTCCGTCCAGCGATGCACCAATTCTTGCTCCTGGCCTTCGCCCAGCAGGTAAAAAATCGACCAGCCCATGAGATCGACTGGCTCGGAGCCAGCATTGTACAGCTCGATAAACTCCTGGCTGTTGCCACCGGGTACGCCAGTGAGAAGTTCGCTAAAGAAGACCCCTTCTGTTTGGATGGTAGGTTCTTCTTCATCACTGGTCGGCGTGGGAGATGGGTCGGGAACGGCCGTTTCTGTTGCCGGCAGCGGAGTGGCCGTGGGTGTTTCTTCTGAGTCGCAGGCCGCCAGCAGCAGGCCCCAAACAACTATTAAAATGATTAGCAGCAGTGGTTTGTTATGTTGCATTTTGACAAATTTCCTTACAAAAATAACTCTAAATTTCATTGCGGGCGGATTATAACACGGGCTTGAGGATGGGGTGAGAAACGGCCGTTGCATCCAGCGGTTAACCAAACGTTTACGAAGCGTTAGCATCGGCTTAACCAGTTCACCATGATTTCACTGTTGGCGCTGTTGCCCACAAAAGTGCGCGTGATATAATGCCCTACGATTCTGCAAAGAAACGGTCGTTACAGGGAAAAACGAGTGAATTTGCACAAAAAAATACCATTTTTATGCAACTTATCTGTCAATTCAAAGCATTCAAGCTTATGCTTAATCTTCATTCCAACGGTAACTCCCATCCAAATAAGGCACATTTGTTACTAAACACACGTTGATAATACGGCGCAGATGTTCTGCGGCCGTTTGGCAAAGGACGGAGCTATGAGCGACTCGGCAATTCCTTCTCAATCGAAGTCGAACACCCAAACAAGGCAGACAGGCCTGGCCATATTCTCTGGTCGCCGGGGTTCCAAAAGACGAGAAGCTTTTTTAGCATATCTATTTTTATCGCCAGCCATCATCATTATTGGGCTTTTTGGTTTGTTCCCCTTGGTTTTTTCAGCTTACCAAAGTACGCGGGCTGGCTTAAATAATGTTGTCGGCCGCCCCGATGGTTTGGGGCAATACATTCGCGCCATTGATAATCTGGCATATGTGTTGGCCTTTTGGCTAGCTCTTATTTTTGTGGTGGTCGCGGTAAGACAAATTAACGAGTTGCTAGCAACATCGCGCGCAAAAAACGAGAATCCTTGGCGCTGGCTTTTGCCTGGTGCGTTAATCGCTATCGGACTGGGGCTGCTGCTTTGGTTTGTCTTTACCTTTATGCCCGGCTTGCTAGAAATTGGTGAACAGCTGGTAGGCTTCACTGCAGAAGAGCGAAACGAGCTATTCCCCCAATTTTTGCAGGAAGCATGGCGTTCACCCGGCGTATCTTCAGTTTTTTATTATGCAATTGTGGCGTTGATTTTGAGCGGGGTCGCCTATTTTTATCTACAAAACAACACCTCTGCAACCATACGAGATTCATTTTATACGGGGAAGTTGACAACGGCCGTTTTCATGATACTTGCGGCCGTTGCCATTAGCTGGTTTACTTTCTCAGAAATTCAGCTAGCTTATGCCGAAGCACTAGAAGAAGGCGAATCATTAGCAATCTGGGCACAGATGGTCACCATCAGCGCTGGATTTGTCCTGCTGCTGCTTTCCTGGCTCGTCTGGCGCACTGCCGCTCACCGCGATTCTAATCTGCAAACTGGTCTACGCTTCTTCGCTGGCATCCTGCTCATGATTGGCGGCTGGGTACTTATCAGCGAACTGCCTGTGGTGATCGCTGAAGGAGACAGCGATTGGTGGATTGGCCTGCGCACGACCGTCTTTTATGTCGTCGGTGCGCTACCCGCTGAATTGTTCCTGGGTCTTGTTTTGGCCACCCTGCTCTTTCAGGACATCAAAGCGAAAGGGCTGCTGCGTATGGTTTACTTCTTGCCCTATATCACACCAGCCGTGGGCGCTGCGGCCGTTTTCAAAGTTCTCTTCTCTGGTAACCCGACAGGTACTATCAATACTTTACTCGCCTCCGTTGGCCTTCAGTCGCTTGGCTGGCTGAATGAGTCAAACGGTGTCAACCAGCTGATTGGGGAAGCCCTTAATCTTAACGTGCCTGAGTGGGCCGCAGGTCCCAGCCTGGCACTTGTGGTGGCTATCATTTTCGGGATTTGGAAATACACCGGCTACAATGTGGTCTTTTTCCTGGCCGGTTTGGGCAACATCTCACGCGAATATTACGAGGCGGCCTCCATGGACGGTGCTGGGCGTTGGGCACAGTTCCGTCACATCACGCTGCCGCTGCTCTCACCTATCACTTACTTCCTAACTATTTTTGGCGTCATTGGTGCTTTTAAAGCGTTCAATACCATCTTTGTTTTGCGCAGTCGCGCAGCGCTAGGCACCATGGACACCGCCAGCCTTGTTATCTTCGATGCTTTCAACCGCGATACGCGAATCGGCTATGCGGCTGCCTTGGGCATCATCTTGCTCCTCGTCATCGTAAGCGCCACTGCAATGCTAGATCGTATTGCCAAAGGGAGAGTGTTTTATGGCTAGTCAAACTGTAACCACTAGAGAACCCGCTGCACCCGTTACAGGTGGCTTCAACTGGGCCAGGTTTTTTACATACGTTGTGCTGATAATAGGTGCAGCTATCGCTATTGTGCCTTTTTTAGCCACGATTAGCATTTCGCTGATGAACCTGACTGAAGCCACCAGCCAAACTTTCATCCCCAACACCCCCCAATGGGGCAACTATATCGAAGCGTGGCAAGAAGCAGATTTTTCTGAATTCTTCTTCAACAGCTTGATTATTGCCCTCATTACCGTAGCAGGTGAAGTTGTCTTTGGTGTGCTGGCCGCTTACGCCTTTGCCCGCATGGAGTTCCCCGGCAAGAGCTTGCTATTTGGCCTCTTTCTGGCCACGCTCACCTTGCCCCAGGCCATCACCTGGGTGCCAAACTTCCTCACGGTTTCCTGGCTGGGTAAAGTTACACCTTTCCAATGGATCGATAATTGGCCAGCTTTGACGGTGCCTTTTATGGCCAGCGCCTTTGGTATCTTTTTGCTGCGCCAATTCTTCCAGCAAATTCCTGATGAGCTTTGGGATTCAGCCCAAATTGATGGGGCGGGTCATTTGCGCTATTTAACACAAATTGTGGTGCCCCTTTCCAAAGCACCGATTTTGATTCTGGGCCTGTTTGGCTTTTTAGGCAGTTGGGATAGCCTGGCCTGGCCGATTCTTGTCACCCGCTCACTAGAATGGCGTCCAATTTCTTATGGGCTACAAAGTTTTCTACAAGAAGCTGGTAGTTTTGTCCATTTACAAATGGCAGGAGCCGTCATTACAATCTTGCCAATTCTAGTCTTGTACTTCTTTACCCAACGTCAATTCATTGAAGCTATGACCCGATCTGGATTAAAAGGTTAATCAGTACAGCAAAAATTATTGCTTGAAGTTTTCAAATATTTAAGGAGGTGATGCCATCGACAGTAGAGTAATACCTAATAAATTCGTCAATGATTGCAGATAATAAAGTTCAATAATCTGTAATTAGTTTTTAAAAAATTTAGTTTCGAGGAGAAGACAAATGTCTAAAAAATATGTTAAATGGTTCATGCTTTTGGCCTTAATTGTGCCCATGTTCCTGGTTGCCTGTGGTGGCGGCACAGAAGACGCCGTTGAAGATGCAGTAGACACAGTAGAAGATACGGCCGCAGACGTAGCCGACCAAGCAGAAGAAGCTATGGACGATGTAGAAGAAGCTGTAGACGAGGCCATGGACGATGCCGAAGAGGCTGTAGACGAGGCCATGGACGATGCCGAAGAGGCTGTAGATGAGGCCATGGACGATGCCGAAGAGGCTGTAGATGAGGCCATGGAAGAGATGGAACCATGTGCCCCAGCTACTGATGGTCCCTTGGCTGGTGTAGACCCCCGTGGTCAAACGGTTGTGTGGTGGCATAATCACAGCGGTAGCCGTGAAGAGATGATGATTGAGATGATCAATGATTACAATGAGACAAACGAATGCGGTATCACCTTGGAGCCTCTGAACCAGGGTGGCTACAATGACATCCGCGACGCCGTTAACGCCAGCGTTGCTTCTGGTGAAGTTCCGGCCGCATTGGTTGTAGGTTACCAGAACGACCAGGCTTTCTATCAGCTGAACGACACGCTGGTTGACCTGAACGATTACCTGAACGATCCGCATTGGGGCCTGAGTGAAGAAGAACAGCAAGCTTTCTACCAGGGCTTCTTTAACCAGAGCATCCACGTTGCTTTTGACAATCAGCGCTTAGGCTTCCCGCCCAACCGCTCCATCGAGCTGCTGCATTACAACAAAACGTACCTGGAAGAGCTAGGTTACGATGCACCCCCAGCTACGCCTGAAGAGTTTGTAGAAATGTCTTGTGCTGCTGCTGCTGCCAGCGAAAGCGGCGTCGGTGGCTACGTTTTGCGTGACGATGCTTCAGCAGTTGCTGCCTGGACGTTTGCCTTTGGTGGTGCCATCTTGAATGAAGATGGTACGGAATACGTCTACAATAATGACGCTACCGTTCAGGCTATGGAAATGCTGGTTGAACTAGCCACACCAGGTGAAGACGGTTTGGTTTGTGCCTACTTCTTTGATGGCTTCCCCAACCCTGAAGTAGCTTCCCGCAATGCCCTGTTTTCTCAAGGTTCCAGCTCTGGTATCCCGTTCTACGTAGGCGACTTCAACACTGTTGCTGAAGAAGCTGGTACAGAACCGGATGAATATGCTGTTGCCGCTATTCCGCACACCACGGCTGACCCAGTGATGAACGTCTATGGTGGCGATGTAATGATTGTCAAGACGACGCCAGAACAGCAGTTGGCTGCTTGGGACTTCGTGAAGTGGTTCACGACACCTGAGGTTCAGGCACGGTGGGTTGAAGCCAGCAATTACTTCCCCACCAACTCTGGCACGGTCGAATTCTTGGGCGACTACAACGCCGAGAATCCAGTTTACGCCCAGGCTTTGGACTTGCTGCAATATGGCGCGTTTGAGCCGCAGTTGATCTCTTACCAGTCGGTACGTGATGCTGCTCAAGAGGCGTACAATGCCATGATTCAAGGTGCAGACATTCAGGCCACATTGGATGATCTGACTGAACGGGCCAATGAACTGCAAGAAGAACTGCTAGAAGAAATTGGTAATTAAGTAAGTAGAGTTTTGGCGGGAAACGGCCGTTTCCCGCTAACTTTGCAACACTGGGGCAGAATGGATATTTCATTCTGCCCTTTTTTATCCCGCTAAAATATACTCATTTGTCACCCTTTCGCCCCATGATATAATTTCCTAGTATTTACCGTCATTTCGCTCAAGGTTACATCTTTTAACAAAACCTTGGGCATTCCCTTGTGTTTTTCGAAGGAGGAAACGATGAAAACACGACATTTGTTTAGGCTTTTCGTTGCTGTATCTTCGCTGCTTTTCGTTATTGCAGCCTGTACACCCCAGACAGAAACTGTTGAAGTTACCCGTGTTGTGACAGAAGAAGTCGAAGTCCCTGTAGAAACGGAAGTAGAAGTAGAAGTCCCCGTTGAGGTCACCCGCGTTGTTACCGAAACTGTCGTAGAAGAAGTGATGGCTGAAGAAGCGGCACTTGGTTCGGAAGAACGCCCAATCAAGGTGTTGTTTGTGCCTTCGGTTGATGTTGACCAGATCATTTCCGGTGGTGAAATTTTGGCAACTGCTCTCAATGAAGCAACGGGCTTGAACTTTGAAGTCAGCGTCCCCACCAGCTACGCAGCTACTATTGAAGAAATGTGCGCCTCCCCCGATGACACAATCGGTTTCATTCCTGCACAAGGCTATGTTTTGGCCAACAATCGCTGTGGTGTAACTGTGGGTGGTGCGGCCGTTCGCTTTGGTCTCTCCTGGTATGCCGCGCAATATGTTGTACCAGCAGACAGCCCAGCCGAATCATTAGAGGATTTGGCAGGCGCAACCTGGTGTATTCCTGACTTCGGCTCCACTTCTGGCTATCTCTATCCCAGCGCCGAATTTGCCACTTTGGGCATTGAACCTGGTGAAATTACCGAAGCTGGGGGCCATAATGGCTCTATGCTCGGTGTGAACAATGGTGATTGCGACTTCGGTACAGCATTTTTCAGCCCCCCGTTGCTGCCCAACTATGAGCGCAGCTGGACCTACGGCGTTGATGATCCAGAAATCTGGCGCGAAGCTGACGAAGATCCGGTTCGCACAGAAGAAGGCCGGACCTTTGTTTCTGGTGGACCAGACGAAGGTGGTTACCGCATTTTGGATGCTCGTTCCTCCGTTACGGATACAGCACCTGACATCTTTGGAAACACTCGGATTCTGGGCATTACGGCTCAAATTCCTAATGATACAATTTCCTTTGGCCCTGAGTTTCCGCTAAACACGGCTAACCAGATCGTTGATGCACTGATTGATTTCACCGCATCGGAAGAATGTGCCCAATCCATCTGCTCTGAAGAGTTCTATAACTGGACAGGGTTGGAAGCCGTCACCGATAGTTTCTATGATCCGGTACGCTCTGCCATGGATTCACTCGGCATCACCGAAGAAGACATTCTCGGCGGATAAGCAAAATATAAGCTTCTAAATGAAGCCGGGCGGGCAGCATTGTTCGTCCGGCTTCTTCATTTATTCACTCGTGTTCCTTGCTCCAGGCCCTAAGGGTTTTCTGCCCTTTGGGTACATAATTCAGTAAAACAAACCCTTAGGGTCTCTTTCTCATGTTAAAAATCAAAAATCTTACAAAAGTTTACGAAGATGGTACCGTTGCCCTAAAGGACGTTAGTTTTGAAGTGCCAGATGGTGAATTTGTTGCCGTCATTGGCTTAAGCGGTTCCGGCAAAAGCACCCTGCTGCGCTGCATCAATCGCTTGATTGAACCGACCTCGGGCGAAATTTGGTGGAATGGCATTGAATTGTCTGAGGTATCTGGCGAAGAGCTGCGTCGGGCACGTCGCCAAATCGGCATGATTTTCCAGCATTTCAATCTGGTCAATCGCTCATCTGTGTTGACTAACGTGCTTAGTGGACGGCTGGGGTATGTGAATCCTATCGCCAGCGTGTTGGGGCGCTTTCCACAGGAAGATATTAAGCGGGCCCACGCCAGCCTGGCGCGGGTAGGCATCGGTGACAAGGCAGAAAACCGGGCCGATGAGTTGAGCGGTGGGCAGCGACAGCGCGTGGGCATTGCTCGCGCCCTAATGCAAGAACCTAAGATGATTTTGGCTGATGAACCTGTTGCTAGTTTAGATCCAGCATTGGCCCACAGCATTATGCGCCATTTGTTGCAGATTAATCAGGAAGACAAAATCACGGTTTTGTGCAGTCTTCACTTTCTAGACTTGGTGCAGCAGTATAGTACGCGGGCCATTGCCTTGAATGAAGGGCAGCTGGTTTTTGACGGTACGCCCAAAGAAATTGACGACGAGAAATTTATTGAGATTTATGGCCGTGAAGCCGAGCGAATCGGATAAATAATGGTTAATGGTTATTTGAATACTGACCACCGACCACTCATTACCACCTTAAAGAGCGTTGTATGAAAAATGAAAACCAAAACGGCCGTTCCCCGCAATGGTGGAAAACGGCCGTTATCATCCTCGCCATATTTTTACTCTATGCCTATGGTCTCCAGGTCACCAAAGTGAATCTGGAAGAGCCATTGGAACCCCAGCGACAAGAAAACCTGGTTAGTCTGATCCGTAGTTTTGCCCGGCCAGACTTCTTTACTTACGAAACTGAGACACGGCGTACGGCCGTTTCCTTGCGTATGCCTTGCCCGGAAGAAATAAAAGGCTCCCAGGTCTCCATTGAAGGGCGCGAGCTGTTGATGGTGCCCAACTGTGCCTCCACCACCCAGGACGCCATCACCATTACGGGCAGCGGTTTTCAGCCCAATGCCGAGGGGCTTATTGCCTGGAGACCGATTGATGCCACAACCACCCGCCGCGTGGCTGAGTTCAAGGTAAACGCCGATGGGCAGATGGAAACCACCTTCACCATGCCCGACATCCGCGCCAGCGAAGAGCCACAAACCTTGGAAGTGGTTGAAGTGGTTGACCGCCACATTGTGGGGCTAAGCGACACAACGTTTGAAGCACTGGACAAAATCATTGAAACGGTGCTCATGGCCCTCATGGCTTCCACCATTGGTACCCTGATATCCATTCCCCTTTCCTTCATTGCGGCCCGCAATTTAATGCAAAATGTAAAGGCGCCCATAACCGGCATCATGTCTGGCCTCATTTTGTTACCCGTCTTTGGGGGCCTGGCTTTTTGGCTAGGGCGGTTGCTGGTAGGCCCAGTGCTTAGTGCAGACAGCACCTTTTTGGCCTCGCTGCAAGCCAGTTTGGAGACGCTGGGGTTTGTCGGTAATTTTATTTTTGTCATTATTGAATTAATCATTTTGCTGCTGCCGCTAATGTTAGGGTTCGTTGGTGCACTGGCAGCCAATCTGGTAGGCAGCCGCTTGGGTGAGCGGCTCACGATGCAGTTGCCAGAAACCACCCTGCGCATCCTCAATTTTGTGACGACGTTGTTGGGAACGGCCGTACTGATCATCCTCATTGCCTTTAGCGTGACCTGGATTAACTTACTGGGCATTCGTGAATTTCTGCCCGAAACTTTCCAGGGTCAACTCAACGCGTTCCTCTTGCCCGGACTCATTCTTGGCCTGATTGCCGCCTTGTTCACACTGCGTGCACCGGCCAAACACCATTACCCGGTTGGTCTGGTTATTTACAACATCACCCGCACCATCTTCAACGCAACGCGCTCTATAGAGCCACTCATGATGGGCTTTGTTTTTGTGGTGTGGGTTGGCCTGGGTCCATTTGCCGGCATCATGGCCCTCACGCTGCACTCCGTAGCCGACCTGGGCAAGTTGTTCTCCGAAGAGGTAGAAAACATTGATGAAGGTCCCGTTGAGGCGATTACCGCGACCGGGGCCAGCCAGTTGCAACGCATTGTGTACGCTGTGGTGCCCCAAGTTACGCCGCACTATATCGCCTATATTTTCTATCGCTGGGACATTAACGTGCGCTTGTCCACCATCATCGGGTTTGTCGGTGGCGGTGGTATTGGTTTTGTCTTGCAACGCAATATCAACCAGCTGCTTTACACACGCGCCAGCGTAATGGTGATTGCCATCGCCATTGTTGTGGTTGTGTTAGATAACATCAGCGCCAAAGTGCGCAGCCGCATTATTTAGGACTTGCTATGACGTCGCTTAAACAAGAAGAAAAATCACCTGGCAGACAAGCGTTGCAAACCTTCATCGCCTTTGTCATTTTATTTTTAATCTATGCCATTGCCGTGCAGGTAACAGAAATTGACATGGGCAGGCTCCGCTCAGAAAATCGCCAATCGCAGCTCATTGGCGTGCTTCGTTTCCTGGCCGATCCGGACATTACTAATCCAGACCTTATTGATCCTCTCTTTGTGGAAGAAACCGAGTCGTTTGACCTGACAGAGACATCGGTCAATACGCTCAACCTCATCGTTGAAACGATCTTCATGGCGCTGCTGGCCACCACAATTGGCACCGTATTGGCGGTTCCCGTTTCCTTCCTGGCGGCTCGTAACTTGATGCTAGAAGTAACCTCGCCGCTGGCCAGCTTTATGCTGGCGCTGGCGCTGCTACCCATTGGCGGCGGGCTGGGCCTGCTGGGAGCACGCCAGATGGTTAATCTGGCGGCAAATTTTAGTAACCAAACGGGCCTGACGCTGGGCATTTTTACGGCGACGGTGGTGGCTAGTTGGCTACTGCTGCGCTTTGGCCCGCCAATTGTGACTGATAAGAAGCGCTCGTCAGGAGAAACGGCCGTTGCCCTCGGTGAACTGGTGCTCATTATTTTGCTGACATTGTTTGCCCTGGCGCTCCTCTCTGCCCTGGGACAAGTGGGCGGCGTCTCATTGGCTAATTTTCTACAATCTTCGGCATTTGGTTTGGGTCCTATGACGGTGAACTTCAGCTTCGTGGGCAACTTCTTCAAGATCATGGGCGATATGCTCAGTTTGGTATTGCCTGCGTTGACGGCCGTTTTAGGGGCAGGTGTGGCCATGCTGCTGGGCAGTCGTTATGGACAGGAAGCGGTGCTGCGGCTCAGCGGCCCCCCGGCCCGATTGGTCACGGCCGTTTGCACCTTTTTGGGAACGGCCGTTGTAGTTTACGGCATTGGCACCATTCTAAATTGGCTCTATCAGTTTGATAATCCTGCCAACTGGACGCTCTATCCGGCACTGGTGTTGAGTGTACTTACCACGGTTGGTTCGTTCTTCGTTGCCCCGAAACGGCCGTTTGGCATCGGTTTTGTCATCTACACCATCGCGCGCGGCATCTTCAACACCCTGCGCTCCATCGAGCCGCTCATCATGGCCATTGTATTTGTGGTCTGGGTGGGGTTGGGGCCGTTTGCTGGCGTCATGGCTCTGACATTGCATACCATTGCCGCCCTGGGCAAGCTTTTCTCCGAACAAATCGAAGGCATCGACGACGGCCCCATCGAAGCGATCACGGCTACCGGAGCCAATCGGCTGCAAATGATTGTGTTTGCCGTCATTCCCCAAATCGTGCCGCCCTACATTGCTTACACCCTGTACCGTTGGGACATCAACGTACGCATGTCCACCATTATTGGCTTTGTGGGCGGCGGTGGCATTGGCTTTTTGCTCAGCCAAAGCATTCGCCTGCTGCGCTACCGCGAGGCCAGCGTCATGATGTTGGCCATCGCCATTGTGGTTTCATTGCTGGACTACATCAGCTCCAGCGTGCGCCGCCGGATTATTTAGAACTATTTTTAAAACATTTACCGCAGAGCACGCGGAAGACGCAGAGTTTTTTGAATATTCTCTGTGCTCTCCGCGTGCTCTGCGGTTATTTTTTTCAAAAGGGATATACAATGATAAATGTCGATGAATTGAATGAACTGCGGCAGGTGGCTTGTGAAACGGCCGTTTCCGCCGGGAAACTGGCCCGTGAGATGTGGTCCCAGCCCCGCCAAATTCAGCAAAAAGGATTTCGCGACATTGTCACCGATGCAGATTATGCCACCCAGCTCCTCATCACCAACGCCATCCAGGCCCAGTTCCCCAGCCACGGCTTCCTCACCGAAGAAGAAGACAGCGACTTGCCTGCATCCGGGCCTGTCATCTGGATCATCGATCCGATTGACGGCACGACCAACTACAGTCGCAATGTGCCCGAGTTTTGCATCTCCATCGCCGCCTGCCTACCGCAAGCCAGTGGTTACCAGCCGCTGGCTGCCGCCATCTATGACCCAATGCGCCAGGAACTGTTCAGCGCTGCCAGAGGGCAAGGTGCTACCCTGCAAATTGGCGAGGCCTCACCCAGGGCAACGGCCGTCAGTACCGTAGACCAGACAGAGAATGCAGTCCTGGCGCTAGATTGGAGCAGTTCAGCGGACAAACGCACCTCTATGCTGGAACTGGTCGGCCAACTCGCCGAAAAATCGTTTACGGTGCGGGCCATCGGGACAGCCGCATTGGCTATGGCCTGGGTCGCTGCCGGGCGCGTGGACGCCTACCTCAATTTACGCCTGCGTCCCTGGGATGTAGCGGCGGCACTGCTGCTTGTAAAGGAAGGTGGTGGCACAGTGACCACACAAAAAGGGAATCCCATCGTGTGGGATGTGGCGGGAATGACTTGTTTGGTAAGCAACGGCCGTTTGCAACTCAATCTCTAATCTCCAAATCTTAGGCAAAGTGCCCAATTAGTAACGGCCGTTTCCAGACAAAAATCAGTTGCCAACGCTCTGGCATAGAGTACAATCTCAGCATATGCGCTGGCCACCCTACAAACACGTCTTCTTCGACTGCGACTCCACCCTTTCCACCATAGAAGGGATCGATGTATTGGCCGAAACCGTCGGCAAAAAGTGGCGCGTCGAAGTGCTCACCAACGCCGCTATGGACGGCAAACTTGATTTAAAAGAAGTTTATGCCAAACGGCTGCGAGCCGTTCGCCCTACCCACGAACAAATACGGCAAATCCGCAGCGCCTACAAACGCAACATTGTGGCCGATGCCCAGGCGGTGATTGCCGCCCTGCAATATCTGGGGCACCATGTCTACATCATCAGCGGTGGGCTGGCCGAGCCGGTAAAGGAATTTGGCGTCTATTTGGGTGTGCCCAAAGAAAATATTCGGGCCGTACATGTGGATTACGATCAGCTGACAGGCGAATGGTGGTACGCCGAAACGGACTTCAAAAAACCGAAACGACGATACATGGATTATAAAGAAGGGGCGCTAACGGTGAGCAATGGTAAAGCGCAGATTGTAAAAGAACTGTTGGGAACGCAAAACGGCCGTTCCCTCCTCATTGGCGATGGCAACAGCGACTTACTGGCTGGGCACACCGTCGATTTATTCGTCGGCTTTGGCGGCGTAGTGCAGCGGGCACGGGTCAAGGCAGAATCACCGGCTTTCATCCACACACCCAGCTTGGCACCGCTGCTGCTGTTGGCCGCTGGCCCAGCGACACTGCGTCAGGTCAAAGACACACCCCACGAAGCCGTTTTCCATAAGGCATTTTCTTTAACAAAAACAGGAGCGATTGATTTTAACCATGAGCGACTCAAAGAGAAATTCCACCAAGCATATCAAGCTGTATATTCCCGGACCGACTGAAGTCCGCCCCGAAATTCTGGACGCCCAAACCGAATGGATGGTTGGGCACCGGATGCCTGAATGCACTGATTTAATCGGCCGTATTCAGCCCAAATTACAAAAAGCCTTCTTCACCAAGCAGCGCGTGCTCATCAGCGCTTCCTCCGGCACGGGCTTTTGGGAAGGGGCTGTGCGCAACTGCATCGACAAAAAAGCGCTTAACTGCGTCAACGGTGCCTTCGGCGACCGCTGGCGCGAAGTCACTGAGCTTAACGGCAAAGAGAACGAAGTCCTCGAAGTGGATTGGGGCCAGCCCATCTTGCCAGAAATGGTCGCTGAACGATTGGCCAAAGGTGGCTTTGATGCCGTCACCATCGTTCACAACGAAACCAGCGCCGGGGTAGAAAACCCCATCAAAGAGATAGCCCAGGCCATCCGCAACGCCCCCAACGGCGACGAGATCATGATTCTGGTTGATACCGTGAGCGGGCTTTCTGGGGCACGCCTGGAGTTTGACAACTGGGATTTAGACGTAGCCCTCACCTCCAGCCAAAAAGCGTTTGCCCTGCCCGCCGGGCTGGCCTTCTGCGCCGTTTCAGAGCGAGCTATGGCCAAAGCCAAAACCGTCAAAAATCGTGGCTACTACTTCGACTTCATCACCCTGGACAAATACATGGCCAAAAACCAGACGCCAGCCACCCCGGCCGTTTCTCTGCTCTTCGCCCTGGACCGTCAGCTGGACGACATGATGGCCGAAGGCATGGAAAGCCGCTTTGCTCGCCATACCGCCATGCGCGACATGACCATCAACTGGGCCACTAGCCACGGTTTTGAACTGCTGGCGCCCGAAGGATACCGTTCCCCCACCGTTACCTGTATCAGCAATAATTTGGGAATTGACGTTTCGGCCTTGAACAGCTTCTTACGTGAGCGCGGCATGATTCTCTCCAATGGGTACGGTAGCCGCCTCAAGAACGTCACCTTCCGCATTGCCCACATGGGCGACATGCAGCCAACCGACATGGAAGAGCTATTCAGCAATGTAGACGATTTCCTGTCTCAAAACACCTAAACTTTCCAAAGCCTTTATCGATCATTGAGTGAGGAGTTTGCATGTAAACGTGCAAACTCCTCATTTTTTATGTTTACCTATTGACAGGTATATACGAACTGTGCTACGTTTTCCCCTGTATTCCATTACCCAAACCGCAAATCCAATTCGCAATATTCATGCAACAGAAATCGCAAAATCAGAGCAAGAGGAAGTCGAATGGTTCAAGCAGTCATCTTTGATGTGGGTGGCGTTTTGCTGCGCACGGAAGATCGCGCGCCACGGCAGCAGTGGGAAGCACGGCTGGGGTTGGCCCCAGGCGGGGCTGAAGCACTGGTGTTTAATAGCGATATGGGCCAAAAAGCCCAACGGGGCGAAATTTCAGAACCGGAATTGTGGCAGTGGATTGGCACACATTTGAACTTATCGTCTCAGGAAACGGCCGCTTTCCGCACCGGTTTCTGGGCTGGCGACGAAATGGACATGGCACTCGTTGCCTTCATTCGTCAGCTAAAAAACAACTATCAAACTGCCATCATCAGCAACTACGCCAGCAATTTGCGCCCAGAGCTCACCCACCAGTTCAACATCGCCGATGCCTTCGATGACATCATCATTTCCTGTGAAGAAGGCATCACAAAACCGGATCCCGAGATTTTCCATCGAGCGTTGGCCAGACTGGACCGAAAGCCAGAAGAAGCCGTGTTCATTGACGATTTTTTGCACAACGTACAAGCGGCACAGGCAGTTGGCATGTCGGCCATTCATTTCCGACCCAGCATGGATTTGCCTGGCACCTTACAGCAGTTATCTGTTTCGTTAGGTTAGTTCTTAACATATTTGACACTATCTTGTTGGTGTTTGGATTCCCGCCTTCGCGGGAATGACACTTTCTTGACCAGGCACAGGAGAAAAATCAATGGCATTTACGCAGCTTTATCAAAATGATCCCCGCTGGGAAAACACCATAATGGGTTTTGGCAAAACAGAAACTATTGGCAAGCTTGGTTGTTTGCTCACCAGCATGACAATGGTGGGTAATTATTTTGGCGGCAACGAGACGGTGGCCTCCTTTAACGAAAAAATGAAACAAAAAGATGGTTTCCAGGGACCGTGGGTACGCACCTTTCGTATTTCATCGGTGTTTCCCAACGTCAGCTTCCAAAAGCGCATCGAGTGCGACAACCAGGATGCGCCGCTAGACGAAATTGATGCGGCACTTGCGGGCGGGTCGCTGCCAGTGGTGCGGGTCGATTACTCGCCTGCGGCTGGCATTCAGGGCCATTGGGTGGTGCTGCGTAAAAGGGATGGGGACGATTACCAGATGTGGGATCCGTACAACAGCCCGGAAAAGCCACCCACGCTCGTCGGTCGCTTCGGCTTTGCCGGTACGGCCGAAAAAATCATCCAGGAAATCATCTTTTTTGGCTCTAGTGAATTGAAGGAACCCAAAGCCAGCAAGACAACCAGCAGCAAACCCGCGCCCAAAACCTCAACAAGTACGGCCACCACCGCCGCGGCTACAGAAGAAACTGATGCCCTCATAATTGCTCCCACGGTGAATGGACTTACGCTGCGGGACCAGCCACGTATTTCTGGTTCTAACGTGCTGAAATATTTGCCCCAAAGCAGCAAGCTAATGGTTCTGGATGACGCCGAGAAGGCCAAAACAAAGATTGGCAAACGCAACAACTGGTTCCATGTACGAGAGATTGAAGGCAAAGAGGGCTACGTGGCAGCATGGTATGTAACGGCCGTATCCGATCCCGCACTTGGCAGCCACAAAACCAGCCAGGCCAACAAACCATCTGCACCGACCAAACTGGTGGTGAAAACCAGCGCCTCCAGCGTCTCGCTGCGCACTGAACCACGCGTCGCCAGCAGCACGCTCATCACCTACCTGTCCTTTGGCACCGAGCTTTTGGTAATTGAAAGTGGCGATGCCGCCAGCAAAGTTGGGCAGAAAGATCAATGGCTCAACGTGCAAACTGTCACGGGCCGCAAAGGATATGTGGCCGCCTGGTTTGTCACAAAGGTATAAGCGAATTATCGAGTAGCTAGTTGTTAGTGGTTAGCGGCTTGTTTGGTTCGCCAGCTACCAACCACTAACAACTAGCCGCCTCCGAGACAAGTATTTATGTCAAGTGATAACGACCAAACGCGGCCGTATCGGATCGGATTAATAGTTTCAGGCTTGTTGAACGTCGTTTTAATTGTGCTGCTGCTGATTTCCAGAAGCGGTAATGGGGAGACGGCCGTTTCCTCCACAACAGCCAACGAAGTTGCTGCCCAGCCTAGCACCATACCACCTACGGCAACAGCCACAGGCCAACCCACTGCCACCGTCGCCGATGAGCCAACGCCTACCGCTACCGTAATGTTTACCGCCACGCCGTTGCCTACGCCGGAGCCAACGGCAACCGCGCAGCCCACTGAACCACCCGCTCCCACGGCCACCATTCCCCCCACACCAACAGCAACAGTGCCGCCAACGGCCGTTCCCGGCCCCGACTGGCTGCGCTACTACAACCAATTCCGCACCCAGGCTGGTCTGCCTCAATTATCGGAAAACACCGCCTGGTCTGCTGGCAGCGTGGCCCACAGCCAATACATGATGAACAACAGCCTGAGCGTTCACGCTGAAGATCCGAATAAACCAGGTTATTCTGCCACCGGAGATGCAGCTGGCCAAAATGGGAATATTGCCATCAGTGGCTGGGAGGGTGCTTCAGATTTGTGGCCAATTGATTATTGGATGTCTGCTACCTTTCACATTGTGCCTATGCTCAATCCTTATCTAACACAAACCGGCTTTGGCGTTTTTCGCGATGCCAGCAACAGCTTCAAGATGACGGCCACCCTGGATGTTTCCAGTAAGCGCGATTTAGGCGAACTACCCGCAGGGATTACTTATCCCATCACCTTCCCCAAAGATGGCGGTGAGATTTGGGTCCTAAAATACAGCCTGCCCGAATTTCCTAACCCACTGACGGCATGCGGCGGCTTGCAAAAGCCCGTCGGGCCACCCATTATTTTACAAATTGGGGATGGCAGCCTGGTGCCCAGCGTCACCCAAACCTTGCTCACCAGCAGCGACGGTACAGCCCTGGCCCACTGCGTCATCGACGAGACGCGCTACGTGAACAACAATGCCTATCAGCAACAGCAGGGGCGCTTAATTTTGGATAAACAAGATGCGATTGTGTTGATTCCGACACAGCCGTTTGCCATTGGCGAAACGTACACCGCCAGCGTCACGGTTAATGGAGAAACGGTTACGTGGTCGTTTACGGCCGTTTCCCCCCCCACAAATTACTAATCTCTCAGGTGCGACGTACTTGTTCCAGAACAAACCTTAACCAGAGGAAGTGCGTCGCACCTTTAATCTCCCCCCAGCACATCCATCACATTCGCCACCAAATCATACCGGCCAAAGGCAGGCATGAAGTAGACACCTTGGGTAAACGGCCGTAATTCCGCCAAAATCTCCTGGGCAATCACCACCCCTTCCTGCTGCGGATCGCTGGCGTCGGCCATGCGCTGGCGCAGCGGTTCGGGAATAGACATACCTGGCACCTCGTAATGGAGAAATTCGGCATTACGGCCGTTGTACAGCGGCTTCACCCCCACAATTAAGGGTAGCATCTTTTCCTCATAAGTGGCTTCGTACAAATCGACAAATTGTTTGGCGGCTGCCGGATCAAACACCGGCTGGGTCAGGGCAAAATCAGCCCCGTTGCGCATTTTGCGGCGCAGCAGCTTCATCTCCCGCTCCGCATCCGCTGGCGTCAGGTTCAGGGCACAACCAACCATAAAATTGGTCGGCTGGTCGATGGAGTTGCCCGCCTTGTCCAGGCCGCTGTTAAACTGCTGTTTAATCAAGTGAATCAAGCCGGTGGGCACAATGTCGTAGCTGTCCATCGCCTCAGGATAGTCGCCAATGCGGGTGGGATCGCCCATCGTCACAAACAGGTTGCGAATGCCCATGGCATAGGCCGCCAGCAAATCCCCCTGGATGCGCAGCAGATTGCGCCCCCGTGTGGGAAAATGGAGCACTGTTTCCAGACCTACCTCTTTTTGCACTAGATGGGCCGCCGCCCAGGCGCTCATGCGCATTCGGGCCAGCGGACTATCTGCCAAATTCAGTAAGTTAGCCCCCGCCTCTTTGAGCATGTGCGCCCCCTCGATAAGCCGCTGTGTCGCAATGCCTTTGGGTGGACTCATCTCTATGGTGACGACAAAACGGCCGTTCACCAAGTTTTGTGCTAGCTGGGTGGGGGGATCAAGAACGGCCGTTGTCTTTTCTTCCCGCGTCATCACCTGAATCACGGGCAGCGGGATGGGTGATGGGCCGGGATGGTCCAGCGCCTGACGCATGGCGGCAATATGGGCCTCATTGGTGCCGCAACAGCCCCCCACCAGCACCGCGCCCGCCTCGACCAAGGCATGAGTATACTGGCCAAAATAGTCGGGGGTGGCCGGGTAAAGCACCCGACCCCGCTGCGTTTGTTCTGGCCAGCCAGCATTGGGTGCAGCCGCCAGCAGCTTGTCTGGGGCGATTTGGCGCATCATTAGCAGCAAGCGCAGCACCTGGGCCGGGCCGCCGCTGCAATTAATGCCAATCACATCCACATCCAATTTGGCCAGACCGGCCGCTAAATCGTCCGGTGTGTGACCCAGCAGGGTACGGTCATCGCGGGTAAATGTAGCCTGGGCGACGATAGGAATGGTGGTTGAGATGGAACGGGTGGCGGTTACGGCCGTTTCCAGTTCCTTCAAATCCGACATCGTTTCCAACACAATTAAATCCACACCGGCAGCTATCAACGCGCCAATTTGCTCGGTGAAGGCCGCTT
>JBNKLQ010000017.1:0-38422 GCA_050292445.1 Promineifilaceae bacterium (SeqCode) | reverse complement strand
CGGCTCTCGCCGCAGCCCGCGAATGGGGTAGGCGTCGGAGCGGTGTCCCAGCCAGACGCGCACGGGGGCGACCAGCAGCGGCACGGCCAGAAACAGCCCGGCCAGCGTCACCGGCAGGCCCAGTTCCACCACCATGACTCGATTAATGACGCTGCCCGCCAAAATGCTGATCAGCGTCAGGCTCAGCGGCACGGCCGCCAGCCGAATTAAGTTGAAATTTCGCTTCATTTCTTAAATCTCCTGATTTTTAACGCAGAGACGCATGCAATCCTGGATTGCCAACCGCAGAGAAAAAGTGTGTAAGGAGATTGCGCCTTGCGAGATTGTTCTTGTTAAACGTTGTAGCCGAGGATTCCAATCCTCGCTCTTTCGCGCTAAGAAAGCGCGGCTACACAAAACACCTTCACTTGTCATTTTGAGCGCAGCGAAAAATCCCTCTAAAGTTGGCCAGACAAAATCCTTGCTGGTCAAGGGTTTCACTGTTTTGTGTTCGTAGGGATGCTTCACTGCGTTCAGCATGACAATTGGGGGTTGCTAGGCGGCCAAGGATTGGCTCGCGGGTTGTAAATCGGCCATGATTTGCTCGACCAGGCTGTGGGATTGGCGGATGCAGTCAGGAATGCCCTGGCCGCGCAGGCCCGCGCCAGTCAGGTAGAGCTGGGGTAGTTCAGTGGCCAGCTGCTTTTCAATCTCGGAAATCATCGCCAGGTGGCCGACGGGCGGCTGCGGATTGGCGGGCTGCCAACGCTGAATGTGAATCTGCGTCGGCTTTGCGCTGATGCCAAAAATTTGGGCCAACTCCTGCCGTACCAGGCTGATGAGCTCGGCCTCAGGCAAATCGGCCAGCTCTGGCTGCTTTTGCCCGCCCACAAAAGCGCGCAGGACAAACTGGTCGTCCGGCGCGCGGTGGGGGAACTTGGCCGACATCCCCTCGACAGCCAGCAGTTGAGACGTTTCGCTTTCTGGCACCACCACACCAAAGCCATCAAATGGGTCGGTGATGTCGCTGCGGTTGAAGGCGACGTTCACGGTGGTGACGGGGTTGTAGGGGATGGTGCGAAGTTGGTTGGTGACGGCCGTTTCCACCACATCATTCAGCAAATCAGCCATCACAAAGGTCGGTGTGGCTAAAATCACCATGTCGGCGTTTAGCAAACGGCCGTCACTCAATTCTACTGTGTACGGTTTGGCGTTGGTGGGATCGTGGCGCAGGTTGGAAACGGCCGTTTCCAGCAAAACATCACCCTCGATTTTCGCCGCTACCGCGTTTACCAACTCCATTAAGCCGCCCTGCAACGTGGCAAAAGATGGCTTTTTGGGCGGGCGCGCTTCGCCAGACGCTTTGCGCTCGGCTCGCTTTTCTTTCATCAGGGCAAACATGCCCTTCACGACGCTGCCGTGCTGCTGCTCCATCTCGGCAAAACGGCCGAACGACACCTGCACGCTCATGGCATCCACATCCCCCAGATACACACTACCGATGGCGGGCTTGACGATGTTGTCCACCATCTCATCTCCCAGGCGGCGGCGCAAAAAACTGCCTAGCGATTCATCAGATGCCTCGGTGCGCGGCTTGACAAACGGCTCTTTGAGCAGGCGCAGCTTGCCACCAAGTGAGAGCAGCGGCGTGGAGAGGAAACTACCAGGGCCATTGGGCACAATGGCGGGACGGCCGTTGTGCAGCACATAATTTTTGCCCGGACGTGTGGTGCCCACCAGCCGGTCTTGCAGCCCCAGTTCATGACACAGTTCCCACGCCTCCGGCTTGCGGGTTACAAACGATTCCGGGCCGCCTTCAAACACGAAGCCATTTTGCTGCTGGGTGGCAATCTTACCGCCTGGCTGGGCTTCTTTTTCTAGAATGGTGGTGTGAAGGGCAATATTGTGCTGCCTCGCGGCTTTTTCTAAATAATAGGCAGCGGCCAGGCCAGAAATTCCCCCGCCAACAATGACAATCTCAAGGGTTTGCTGATTCATCACATCTATTTCCTTAGGCAGGCAAGCGGAAGAAACGGCCGTCGCCACACACCCCGGCTTGCCTGAAAACTGGTATCAAATTGCTTATCGTTTTTTGAAAATTATTATTCAGGTGCGACGCACTTGAAGTATTGATGTGCGGGCCGAATGGCCTGGATAAAGTGCGTTGCACCTCTGGGCGTTACGCTTATTGTTCGTAGCTTTTGGCAATGGCCAGATGCACCACGTTGAGCAGTTCATTGATGCGGCGCATCAGCCGCAGGTTGGCCTCTGGTTTGATTGAAGCGGAGCTGGGCAGTTGGAAGGCCGTATCTACCAGCATGTCCCGAAAGAGCAGCGTGGTTTGTAATGCTTGGGTGAGCGGCATATCGGTTTGGTGACAAAGACGGCCGTATTGTTGACCAATCTCTTCCGCTTGTTTGAGCAGGCTGCCATTGGCCTCTGGATCAGAAATGTATTGCAGCGTCAGCCCCATCAGGCGGCGGCCTAACAGCCGATGTTCTTCCCGCATTTGGTCATCATACTGAGACAACCAATCGTCCTGTTTGTGGGCAGAGATAGTTTGGCGCGTTTGTGTGAGCGCATTTTCTGCCCAGATCTGCTCAATGCTGCTAGGTGATTGGGCCTGACGCCGACTGGCCGCAAATTGATTCAGATCAGACATGGCAAACCGCCGATGTCCGCCTGGCGTGAGCATAAAAGGGATTTGCCCATTGTCTGCCCAGCGCCGTAGGGTGGTCCCATGTACGCCGAGCAAAGAAGCTGCATCGGACAGGGTGAGCCACTGCTCAGTTTCGGGGAGAAAGTTATTCATAAAAAGTGCCTGAAATCGCCGTAAAATAGTAAAAATCTATGCAAATCTATGTAACTGTGGGGGATTATACAAACTCAAATTTGGAGCGTCAATCGAATTAAGCAACTGTTGACAAATGTCACAGGCACCGAGTGACATCTGGCTGATTGATTGATGGAGGATGTTGCTTGACAGGGGAACGGCCGTTTTGTATAATGTGACCGATTAGTCACATGACCGGTCGGTCACATTAAGAGTTTAGGAACAAAGACAGATGCCCAAAGACACTTTTTTCAATCTACCCCAAGAAAAACGGCAGCGCATTATCGACCTGGCCCTGGCGGAGTTTGCCGAGAATGATTACGACGCGGCCTCCATTTCTCGCATTGTGGCCCAGGCGGGCATTGCCAAAGGCAGCTTTTACCAATACTTCGAGAACAAGGAAGATTTATACACCTATCTGCTGACGCTGGGTGCGGAAGCCAAGGCGCAGTTTTTAGGCGACAATCCGCCCGATCCGCAGATGGGCACCTTTGCCTATATTCGCTGGCTTAGTGCCGCCGGGATCAAGTTTGAGCTGGCCCGGCCCCAGCTGAGCCAGATTGGCTACCGGGCCGTGCGCAGCGGTGCGCTGCCTGTGGAAATGCAGGAACAGGCGCGGGTGGGTGCGGCCGTTTTCTTTCGGCAGCTGGTGGAACAAGGTCAAATAATGGATGACATTTCCTCGGAAATCGATCCCGATTTGGCGGCGTTTCTGTTCAGCGCGATTTTTTCAGAATTAGGTGGTTATTTGCTTAACCGTTTGCAAGATGGGGGTGCGTTGGCAGACGGCCGTTCCCTCTTTGAAACACCCGAAGCAGAAAAATTATTTGACCAGGTTCTCCATATTTTAGAAAGAGGCATGGGAACGGCATGAATTTCCCCGGAAACTTCAAAATGGTTCAAGTCCTTGAATGGCAGTTTCCGGGGAAATAAATAAGGAACAAGCAACATGAAACAAAAAGTATGCATCATCACCGGCGGCAATTCTGGCATTGGCAAAGCGGCTGCTATTCAAATGGCTCAACAAGGGCACAAAGTGATCATCGCCTGCCGCAGCCAGCAGCGCGGCGCAGCGGCCCTGGCCGACATTCGTCAGCAGGCCAACAATGAAGATGTCGAACTGATGATCGTCGATATGTCGCTGCAATCATCCATTCACGCCTTTGCCCAGGCTTTTTTGGCCCGCTATGATGTGCTTGACGTGCTAATTCAGAATGCGGCCGCTTTTGACATTCGCCAAAAGCAGATTGCCTTTACTGAAGAAGGTGTAGAAAAAATTTGGGCGACCAATCACGTTGGCCCCGTTTTGTTGACGGATCTGCTGCTGGACGCGCTGAAACGCAGCGAACAGGGGCGCATCATCACCATCTCCTCCAAGGGATTGGTGACGTATCCTTTCCTCAAGGTCAATTTGGATGATCCAGAATTTCGTGAGCGAAAGTTCAGCGTGCAAAAAGCGTATTATCAATCCAAGCAGGCGCAAGTGATGTATACGTATTGGCTGGCGAAGATGTTGGCCGGAACGGCCGTAACCGCCAACGCAATTCGCGTCACCAATGTGCAGATTGATGTGGATAAACGGTATCCCAATATACCCACGCTGCTGCGCAAAATGTACTCCCTCAAGAGTCGCTTTTCCATCACGCCAGAAGCCATGGCCAAAACCTACACGTACCTGGCCCTCTCGCCGGATGTGGCCCAGACAACTGGTAAATATTTTGACGATCCAGAGCACATCGTGGATTCATCCGCTTATACGCACGATTGGGAAAGTATTGAAAAGGTCATGCAGGCGACTCGCCGCACCGTCAAACAACCTGTGACCGTTTAAACTGGCAGCATCGGCAGCCTCAGTTGCCCGTTGTCGGCAATGGAGGCTGCTCTATTTCTCTCTCTTTTGTCCGCTGGGTGGCGTTTACGATCAAAGCGTAAAGCATGGGCAAGAAGGCCGCTACGCCAAGACCCGCCATCAGTAAAAGCGGTATAGCCATCCAGGATTCCGCTCCCTCTGCTCCCAAGAGGTCTACTAGAAACAGCACCGTCGCGATTCCCAGAAAAACGGATGCGGCCTTTAGCATCATATTTGTTATACGGTAAGCTCGCTTCGTGGAGGCGCGAAGCACACCATGCAGTTTACCCGTCTGACCATGCAGCAGCACCATTCGGACCTGGTCGTCATCATCCAGGTAGTAGCTGGTGTAGAGCGGCAGCAGTAGCTGGGTCCACTGCTGGTTGGCAAAGTGGGGCGACCATTTGAAGCCACGCGTGTGGTCTGCTTCACTGGCCAGACGACAATCTTGGGTAACGGCCGTTTTTAAACCAACCATCGCCTCATTCCAGGCATCCTCCGGCAGGCGGTTGGGCAGATGGACAATCGCGTTTGTCAGGTCATCTTGCTGGAATGGCTTGGCTTCATTCAGGTTAAAACGGCCGATTTTCGCTTCTACCTGCTCTTGTTCATCCAGAGCCGGGGCAGACTGATTTTCGTAGCGGCGATTGAGCCGACCCAGGCGCTGCTCCCAGCGCACTCGCTTCTCCTTCACGCGCTCTGTTTGCCAGTTGTTGTGCTGGTATTCTTCCCGATGGCTCACAATTTCATAGTCGAAGCCCATCTCCGCCTGCCATTCGCCCTGCACCTGGGCATCGACCAGCCACATTGGCAGGTAAACGGGCTGCATTCGGCTCAGTAGTGCACCTTCATTGAGATCGGCCGGAGCCAGCCAGATGCTTTTGGCAAACTTACCCACGCTGGCACGCAGCCGGTCCTCCGCCGTGCGGAACGGCACCACCAATTCTGGCGGCTGAGTGTAGATGGGCTGGTCATCGGCAGGATCCATTTGGGCCAGAGCCGTCTGCCCGCAAAAAGGGCAGCGCTGGCTCACTTTCTGTGGTGGCAGCACAAACACCCCGTTGCAGCTGGCGCACCCCTCCAGCACCCAATCTGCTCCCCACACTTCAATCCAGTTTCCGTTTTGAGTTAATTCAACTTCATCCATCAACTTAACCATTAACCATTGGCCATTAACAATTATCCATTCTATCCCTTGGCCATTTTGCCCGCTTTACGCAGCGTATTAAACACAAAAAACAGCCAGGCAATCAGGCTGGCACCGGCCAGCAAACCAAACAAGCTGCCAATGTTGTACTCATTAGCCAGCAGCAGCGCCGCAGCCAGGGCAAAGAGCAGCGCGGGCAGGAAGGCTGCGGCCATCGTCCAGCCCACTCGTTTCCAATCCACGGGACGCTGCCCGGCAATGACCCCGGTTTGGCCATTGATCATCACTTGGAACCGTTTGTCGCCGTAGCGGTAGGTGGCCAGATAGAGCGGCAGCAAAATGTAGCGCCAGCTTTCATCGCTAAAGTCCAGATTCATGCTGAAGTTGCGTATCGAGCTGGCGCTGGCCTGTTCCTGGCACGCTTCTTTGGTGCGGGCGCGCATCGATCGCCGGGCGCGTTCCCAGGCGGTTTCCAAATCAACCTCGTAGGCCTGGGCCGACAGCCCGGCCAGGAAGGTTGGATCGTAGGGCACCAGCTCGTTTAGCCGGTAGCCGCGCATCTGCTTGAGCAGGGTCAGGTTGAGCTGGCTGCTGCCGCTGACAAGCAGGTCGTCGATTTCCACATTCACCGCGCCCGATTCCCAATCCCAAAGTTTGCCCTCACGGTTGCCAATTTTGAGCAGAAACGGCCGTTCCCATTTCCAGTTTGGCGCAGAGTGGCGACGACGGTTGGCATCGGTGTTGTGTACTTCGGCGCGCCAGCTGGCCGTGGTGCGGGCGTCAAAGGTCCAAAAAGGAATGTATATGGGCGTGTACTCCGTGCTGCGGGCCAGATTTTGCAAATCTTTGGGTAGCATCCAGTTGTTTTGCAGCCATACGGCCGTTTGCTTACGACAATCTTCGGTGGTGGTGGCAAACGGCACCAAAAAGCGTGGACGCAGCACGTCTTGCGGCGCGCGAGTTTGCACCACAGCGTTCGAACCACAAAAGGGGCAGGTGTGGCTGAGCATTTCAGTGGAAAGGGTGATGTGGCTGGCGCAGCTGTTGCATACCAATTCCTTGCGCTCATGCCCCCAGCCATTGGTAGATCGCTCCACCGTTTCCACGGTGAACTCAAATTCTTGGGCACCTTTGCCCACCACTTCAACATGCGGTGCTTCATGGTAGCCGCAAAAGGAGCAGGTCAGGCCGCCATCGTCGGTGTTGTAGGCGGTGGCTCCATCGCAGTGGGGACAGCGAAAATCGACGACCTCACGGCCGTCTTCTTCCGGTGGGCGCGGCCTGTACACCTCAATGCCCGGCACGGCCGATTTCGTTTTAACAAATCCAGTTGGGGGGAACGACTTACTCATTTGCTATCCTTATCTTGAAAATCCGCAGATACCGGCTTAAAGGTTAGTGGATCGTCTCGCTGTTGGCAAGATGCTGGGGTGAATACAAAAGGATGAATCACGAATGGCACGAATTGAAGAATGAGACGAATAATTTGGTATCGATTTGTGTTATTCGTTCATTCGTCATATTCGTGATTGCTTTTTCCAGGTTTCTGATAAGATCACCGCCAAATTGAGAGGATAACTGTGAAACAAAAACAACGATTTTTAACGATTTTGCCGCTGCTGGCAGATGTGACCGGGGCGGCTGGGCTTATTTTGCTGCTGCCGACGCTTACGGCGCTGTTTGCGGAGCCATCGACGATTAATGTACTGATTCTTGGTGGGGCGTTTGTTGTGTACTGTACGGCCGTTTACCTCATCCGTAAATTGGAACCAGCTGCCGATGCCGAACGGGTTTCTCGCCTGCCCACCTGGCTGATAAAAACACTCACCATGCGGCTGTTGGCTATCTTTTTTGCCCTGATGCTAGCTGTGCTGATTTTGCAGCAGCTTGGCTACTGGGATTCCATCTACGTGGCTGATGATCGTATTTTGGGCGCGGGGGAATCTTCGGCCTTTTTTGTGTATGGGCCGGGGGCGTTGATTGCGGCGGCTCTGTTTTATGTGCTGGTGCTCAGCGCTTCGGTGCGGGTGACCATTGAAGAAACGTCGCGCAATTACACGGGGTTGGCGTTACTGGCGTTGTTAGGGGTTAACGGGATGCTGCTGCTGGGAACGGCCGTTCTCCAATCCACGCAATTATTCAGCGGCTGGCTGGGCGCGATTGGGGCGTTTGTGCTCCTGGTGCTGCTGTTTGCCCCGCCGCGCGTGTGGTTTTTGGCCAAACGGCCGTCGCTGTTGGCGGTGCTTTCCTATTTAGCACTGCTGCTCTTTTGTGCCTGGCAAACAGTATAGCCAAGGACTGCCAGTCCTAGGAATAGCTACTTGACGGCCGTTTCCGTCTCCTTATCATATTGTACGGATTTACGACACCCACAACTCACTGAACAACCTGGAGGCAACCCGTCATGCACACCCTTTGCGTCACGTCAGAAACCGGCCGTTTGCGTTCCGTCATCATTGGCTATCCCGACAATTTTCATCAAGTTCCCCCCACCATTATTAACGAAACCCAAAAGCAATATTATTTTGGCCCTGACCGTCCGACGCGGGAGCGGGTGATGGCCGAACTGGACGATTTTAAGCAAACGCTGGCCAGCCACGGCGTGGCGGTGTTGCAGCCGGAGCCGTTGGACAACGTGCCAGATCAGCTGATGACCCGCGACATTGGCGTGGTGATTGGCGACACGTTTGTGGTCACCCAAATGGCGCGGGAGAGCCGCCGCGATGAGTGGCTGGGTCTGCTGCCGATTTTGGATCAAATGGGGACCCAGCGGGTGATTAAAGTGCCGGATGATATTGTGGTGGAAGGGGGCGATGTGATTGTGGATAACGGCCGTATCTTGGTTGGTCTTAGCCAGCGCACCGGACCAGAAGGGGCAGCCTATCTCGCCAGCCGCTTTCCACAGTTCGAGGTGGTTCCCGTGCCGCTCAAGCAGCTGGCTGATGGTGAAAATGTGCTGCACCTGGATTGCAGCTTTGTGCCCGTGGGTCAGCGCAGTGCCCTTGTTTACCCTGATGGGCTGGCGCAAATGCCAGCGGCCATTGCTGATCAGTATGATCTCATCGAGGTGACAAAGGCGGAGCAGCAAATTTTGGCCACCAACGTGCTATCCATTTCGCCCACGCAGGTGATTGCCCGCACCCGTGCCAGCCGGGTAAATGCCGAGATGCGGCGGCGCGGTTTGAAGGTGATTGAGCTGCCCTTTGACGATCCGCCCAAAACGGGGGGATCGTTTCGCTGTTGCAGCCTGCCGCTGTGGCGGGATTAGAGAAGATGCGAAAACGGTCGTTTTGCGCTAGACTCTACAGTTGAGAAAATTAAGAAATCGAAAAAATATGAGGGCTTATTGCCTTTTTTGTCTGGACAACAGCCGTTGCCAAATAGGAACAAAGCAATTCGCAGAAAATCAATGAGTGAAACTGAAACAATCGAACAAGCAGAAGAAGAAATTAACGAGCCAAATGCCACCCATCTGGAACCAGAAGACGAAATTGAAGAACCAGAAGACAGCCTGCCGTCGGTGCGGTTGGAGCATTTGCCGCCGCGCCTGAGTGAAGCTGTGGCCCGTGCGGGTTGGACGAGCCTGACGCCGGTACAGTCCAAAGCGATGCCCTATATTTTTGCCGGACGGCCGTTGATGGTGCAGGCGCGTACCGGCAGTGGCAAAACAGGGGCGTTCATCATGCCCATCATGGAGTTGGTGAACCGCCACCAGGACGACACCCAGGCGCTGGTGCTGGTACCCACACGGGAGCTGGCCAAGCAGGTGGTCGATGAGGCCACCATGTTGATTGGTGATAGTGGCTTGCGGGTAACGGCCGTTTACGGCGGCGTTGGCTACGGTCCCCAGTTAAAAGCATTGCGTGAAGGTACGCACCTGATCGTGGGGACGCCAGGGCGTGTATTAGACCATTTGCTGCGCGGTTCGATGTCGTTGAAAAAGCTCAAAGTGCTGATCTTTGACGAAGCTGACCGAATGCTAAGCATGGGCTTTTACCCCGACATGCGCCGGGTGCAGGAATATTTGCCGGGTAAAAAAGTGTTTACTTGCATGTTCTCTGCCACCTTCCCCCCCACGGTGCGTAGCCTGGCCCGCCAGTTCATGGAGAAGCCAGACTTCCTCAGCCTCAGCCGGGATCATGTGCATGTGGCCGATACTTCACACCAGGTGGTAACGGTCTCCCCCATGGAAAAAGACCGGACGTTGGTTCGGCTCATTGAGCTGGAAAATCCTGATTCGGCCATTATCTTTTGCAACACCAAGCAGCGCGTCCACTATATCGCTGTAGTGCTACAGCGCTTTGGCTACAACGCCGACGAGCTGAGCGGTGATTTGGCGCAAAAGGACCGGGAGAAGGTAATGGGCAAGCTGCGCCAGGGCAAGCTGCGCTTTTGTGTGGCGACAGACGTCGCCGCACGGGGCATCGACATCTCCGATTTGTCTCATGTGTTCCAATACGAACTGCCGGACGACCCGGAAATTTACATTCATCGGGCTGGGCGCACGGGACGGGCTGGCGCTACTGGGGTGGCTATTAGCCTGGTGGGCGATTTTACGGAGCAGGTGCATTTAAAGCGTATTGCCAAGCAGTACAACATTGAGTTTGAGGAACGGCCGTCTCCCGATGAAGCCACGCTGGCCAAAGTAGTAGCGGAACGGATGACGGTGCGCCTGGAAGCCCAAATGCGCGACCGTGACAACCTAAAAGTGGAGCGATTGCAACGCTTTGTGCCGATGGTCAAAGAGCTGGCCGACGATGAAGAAGGCATTCAGCTCATTGCCATGTTGCTGGATGATTATTACCAGGCATCGCTGCACACACCGCCTGTGACGCTGGAGGAAGCTCAAGCTGATTCCCGGCCGAAAGCTCGGTCCGATAAATCTGGCAAAAAGCGTCGTCGGTCACGCGGCCGTTCTCGTAAATCTTAATTTATCCGCAGAGTTCGCAGATGGGCGCAAGTTGCGCATGCAGATTTTCTCTGTGCCCCTCTGCGTTCTGTCTATTTCCCAGACCAATATTGGTTTTTACGATAGCTGCGATAAATTAACCCGGCCACGACAACGGCCGATTTCATCTATGATCAACGCATGAGAGATTCCCGCGCCAACATGCCCTCGCTGGACAAACGTCTCCCCTCCCTCGCATAATTACAAACGAATAGGACAAAGATGAACACAGATTTTTCTTTTTATCTGTGTTCATCTGTGAGAATCTGTGTCCCATTCTTTTAGGAAATTACTATGTCTGATCGCAACCTTATTTTTACATTAGCCAAAGTGATTATTGCCGCTGCCTGGGCCGATGGCCAGGTTAGCCATGAAGAGGTAAACAGCCTCAAGGATTTGCTCTACCAACTGCCGCGCGTCGGAAAAGAGGGTGGCCTGCAAATGAGCAGCCAGGAGTGGGCCAGGCTGGAGATGTACATCGACCAGCCCATCGACGAAGCAGAACGCGCCCGGCTCATTGCCGACTTGCAAAATGCGCTGTGCTCACCACGCGACCGGCAGCTAGTGCGGCAGGCGCTGGACGAGATAGTGGCCATTGATGGCGAAATTTCTTCGGAAGAGCAGGCGGTGGTAAATGAGGTGAAGCGGGCAATCGACGATGTGAATTTGAGCCTGTTCATGCAGTTGGGTCGGATGGTGGGTGGGGCGATGGCCCGGCGCACGGCCGTTGCCGATGCGCCGAATCGTGAACGTCATTTTGATGATTTTATCAAGAACAAAGTGTTCTACGCTGTTAGCCACCGGTTGCATGTAGAAGAGTCGGAACTGGACATTCCTGAGGTGGATTTGCGCAAGCTGAGCCTGGCGGGCGGGCTGATGGCTAAGGTGGCGCATGTGGACCAGGATGTGTCTGAGGCGGAGTTTGAGGCGATGGTGCAGGCGTTAAAAACGCATTGGGAGGTGGCGGAGGCTACGGCCGTTTTCATCACTGAAGTAGCCGTGTCTGAAGCAGCCAAAAAGCTGGACCATCACCGCACGGTGCGCCAATTTGCCAGCCACACTACCCCAGACGAACGGCGGCATTTCCTGGACGTGCTTTTTGCCGTTGCTGCTGCCGATGGCCTGGCGGCTTACGATGAAATTGAGGAAATTCGGGCCATTGCCCGCACCCTCAACCTGCCGCGCGAGGCGTTCATCGAAGCCAAACTAAAACTCCCCCGTAAGCAGCGCGAGGCTTAGGAGATTTATCCGCAGATTACACAGATTAGCGCAGATTTTGAATTTTAGTGAACCAAATCTGCGTTCATCTGCGAAATCTGCGGATTATTTTTAAAGGAGACAATTATGGGAGCATGGGGTCCCGGTAATTTTGAAAATGATGCCGCCCAGGATTGGCTGTACGACTTTGGCGAGAACGATTTTCGTCTGATTGACCGCACCCTGGCAGGCGTGGCAGCAATGATCGAGGCGGATGAACTTGACGCAGACGAAGCCAGTGAAGTGCTGGCCGCAGCGGAATGCGTGGCCGCCGCAACAGGCTTTCCCCTCGAAAATCCACCGCAGGAGCTGGCCGAATGGCTGGCAGAAAATAGCCCCATGCCAGTAAAGCCAGAATATGTCCAAATGGCGCGCCAGGCAGTGGCCCGCGTGCTCACAAAGTCGGAGCTGCGGGAATTGTGGCTGGCGAGTGAAGAGTTTGGGGAATGGGAAACGGCCGTTCACAATCTCCAATCCCGCCTCAACAAAATCCAATAAAATGGAAACGAACTTCAAAATGATGTGGTTCAATCGAAAAAAACTTTTCTGGATGGTGTTGCTTTTTGGCTTGTTATTGCTCGTAACCGCTTGCCAACCATCCCTGCCCGAAATCAGCGCCGACGAACTGGTGCAGCTTACGGCCGAACGGGTAAAAAACAGCGACGGCTTCCAGTTCACCATCGAGCGGGATGGTGCGCCTGCTTTCCTTGATCCGGGCGAAACGCTCTCTTTCCGACGGGCGCGGGGGGCGTTTGTAGCCCCAGACCGTGCCCTGGCCACGGTGCGGGTCATCGGTCCCGGCATCATCACTGATGTAGACGTGATTAGTGTGGCCGAAATTCAGTGGCAAACCAATGTGGTTACGGGCGACTGGGAAGTGCTGCCGCCCAACTGGGGCTTCAATCCGGCTGTTCTGTTCGACGACGACATTGGCATCCAGGCGGTGCTGCTAGCCGATTTGTCGCAAGTGGCCCTGGCTGAGTCGGAGAATTTAGCCGAGAGTGACGGGCCGGATGAATTGCTTTACAGCGTAACGGCCGTTGCCACTGGCGAAAACATCTACCAAATGAGCGGCTATCTCATAGGCCCAGCGGAAGTGAAAATTCAGCTATGGATTCGGCCAGAGACCTTTGAACTGGTGCGCATTGTGGTGCGCGAGCCAGAGCCAGCCAGTGAAGAAGGCGAAAGCCTCTGGCAGGTCGATATTTCCCATTACGATGAGTTGATTGACATTCAGCCGCCAGAGATCGAGTGATTGCTGAGGTGCCAGGCACTGGTCGCATTGACTTTGGAAGTCGAAGTTTAACTGACCAGTGCCTGGCACCTTGGTCGTTACTTTTTAGGTCCGGCGGATGATGTAAATGCGGCCCCATTGTCCCAGCACAGCGATGGAGTAGCCAGTTAAAATTCCCAGGTTGGGGCAGGTGCGAACTGAATCTTTCACCAAATCATACTCACTGCTGAGGATGACGGCACGGCCGTTTGCCCCCATCACCCGCTCCAATTCCCGAAAAAATGCTGGATACAGCTTCTTGAGCGCTTTGGGTGAGCCGATTTGTTTGCCAAAGGGCAGATTGGTGGCCACCTTGCTGATGCTGCCCGTGGCCAATGGCAGTTGCGTGGCATTGGTATGCAGGGTGCCAAAGTTGCTTGGCGGCTCCTTGCGCAGTGCCTCTACATTTTGACGCGTGGCCCAAACATGGTCACGCACAATGTCCCCGGCCAGCATCTGGCTATACGCCCCGGCATAGCGTCGTTCCATCAGCAGTGTGCCGCTGCCACACATTGGGTCCAGGAAAATGTCGTCATCTGCGGGGTTGGTCAGATGGATCATGGCGGCGGCTACAGACGGCCGTAACGCGGCTTTTAGTTCCACTGGCTTGTTAAAACGGTGGCGCGTGGTGCGGTCTGTCAGACGAATGCCAGCCACCAGGCGGGAGCCAAGCAAATTGATCCATATTTCCAGCATGGCGTGGTCATCGATTAGCCGCCAGCGTGGATAGCGGTTTTTCATGCCGCGCTCCACCGCTTCCCCCAACTCTTTGCGGTAAATCTCGTGGCTGCCATACAAACGGCTAATCGCGCGGTAAGACGGCCGTCCTGGCTGTTTGCGATGTGGCATGGCGATGTCGATGGCGTGTTGGAAGACGGCCGTATGGCTTACCATCTCCGTAATTTGCGGCAGCACCTGCCGCGTGCGTGGCACCTTCTCAATAGAAACCGCCAACACAAAGACATCTTCCACCGTGCGCAGCTGAAATAAATCTTCTGCATTGCCCGCGTAATTAAAAATGAGCAGCCCATTTTGGTCTTTGGCGAACACTGTCTCGCCAAACTTGGCTCCCGGCAGTTTGTCCCGAATCTCTAGCCAGGCAATCTCTTCCACACCCGGCATTGTTTGTACATAGTAAGTTGTTGCATTCATCTAATTATTCATCCTTCTCAAAAGTGGGTAGATGATACCATAACTACCCTGAATCGGTTTTGTCAGTTCAGTTGAGTTTGGTTGCATTAACTCCACGCAATAATTAAACTGTACCTTGTTTCCATTTCTAAAAAAGGGTGCCCATTGCAAAATTGCTTCCACAATAGATGATCCACAAGGAGTCAAATTCATGATGCTTAAGAAACGAACTGCGTTAATCGGGCTGATTTTGTTACTTCTGTTAACGGCCGTTGCCTTGTTGGCTGCCTGTTCTGGCGGTGACCAAATGCTGTTGGTTGAATACAACAGAGATGGTGAGGCCGAAATCTTTTTGGCAGACATTGGTGCAGACGAATCAGAATGGCAATCATTGGCAGAAGATGTAGAAAGAACCTTTGTTTTTGAGGGTGAACTGGCAGTTTTTGTGCCAGACACAAACCGAATTTTGCTTTGGTACGTGGATGGCAACGACATCCGCATTGAGCAGATGGAAATTGGGGATGAGTCACCCTCTGAATTGCTAGAGGTAGATGCAGACGCCAGGCTGTTCGCCAGCTTTGAAACCGATCCATTTAACGTTTATCTCACTGAAACCAAAAGTTTTGACAACTATCGCTGCTACGTTTCACAAGATGGCGCAAAAGCGGACCGCCTGGCCCGTGGCAGCTTGTGTTTTGCCAACGAAAACGGGGTGGTGCAGCTAGACGTTGACCCAGACGATGGCACAACGGTCACTGTCATTTCGCTGGATGGCGAGGGCGAGACTGTTGTTTTGGATGAAGTAGAGGATGTCGGCAGCTGGATACGTTACAACCAGGAACTCACCCAGTTTGCTTATTTAGAGGTAGATAATAACGAGGCGCAAATTTTTCTGATTGAGCCAGGCGCAGAAGATGCAGAATCTTTTGGTGAAGAATTTGCCATGATTGATCTGTTTGGTTTTTTGGGTGATGGGGAGACCCTCTATGTGACAGGTAAGCTGGACGAAGATGATGACGAATGGGGCCTGTTTATCAACGCCACGGGCGAGGCGCTGCTTGAAGCCGATGACATTTCATGGGCTGGCCAATCTGAGGATGGTGATTATACCGTTTTCCTGACTGAATCTGGCGATGAGATGGCGGCTTATGTGGTTAGCGTGGCGGATGGGGCCGTAACAGAACTATTGGAAGACGAGGTTATCACGTTGCAAGGATTTCCTACAGAAGATTATTTTCTGTTGAAGACGGAAAACGGGGATGAAAATGCACTGTATAGCGTGAGCAAAGACGGTAGTGAAGTTATTGAGCTATTGGCTACAGATGATTACGATATTTTATTTTCCTACATGAACCATGCGGCCGAACAGCTGTTGGTGCAGCTGTGGGATGATAGCTACGATGCGGTGTATGTCACCAGTCTGACGGAAGAAGATGGCTACTTTTTGGTGGAGGATTGGTCGTCTTTGACCATTCTGAATGCTTCAGAGGAGCAGTTCGTTTTTTGGGGACGTGAGGATGATGGAGACGATGTGGCCCTTTATAGTATTCCCTGGGCCGAAGATGCGTCTGAAGTGGAGCTAGATGATGATGCAGGATTTGGTTACCGAAGCGTGTTCTTTACGGAAGACGGCCGTTCCATTTACTACACAGTTATTGATAACCGCATTGGTGATTTTGACGTCTACATGGTGCCCGTAGATGGCAGCGAACGTCCCGAAAGAGTTTATCGCGATAAGCTGTTGCTGGATGTTAGCTGGGAGGGTGAGCCAAATTTACGGCTCCTTCGCTAAAAAGTGACGAAAGATTGGACCATTTTGCTCTTGAATTCGGTACACCCTCAATAAAAATGGTCCAATCTCTTGTTTGCTTACTTGCCGAAGCGATCCTCGCTGCGGGCACGGAAAAAGAGCCGAATGGGCACGCCCGTAAATGGCCACTGCTCCCGCAGCCGATTTTCCAAGAAGCGCTTGTAGCCAAAATTGAGCCAGTCCGGATTGTTCACAAAAAAGACAAACGTGGGCGGAGCCACGCTGGCCTGCGTCACATAGAAAAACTTGGCTCGCTTGCCCCCTTTGCCCGGCGGTGGATGTAGGGTAATGGCATCGCGCATGAATTTATTCAGGGCACTGGTAGGAATGCGCTGGTGACGTGCCTCGTTGACATCGACCACATGGGGCAAAATGCGGCTGACGCGCTGCCCTGTCATGGCGGAGATGAATAGCACCGGGACGTAGGGCAGAAAATTAAGTTCTTGCCGGACTTTGTCCTCGTATTCCTTCATCGTGTAGCTATCTTTTTCGATGGCGTCCCACTTGTTTACCAGCACAATCGCTCCCGCCGTCTCCTCGGTGATCATGCCTGCCACGTGGGCATCCTGAGCAATGATGCCTGATTCGGCGTCGAGCAGCAGCAGCAGCACATCGGCCCGCTTGATCGCTTTCATGGCGCGCAACACGCTGTATTTTTCAATACCGGGGTCAATTTTGCCTCGTCGGCGAATGCCTGCGGTATCGATCAGGGTAAAATCCTGGCCGTGCCACTTAATTTTGGTGTCGATAGCGTCGCGTGTGGTTCCAGCAATGGGGCTGACAATGACACGCTTTTCACCAATGAGCTTATTCACCAGGGTGGATTTACCCACGTTGGGGCGGCCCAGCATGGCAATCTTGATGGAGGTGTCTTCTTCGTCATCGTCGGGCGGTGTGGGGGGAACGGCCGTTACAATCGCATCCAACAAATCCCCCGTGCCATACCCATGCAGCGCTGAAATCGGAAAAACCTCACCCAGCGCCAGCTCGTAAAACTCGTACACATTGTCCGTCAGCTTGGTTGATTCTAGCTTGTTGGCGGCTACCAGCACCGGCCTTTGTGATTGGCGTAAAATGTCTGCTACTTCCTGATCGGCGGCCGTGATGCCCACCTGCCCATCCACCACCAGCACCACCACATCGGCATCCTGAATAGCGATAGCCGCTTGCTGGCGGATGTAAGGCAGGAATTGCTCCGAATCCTCAGAAAGCGGTTCCGTATGCCACCCGGTTGTGGTTTCGAGGCCACCTGTGTCCACCAAAGAAAAGGCAGTGCCACTCCACTCGCTGTCGGCGTAAAGCCGGTCACGCGTGGTGCCTGCCGTTTCTGAGACGACCGCCACCCGGCGGCCCACGATGCGATTAAATAAAGTTGATTTGCCCACGTTTGGTCTGCCGACCAACGCGACTAAAGGTTTTGCTGTCATAAGATTTTTGTAATATTAGATTGGTTTCTGATTTGGCTGCCTGGCAAAGTGTAAAGTTAGCTGGGCGTGGTTTGTTTGAGTGGGAACGGCCGTTTCCGCACCATCCTCTATAACCGGCACGTAAAATGTACCTGGTTTCGCTGCTTCCGTGTCCGTTAGTTCCTTGGTAGTCGTAAGCGGTTCAGAAATAATTACTTCAATAACCGAAGGTTGAATGGAACGTAGCTCCAGGCCACGATCCGGGACATCCACATCTGGCTCCAGCGTGTATTCGCCCGGCTCCAGTCCAAACAGATCCAGAGAAACCCGTATTTCCTGTTCTGTTAATGTGTCCAATACGGGAGATGGGCCAAAAAGCACCACCCGCAGTGTATCAGGTTCGATAGTGGCTTCCAACTCTTCACTAATGCCTAAAAGCTCAATCGGTAGATTATATATCTTTGTACTGGAAAATGGTTCAATTTGCACGGTAACGGTGATTTCTGTCACGCTGTCTAAGGAAATACCCTCCGGCAATACCAAAGAGACCTGATCTTGAAACGTCTCCGTTAAGCCCGTTATGTCAATTGGTTCGGTTTGTACCCGGAACGGTAACGCCAACTGTGTGGGACGGCCCGTTACCAGCACGCTGGAAGGCTCCACGGTAACGCCCAAAACCCGGTAGCCAGGTGCAACCTGACCAATCACATCGGCCGTAATGACCTTGTTGGCAAAATCGGCTGATTCGTTAATGGGAATTGTTACCTCTACCTGGTCTGCACTTAGCTGGAGGCCACTCACGCTGGCCACCCGACCTTGCCGGTCATAAAAAAGTGGCTGTGGCGTTTCGATGCGGGTTTGCGTGTCATCATTCAAGAAAACCGTGACCTGGGCAAAATCAAGACGTTCTACTTCGCTTTCTGTACCTGTCACAGTGATTACTGGTGGATCAATTAGTGCCGTGTCCATTGTATGACCACGGGCGACATCTCCGCGAATTTCAAGTTCAACGTCAATGTCTCGTGTAACCAATTTATCCAGGTGTACAACAATGGTTTCTGGGACAGGGGCTTCTAATGTGATCTGGGTGTTTTCCGTCTGAATGGCTACGGGAACGTTGACATCATCGCCCAGGGGAACATCACTCAGATCAACGATCGCTGTAAAATCTTCCAGGGATAATTCAGACACAATGGAGGTTGGCCCCTCGTAAGAAATGAGCACAGGTGGATTGTTGCTTGCTGGACTAACGCGAGTCACATCTTCTGGCAAGCCAATAAAAGTGGCCGGTATTTGCAATGCACGCTTGATGGTGGGGTCCTCAACTTGCATAGCCTGAACCCAGATAACGACAGCCAGCAACAAAGAAAGCAGTAGTGTCGCCAGATTGGCAATGAGGGAGCGGGTCAGGCGCATCATGTATCTGACCTCTTGTTATTTTGCCGGTTGTACAAAAAGGCGTGCAAAATATCATCCAGTCGGGAAGGGTCTTGGCGGCGAATAACACGGCCGTTATGAGCAATGGATACCTGGCCTGTTTCTTCCGAAACGACCACAGCCACGGCATCACTGACCTCGCTAATACCCAGGGCGGCGCGATGGCGTAAACCCATTTGCCGGTCCGTTAAGCTGCTGGTGGAAAGGGGCATAACACAGGCGGCGGCGGCCAGCCTGTCGTTTCGCATAATCACGGCACCATCATGCAGCTCTGTATTTTTGTTGAAGATGGTTAGCAGCAGATCGGGCGACACCTCGGAGTTAAGCAATATGCCAGTGTCGATATATTCCTGTAAGCCAGTGTCACGTTCAAAAACTATGAGTGCTCCGTGGCGTCGCTGCGACAGGCGAATGCTGGCATCTTTGACGGCAATGACCACCGGACTGATCTCGGTTTTGCGAAAAAAACGGAAATAGCTGCCCGTTCGCCCCAGCTGCTCCAACGCGCGTCGTAGTTCCGGCTGAAAAATAATGGGGATGGAGAGCAGCAACGTGGGTAAAATCCAGCTTACCAATTGGCGAAAAGCCGTCAGGCCAGGAATGGAAGAGAGCAACAAAACAATGAGGGCCAGTCCTACAAAACCCCGTAACACCTGTACGGCACGCGTGCCGCGAATCAGCAAAAAGGTGCTGAAGATAACGGCCGTTACCAACAAAATATCAATTGCACTGAGCCACAAGTTTGTGGAGCGGGTCAGTGCATTGGCAAAACTCTCCCAGGAAAAAACGTTCATAGAGTGGTGTTACAGTTAAGGCCGTAATTGGGCTAACAATTGCCGGTAGCTGGCTGCGTTGGGGGGATTCAACGCCAGAATTTTTTCAATTGTTGCATAGGCGGCTTGTGTTTCATTCGCTTCAAGCTGAGCTTCGCCCAGCTTATCCAGAATCTCAATGGCATCGGTTTGGCGTTTTTGCTGTAGGTACAGGCGCGATAGGCGATCAACTAGATTTTTGTCAGACGGCCGTTGCCGCACCATATCTTCCAAAATTCCCACAACCTTGGCGCCACGTCCGCCGCGCACCAACTGCTTTAGATAGTTGTCTAGTTCACCCACAGCATTAACTGGTTGTCCAACTTTATAATATAAATCAACCAGCGTGATGGCCGTTCGCTCATCATTTGGATCCAGTTGACGCAGTTCCTTATAAGCGGTGAGGGCCCGTCGCCAATCAAACCGCTGAATATCAATCTCTGCAGCCAGCCGCAAAAAGCGGGATTTCCAACTGTGTTCAGCCGAGCCACGCGGCGCTAACTTTAAGGCTTCCTGGTATGTGTCGCGCGCTTTGTCAACCTGGGCCAACTGGTAATAAGCATCGCCAACTGCCAAATAATGGTCCAAAGCCCGGTCGATTTGCCCATGCTGCTTCAGCATATCAATCAAACGGCCCCGTGCCGAAAGATCCAGCGGGGTCATTTCTACCGCTTTTTCATAAGAAACAATGGAGCCATTCACATCCCCCCGATTACGGTAAGTGTCGGCAATTGTCATGAACTTTTGCGCGGCCGTTTCGCGGCGGCCTTGTTTCCCTAGCAGTTCCCCTAACTGCATGTGGGCGGGCAAATAGTCGTTGGATAGTTGAATGGCGCGGTAGGTTTCTTCAACGGCCGTATCATACATGCCGCGTCTGGCATATTCCTGGCTCAAATAAAGTGATTCTAATACCTGTTCTGACCCAGCTGTTAGCATATCACCCAAAATCATCATGCCAGAATCAGAGATCGTGTCCAGGCGGCCGCGCGCTTCTTTGGCCTTATCTTCCCATCCCTTATGGCTCAGGAATTCCACCAGCGCGTTGGCAAATGCCGATGCCTGGTCTCGCTCACCTTGGGCCATGAGGCTGTCGGCTAGATTTTCATATAGCTCAATCAGTCGGTCTGCTTGGCTGTGCTGCACGGTGGCCAGATCGACAATCTTGAGTACGTTAATGAAGTGCTCTAATGCTTTTTCAATACGTCCCCGTGCCCGATGACATTCGCCTAAAGAAAAATAGCTGGCTAGCCGGAAGTCGTGGTCCTTCACCGACAGCTCAAACTCACGGATGGCATCCTCAAAACGGAGCTTGTCCTGGTAGAGCAGACCGAGGTTGAAGTGTGCGGCCGTATTGTCCAGCCCCAGCCCCATCGCCTCTTCATAAGCGCTGATGGCTTCATTGGTCATGCCCCGCGTCTGAAAATCAAGTGCCTTGCTGATCAGTGTGCTCAGTTGCAGCGTTTGGGCATTTAACTCAACATTTTCGTCATCAAAAAGATCTTCTGCCAGCTTTTCTGATGCCAACCGACGGGCATCTTGCACCGGGCTGGCGGTATCAGCGGCTTTGGCCGCACCGTTGCCCGATTTTTCTTGCAAAGCCGCCGCCATGTGCTGGGCCACTTCACTAATGCTGTCCGAAGATTGATAAGTGGGCGAATCCGATTCGCCCGCCAATTTTTCACCACTGCGCAGCTGCTCAATGGCGGTTAGCACCTCGGCATTGCGTGGGTCCAGCTTTAGCGCTAACTGACAAGCCTGCAAGGCTTTATCCGCCACACCTTGCGAATTGAGAATGCGAGCCATGGCCAAATATTCCCGAATCGCATTGTGTACCGAGCCTTGTCGTTCGTAAATGGAGGCCAGTCGTTGATGGGCGCGTAGTAAATCGGGTTCCAAACGCACGGCCCGGTTCCAGTTATCCATCGCTTCGGTAAGTCGCCGCCGATTGAGCTCGATTTCGCCGATGGCCATGTACGTTTTGCCTGCTTCGCCGTACATGTTCAATCGTTCCTGAACATCGGCGACCTGGCGCAGGTAAATCACATCACCGCGTGAAAAGCGCGCCGCCAGTTTATAATTTTCGAGGGCTTCTTTAAGCTGGTTGAGTTCCAAATAAGCCATGCCTAAACCGGCATAGGGAGCGGGTTCATTGGAAATCTCAGTGATAGCGTCCTGAAACTCCTGGATCGCTTCCTGCCATTTTTGGTCCCAGCTATGCGAATGACCGCGATTTAATGCTTCTTCGAATCGGGCACGGTTTCCTGCCACGCCAAAGCCTCCAAATAGTTTTTAGGATTTGCCCAACAGCTCAACCAGGATCGCTTTTTGAGCGTGCATCCGGTTTGCTGCCTGAGGGAACAGAACGGAATTGGGTCCGTCGGCCACTGCATCAGTGATTTCTTCGCCTCGATGAGCGGGTAAACAATGCATCACCAGACAGTCGGGCTTGGCCAGGTTTACGAGCTGTTGGTTTACCTGGTAGGGGGGGAAGACTTTTAGGCGAACGGCCGTTTCCTCTTCTTGCCCCATACTCGTCCATACATCTGTATAGATAATATCCGCATCTGCCACCGCTTTGCTTGGATCTTCATACACCTCTATAGAAGCGCCCGCCGTACTGAACTGTTCCCCCAGCGAATAATCGTCTTCTTCGAGGGTATAGTTGGGTGGTGAAGCGATGGTAAAATGCATCCCGACCTTCATGCAGGTAAATAATAAAGAACGGGCCACGTTATTACCATCCCCTACATAGGCCAATTTCAACCCTTCCAGCCGTTTTTTTGCTTCCAGAACGGTAAAAATGTCAGCCAGAGCCTGGGCCGGATGATTATAATCGGACAAACCATTGATGATGGGGACTGAACCAAACTCAGCTAATTGCAAAATGTGCTCATGCTCAAATACGCGGGCCATGACGCCATCTACATAGCCAGACAGCACGCGGGCCACATCGGCCACGCTCTCGCGCCCACCCATCTTGATCTCGTTGGGTGACAAATAAAGAGCATACCCACCCAGGTGCACCATACCCATTTCAAAGGAAACGCGGGTACGCAGTGATGGTTTTTGGAAAACCAAAGCAAGGCTTTTGCCTTTGAGTAAGGGCCTGTTGCCACCATTCCGCCATTCTTGTTTCAAAGAAAGGGCTAAATCGAGCAAATTGTGCAGTTCGTCAGGGGATAATTCAGCGATGCTAAGAAAATGTTTCACAGTGTTAATTCTCCGAACAGTTGGCGTAGAATTTTGAGGGATTTGGGCTGTACGGCCGTAGATGAAATCCCTTTTATTGCCACTGGTTACCTTAAAAAAGTATACCACAGGCAAAAACAGAGGAAAAGCATTGCGCGTATGACAATAATTTATGGAGAGCCAAAGAAACAACAAAAAGATATTCTGGACTAATTCCCACGATTTCTTTCCATGCTCCCATAACTTGACGCACTTAACAGTTATGGTAAGATACGAATTGCAGAGGGGATGTTATGTCATTTTCATAATGTCCCAAAATGGGGGCAATTTTAAGGTAGGTGCCACATGGATTTTATAAAGAATCGACCGGAGTTGTCCGTCCTTATTGCGTTTGTCGCTGGCCTGATTATTGGCCTAACCGTGTTTGGCTGGTACCTCTTCCCTGTTGAATGGACCGGTGCTGGTCCTGGAGACTTGGAGCAGGCTGAACAGGATGTCTACCTGCAAACCATTGCCGACGCCTATTCTTTGCAGCCCGGCAACACAGGCCTCGTTACGCGTGCCCTGGGTTCCTGGTCAGACGCCGCTGCTGACATTTGTGAATTACGTGGTCGCACGGCCGATCCGGCTGCTCAAGAACGTCTGAATGCCATTGCTATTGTGCAAAGTGGCGGGCAAGCTTGTGATGCTTTGCCGGCGACAGGTGTGGATGGTTCCCTCCCGGCTGTGCCGCAACCTGAAGAGGATTCCAACCTGGGCACTATTTTGGCCTTGCTGCTTGTGTTGGCGCTTGTAGGTGCAGGCATTGTTGTTGTCTTGAATCGGCGTAACAGCATGATGGCGGAAGATGACGACAATGTAGACATGTACTACGAAAATATGCCAGAAAGCGCGCCGACCATGGCAAGTGAAGAAGGTGTCAGCGCCGTCCCGATTGCGCGGTTCCAAAGTGATTACGTATACGGCCGTGATAACTATGACGATTCCTTCAGTATTGAAAATTCTGGCGGCGAGTTCCTTGGTGAATGTGGCGTGGGCATTGCGGAATCCATTGGCAGCGACACGCCCAAAAACGTAACGGCCTTAGAAGTATGGTTGTTTGACAAAAACGATATCCGCACCATCACCAAAGTTGTGATGAGTGACCATGCTTTCTTTGATGAAGCGCTGAAAGCGAAGCTGGCTCCCAAAGGGGAACCCGTGTTGGCCCGCGAAAATGAAGTAATTGTGCTGGAAACAGCCACGCTCATCATTAATGCGGAAATTAGAGAGATGCAGTACGGGGCGGGCTCATTGCCGCCGCAAAGTTTCTTTGAAAATTTCTCCATTGAGCTTTCTGCCTGGGCCAAAGAAGGCGACTTTGACGAGCCAGACATTGAGGGACGTGTAGACGAGCTGCTTGAGTATTAAGCATCCCGCATAAACGATAATTCAAAGCCCCGGTTGATTTTCAGCCGGGGCTTTCTTGTTCATTGAGGAAGTTACATGCGTTTTTTAGTAACGGGCGGGGCTGGCTTTTTGGGGGCCGCATTGGCAAACAAGCTGGCTGCTGATGGGCATACGGTGGTTGTGCTGGATGATTTAAGCAATGGGGATGCCAGCCAACTGCACCCAGAAGTTCAGTTTACACAGGGAGACATTAACAATATCCCGCTGCTTTGGTCGCTGCTGGGGGCGGTAGATTGTGTTTACCATCTGGCGGCGCGGGTGTCTGTGGCAGAGTCGGTGTTGCATCCGCAGGCGTACAATGCCGTCAACGTGGGGGGCACGGTGAGCCTGATGGAGGCGATGCGCGATACGGGTGTACGGCGGGTGGTATTTACGTCTTCAGGGGCGGTTTACGGCCGTTTACCCACCCAACCTGTCCATGAAAATGACACGCCCAATCCAGATTCTCCTTATGCCGTAAGCAAATGGGCAGCCGAGCAATACATCCACACCATTGGCCGACTGTGGAATATTGAGACAGTGGCCTTGCGCATTTTTAATGCGTATGGACCCCGGCAAAGTTTGCCAGTCTCTCATGCCCCGGTGATTCCCCGCTTTTTACACCAGGCGCTAACGGGCGGCTCGGTGGTCCTGTATGGGAATGGCCAGCAAACGCGCGATTATATTTACGTGACGGATGTGGTGGCGGCGCTTTTGGCGGCGGCTACGGCCAAGGCGGTTAATCGGCAGGTGATCAACATTGGCAGCGGTGTGGAAACAAGCCTGACACAGTTGGTATCGTACATTCAGCAGGTGACCGGCAAGCGCGTCAATCAACTAACCAATCAGCAAAAAACGGGCGGGGTTCCCCGGTTGGTGGCCGATATTAGTCGGGCGCAGCAGCTATTAGGGTTTCGCCCGCTTGTTGGTTTGGCTGAAGGATTGCAGCAGATTTTGCGGGAAGACGGCCGTTTTCAATCAGTATCCTAAAACATGAACGACTGGCAGTCCTGAACTGTTTAGAGCGTTGCTTCTACTCCACAGGACTGCCAGTCGTATACAAAAAACGCCAGCACATTAGGTGCTAGCGTTTCCATGCCCAAGAGAGGACTCGAACCTCCACGCCCATAAGGGCACAGGCCCTCAACCTGCCGCGTATGCCAATTCCGCCACTTGGGCCAATACGCTGGCAATTATAGCCATTGCCAGACGGCTGTCAATGTGTGAATCCGTTAGATGATACCAATTCTGCAACCTCTGGAGAGGCTGTCTTAGCGACCGCGTATGCGAACTCTGCTATGGGGGCCATTTGCAAAACGGCCGAAGCCCAGGTAAGCCCCGAACCAAAACTGACCAGCAGCAATCTATCATCCAGCTTGATTTCGCCCGACGCCAGACCATCACAAATTGCGACTGGAATTGAGGCCGCAGATGTGTTGGCATATTTATGAACCTTCACCAAAAAGCGCTCCATGGGCAAATTCATACTGCGGGCCGCTGCTTGAATAATGCGCAGGTTGGCCTGGTGAGGCACAATGCAATCAATATCGTTCAGGCTTAGCTTGGCCTGGGCTAAGGCTCGCTGGCTAGTTGTGCCCAGAATGCGGGTAGCAAACTTGAATACCTCACGGCCGTTCATGCGAATAAAGTGGCGGCCTTCGTTGAAAGTCGTGGCATTTATCGGTTCAGCCGAGCCGGCCGCATGGGCAATGATGTGCTGGCTGCCGCTGCCGTCTGAGCCCAGGTCAAAGCCCAATACGCCGCACGCTTCCTCTGTGGCTTGCAACACAAAGGCCCCGGCCGCATCACCGAACAGGACACAGGTGTTGCGGTCAGTCCAGTCTACATACCGGCTTAGCAGCTCAGCGCCGATAACCAAAATATTCTGATAAACGCCGCTGCTAATGAACTGTTGAGCTGTGGTGAGTGCATACAAGAAGCCTGTGCAGCCATTGGACAGCACAAATGCAGGCACGTCTGTTGCGCCTAGCATATGCTGTATCTGGCTGGAGACGGCTGGTGTTAGATGATCCCCAGTAGTGGTGGCGACAATGATGAGATCAAGGTCGGCGGCGGCTAAATTGGCTTTGTGTAGGGCTTGCCGCGCGGCCTCTACGGACATGGTCGCGTTGGTTTCATTGGGCGCGGCGATGTGGCGCTGGTGAATGCCGGTGCGCTGCACAATCCATTCGTGGCTAGTGTCTACCATTTTCTCTAGATCATGGTTAGTCATTATTTTCTCGGGCACGTAGGCGCCCCAGCCGATGATACGGCCGTATCGTTTTTGCATGCTTTGCTCCTCAATCACGCTTAAGTGTGTGTTTTGTCAAGTTGTTGTCGTCAGTTGCGTAATATTAAACCCGAATTGGGCAGAATCGTCACGGGACTGGGTCTTTGCCTTAATTAGCTGCATTTTCCCATCACGCAGCTTACAAACGATATAAGAACCGTCAGATAAATCATGGATAAATGAAATGCTGGGAAGAAAACAGGACAACTTTGAGGAAAGACTTTTGATATTTGGAACGGCCGTTTTAGCCTATAACCTATGAATGCATTAGCACGCTACCTTGCACCACCTATCTTTGATGATCCAGAAAAGAACCGACAGGCTTACTGGCTAAATCGGTACTTGCTGGCATTCATCTGTGCCATGCTGCTGCTGCTTGTGGTAATACGGCCAATGACCCGTTTTTCTGGCCTGGAACAAGTAGCAGCTATGCTGGGGCTAACCTTCCTTTTAGGTATTGCCCTGATTTGCATTGGCATTGTCTATTTTGGCCATGTTCGTCTTGCTGCCTGGCTGTTTTCTATCGTTGGCTATGTCATTCTCACCATTTTGATGTCTGTTTTTGAGGGCATACGCAGCTCAATTGTTGTTGGTTACTTCGTGATTGTTTCGGCCGTTAGCCTGTTCATTGGGGGACGAGCAACCTTTTTATTTATGGTACTAAACGTGGCCGCACTCACATTTGCCTATGTTGCCGAACAAAATGGTTTCATAATGACCAGTTATAACAGCTTGCCTACCATAGATGATTTGGTCATCTTGGATGTGGGCCTGGTGTTAAACACGCTCCTCCTGAGACAGCTTATCGAAGGCTTGAGCGAAAGCGCATCAGATGCTCAATGTGCCGTCGCTGCTTTACAGGCAGCCAATGAGGAATTAAAACAGAGCCAGGCATCTCTAAAACAACTGCATCAGGAATTGGAAGCGCGGGTCGTCGAGCGCACGGCCGAATTACAAATTACCAATGTCCAACTGAAGCACGAAGTCGCTGAGCGTAAGCGCACTCAAGAAGCAATGCAGCAGGCCCAAAAGCGAGAAAGCCTGGGGCTTATGGCCAGCGGCATTGCGCATGATTTCAATAATTTACTGGTAGCGATGCTGGTTCAAACCAGTCTTGCCATCAGTCAGCTGCCGCCGGACATGCCTGCACGGGCCAATATTCAGAAAGCTGTGTTGGCGGCTGAACAGGCGGCCGATCTAACCCGGCGAATGTTGGCTTACGCAGGCGGTGGCCAACTAGAAATGACGCCGGTCAATCTGAATCAGGTAATCGAGAACAATGTTCATCTCTTTCAGGCTGCGATTGCTAAAAATGTTTCCCTACACACCGATCTGGCTGCCGATTTGCCGTTGATTGAGGCAGATCGCGGCCAGCTTCAACAAGTCATTATGAACCTGATCTTGAATGGGGCAGAGGCAATTGAAGGAGATGTCGGGCATGTTTGGGTGAGTACTGGCCGGGAAATGGTCATGAGCAACGATGCCCATTTTTGGCATTGGACGGGTAGTGCGCTGCCAGATGGTGAGTATATCTGTTTAACCGTACGCGATAGCGGCATGGGTATGACGCCGGAGATTCGCAGCCGGATTTTCGATCCGTTTTTTACGACCAAGGAAGCTGGCCAGGGATTGGGCCTGGCCTCAGTGTTGGGCATTGTGCGGGATCATCACGGGGGGATGCATGTGGAAAGTGAGCCAGGGCAGGGCACGCTGTTTCGCTTGCTATTTCCCCAGAGTGAGCAAAAGGAAACGGCCGTTTCCGCCCCACCCATCAGGCAACTGGCCAATATATCAGGCAGGCTCATTCTGGTCATTGATGATGAAAAACCCGTACGTGAAGCAGTTGTAGACATTATGGAATTGCATGATATTGAGGTTTTAACGGCCGTTAATGGGCAGGACGGTATTGCTGTGTTTCGCCAACGTAAAGAGGAAATTCAGCTGGTGGTGCTGGATATGTCTATGCCGGGCATCAATGGCATTGATACGCTGCATGAACTGCGCCAGATTGACCCAGAAATACATGTGATTCTTTCCTCTGGTTATTCGCAGCAGCAAATTGCGCCTGAATTAATGATCAACGGCCGTACTGGGTTCCTGGCCAAACCTTATGCGGTCAACGCACTGGTCGATAAAATTTGGCAATATTTACCCAACGATCCCCCTGCTGGCTCTTGACAAACCCCTGACCAACAGCAAAAATATGCCCGATTGGCAAATAAACCTCCGGCGAAGTTTTCCCGGAGGTTTTAACTTTTTTGCCAGAAGGAGAATTGTTCAAGCGATGAAAAAACGTGTGCAATTTCTACTGCTGCTAATATTGATAGGCTTGCTGATTGCTTGCGGGGGTGATGACGAAGTGACGCCAACGCCCATTCCGCCTCCGGTTGCCACAGATGTGTTGGAAACGGCCGTTACCCCCACCACCTCTATTGCCGCCTCAGCCACGCCTCTGCCACCGCCCCCTACCATTGCCGCCGCCGCGACCAGCACCCCCACCACAGAACCAGTGGCCGCTGGCACAAATCTGCTCACCGCTGCCGATTTTGGCACCGACCGTAATCCCCTGACGGGTGAACTGGTTGACGATCCAACGCTGCTGCAAAGACGGCCGCTCGCCATCAAAATTTCCAACGCGCCGCCCAGTTACGTCCGGCCTCAATCGGGCCTGAACAGCGCCGACTGGGTGTTTGAGCACACCACCGAGGGCAGCATCACCCGCTTCACCATGATTGTGTACGGTAAGGATGTAGAGCAGGTTGGCCCTATCCGCAGCGCCCGTCTGATTGATGTGGAGCTGCCCGCCATGTACGATGCGGCTCTGGCTTTTTCCGGGGCCAGCGTGGGCGTCAATCAGCGCCTCAATGCCTCTGACTTTGCCAGCCGCCTCATCCGCTCCGCCGATCCGGGCTACTATCGCACCGGGGCAGATAAGCCATTTGAGCATACTTTGTACGGCCGTCCCGCTGTGTTCCGCCAGGGATTAGAAGCGCAAGGCCTAAACACCCCGCCCAATTTCAACGGCCTGCTGACGTTTACCAGCGAGCCGCCTGCCGGAGGCCAACCCGCCAGCCGCGTGGCGATTGATTATCAGTGGGAGGTAGTGGAATGGCGCTATGATGAAGGGAACGGCCGTTACTTTCGTTGGGCCGCCGGGGAACCCCACCTGGACGGCAACACGGGGGAGCAGGTCAGCGCCGCCAACCTGGTGGTGATTGCCCCCTTCCACGTGAAGGACGCTACCATTTGTGAGCAGATTACCAACGGTGTCTGCACCCATTTGTCAGTGCAAATTCAGCTGTGGGGCAGCGGCACGGGCCTCATTCTGCGCGATGGGCAGCAGTTCCCCGTGACGTGGCATCGCGAAAACCGCAACGACCTGCTCACCTTCACCGACGCCGAAGGCAACCCATTCCCCCTGCAAATCGGCAACACCTGGGTGCAGTTGGTGCCTACCTGGTACGATGACCCGGTAACAGTGACAAGGTAAAGGGTGAGCGGGTGAAGGGGTGACAGGGTGAGGGAAGGGTGTCATAATGGGCCTACCAGTTTTTAGGAGGATTCATTTTGGCACAGAAAATTCAAACCCACAACGATCTAGACGTTTATCAGCGCGCATTCTCGGCTGTGATGACGATATTTGATTTATCGAAGCAGTTTCCTAAAGAGGAAACTTATTCGCTAACCGACCAAATTCGTCGCTCATCCCGGTCGGTTTGTGCAAATTTGGCCGAGGCATGGCGCAAACGACGGTATGAGAAGGCGTTTATCAGCAAGCTTTCTGACGCTGAACGTGAGGCGGCCGAAACACAGGTCTGGCTTGAATTTGCCGTGAAATGTGCTTACCTCGACCGCGAAACGGCCGCTGAACTCTATCTCATTTATGACGGCATCTTAGCCACTATTGTGGGTATGATCAACTATCCCCATACCTGGGTTCTCCCCGGCAAAAAGACAAAATAATCACCTCATCACCCGTTCACCCCTTCACCCTATCATGCGGGAATAAACCCCTGTTTCACCAACAACTCCGCGTTCAGCACCGAACCGCTGGCCGCGCCGCGCAGGGTGTTGTGGGTGATGGAAAGGAAGCGAATGTCGTTAACCGGGCACTGGCGCACCCCACCGACGGTCCAGGCCAGGCCGTTACCCGCGTCGCGGTCCAGGCGGGGCTGGGGGCGGTTGGCTTCCGGCCGGTAAATGAAGACGGATTTGGGCATGGTAGGCAGATCGCGAATGATTTCGGGGGGCTGCCACGTTTGGAACAGCTTAATCACCTCTTCGGCGGTGGCAGATTGGCTGAGCTTGACAGAGATGCTGCCCAAATGGCCATCGATGACGGGGACGCGGTTGGCTTGAGCGCTAACCATGAAGGGAGCCATTTCAATCGTGCCATTGGCGTAGGTACCGCACAGCTTGCGCGGTTCGCTTTCCAGCTTGCCATCTTCCCCGCCAATGTAAGGGATAACGTTGTCCATGATGTCCAGTGAGGGAACGCCAGGGTAACCTGCGCCAGAAATGGCCTGCATGGTGACGACAACGGCCGTTTCTAGCCCATACGTCTGATGCAAAATTTGTAATGGCAAAACGATACTCGTGGTGGAGCAGTTGGCGTTGGCCACAATCCAGCCGTCCCAGCCATATTCCTCTTTTTGGCGGGGAATGAGTGCCGTGTGGTCCGGGTTTACCTCCGGGATGAGCAGCGGCACGCACGGATCCATGCGGTACGGCGAAGCGTTGGTGAGGACAATGTAGCCCGCCTGGGCAAACTTCGGCTCCAACTCTCGCGCTTCCGCCGTGGGCAGGGCGGAAAAGAGGACACGCGGTTCCAGATTGGGTTCGGTAGGCTGGACGATCATGCCGGCCACGGCAGCGGGCGGTTCGCCGGGCAGCAGCCAGTTGACGCCTTCGCCATACGGCCGTCCCGCCGTGCGGTCCGAGCCAGTCAGTGCGGTAATCTCAAACCAGGGATGGTCTACCAGATGTTGAATAAAACGCTGCCCCACTGAGCCAGTGGCAGCCAGAATACCGACGGGAATTTTCGTGTTCATACAATTTACCTCGTTTTGCTTCGAGGTGCGACGCACTTTTGAATGTGCGTCGCACCTGAAAAAATAAAAACGCCGCGCCCACAATGGGGCGACGGCGTCGCGGTTCCACCCAATTCAGTATTCAGTGACCAGTTATCAGTATTCAGTAAACGGTTCTGATTAGATTACTGTTTACTGATTACTGAATACTCTCAAGACGGCCGTTAACGGGGCCAACCGTGCTTCCCTACTCAAAATTATTGTTCAGGAAGTCGCTCTCAGGGGGTTTTCGGGGCTATCTTTGTTTCGGAGGCTCTCAGCCTTTGGCCTTCCGATCTCTGCAACAGGCTCAGCCGCTACTCGTCCTGATCATTGCTTTTTCAGGGATTGCCTTGCGGCAAATCCTTGTGAATTTCGCAAGATTATAAAGAATCTGGTTGACCTGTCAAGCATGTAGACTGAAAAGAGTATACGAACAAGTTGTAATTGAATCTCACGCAAAGGCGCAAAGTCGCCAAGAAAAGAAAGCTTTGCGCCTTAGCGTCTTTGCGTGAGTTAATGAAATTTGCCTGATAAGTTATTCAGGCATCCTGGGCGGGAAGCAGTGGACATCACCAGACCACGGGGGCAGGGTGAAGGTGTGTTGATGCTGATCGGAAACGGCCGTTATTTCCTGCATCTCATCACTGGTATTGAGCGCCACCCAAATTGTTTCTGTGTCGCTGCTGCGAGCATAAACCAGCGTGTCCTTCTCTGATTGAATAATGGCGAAACGGCCGTGTCCTAACACTGGATGATCGTGCCGGAACTGGATCAGCCAGCGGAAATACTCCCGAATGTCCCCATCCTGGTCTTGGTCCCACAGCATCGGCTGCCGATTTTCTTCCATACCCTGACTGTCTGGCTCCTGCATGCCCCGTTCCTGACGCACCCCCACCTCGCTGCCGTTGTACACAATCGGTGGGCCGATAAGGGTAAACTGGCACAGCGCCGCCAGCTTGAGCTTGCGCTTGTCGTGGCCGGTGGCAAAGTAAAAGCGATTCATGTCGTGGTTGTCTAAAAAGCTGGGCCGACTGTATGTTTCCGGGAAGAAGCGCTCATGTTTAATGACGAAGCTGGCAAATTCAGAGAGCGTCATACGGTGGAGCGCAAACGTGTCTCGCAGCGCCTGTTCCAAAGAGAAATCCAGACAGCCATCCAGGCGACCTTCATAACTGAGCAACGTTGAAGGGGTCTCAACCACTTCGCCAAAAATCCAGGCATCGGGCTTGATTTGCTTAACCGTGGCCCGCATTTCGGTCCAAAAATCATGGGTTGGTCCCAGTGCATAATCGAGCCGCAGGCCATCGAAGCCCACATCCCCCAGCCAAAAGCGCACGCTGTCTAGCAGGTATTTCCGCACTTCGGGATGATTGACGTTAACCTGAGGCAGATCCATTACGCCAAAAAAGGTTTCATAGTCATGCGGATAATCGATCCAGTGGTACCAATTGACAAAAGGACTGTCTGGATTTTGAATGGCTTCCTGAAAGCTGTGGTGTTCACGGCCCCAATGGTTGGCCACAAAGTCCAGCAGCACCCGGATACCCTTGCTGTGGGCTGTATCCACCAACTCGCGGACGTCTTCCAGGCTGCCCAGGCGCGGGTTGACGCTAAAGTAGTCGGTGGCGTGGTAGCCATGATGACTGTCATCGGGGAAAAAGGGATTGAGCCAGAGGGTGTTGAAGCCCATTTCTGCCACATAATCTAGCTTCTGGATGATGCCACGCAGGGTGCCGCCGTAAATGTCATTCAGGGTTTTGGTGGCGTTCCAGGAACGGCCGTCTCCCGGGTAAAATCTGTCAGGGAAAATTTGGTACACAACAGCTGACTGGCTCCAGGCAGGTGGTTCGCTGGGACCCACGTAGTAAGAAAAAACTTCGCCATCGTTGGCCAAAATCGGCTCCGAGCCATCAGCGGGGTACGCTTTGATGGTATAGCGTACGAGGGTACCTTCCGGCTGGGGTGGCAGCGTGACCTGCCACAGCTGCATATATTGCCAGTTGAGTAAATCCCACTTGGTTTCGCTGCGATGAAGCGGATAAACGGCCGTTTCCGGCAACGTTACTTCACATTCAATCTTTTCAATCAGTTGCGGCAAGCCAACGATCACGGTAAGGGTTGGCGCATCTTCCACCTGGGGGGCACGCGGCTCGATCAGGCTGTGGTGCTTCACACCCTGTCGCCATTCCTGATAATAATTCAGCCGTTTTTCCGTGGTTGATAGGGAGCCAAAAACAAAATCATCCATTTATTCTTCTGCCTCTTTGTGTACTGTAAAAACTTGTCTCATCGTTTATCAGCTCTTTTCTTGCTTAAGTAAATCCCGGTAAATTGCTTAAAATGGGATAAGTGAGATGGGATTTACTTATAAGGAGAACGGCAGCGATCCTCGTTACTTTCCGTTCTCCACTTATGAGCAAAGAAAAAATCAACAGATTACGCAGATTCAGTAGATTTTATCTGGGTAATCTGTTGATAAAAAGCCAAGCGATTGGCTCACTCAGATCGCCATTAATTGATAGAACCGCCAACTGGCAGGCCGCTGGGCACCGACTCTGGAATCGTGTGGCTCAGGTCAAGGGTCGAGGGCGAAGTGAGCGATTCCAGAAAGGCCAGCAGGGCGGCCACTTCGGCGTCGGTCAGCTCTGGGCTAGGCCGGTCAAAAGTAGGCGCGCTGAGAGCAGCGGTATGTACGGCCGTATCCCCTGAATCTTCTTCCTGCATCAAGGGCGTCAGCTGGCTGAAGTCATAATTTTCTACTGCCTCTGCCGGATCGAGATGGTGCAAAACGGCCGCTTCCAGCGTGGCGTAAGCGCCATTGTGCATCCAGGGGCCGGTGATGGCTACATTGCGCAGCGGTGGCGTGCGGAAGGCAAACAGATCGCTGTCGTCGCCCGTGACGCGAGCACGGCCGTAATCGTATGGCTCCTCATTGCCTTTGCCCGGCCCTACCTGCGGCACGCCAATGTTGTGGAACTGCAAATCACTCAGCAACGAACCGCTGTGGCAGCGGGCGCAGCCTGCTTTGCCGTAAAACAGTTCTGCTCCGGTTAAGACTTCCGACGATACGGCCGTTTCGTCTCCCTGCAAATAACGATCCCAGGGGCTGTCTAAAAAGGTAAATATTTCCATTTGGTAGGCAGCCATCGCGTTCGCAGCGTGGCCAAAGTTCAATTCTTCCAGGGGTACATCCGGGTAGGCAGCCTGGAACATTTCTTGATAGGCTGACACGGCTAAAATTTCTACCATCAGTTCGTCCCAGATGCGGCTAGATTGATGATCGGCAGCGCTGGACATGGTGTTGCGTTCACCAAAAAGATCGGTGTCGCCGCGCCGCCCGCGCATTTCATCGCGCGAGGTTACGGGGAACATCGCCTGCACGGCCAGAGCATTGTCCAGGTCGTAGGGCAGGTCATCGTTGGCCGGGCTATTGAATTCAGCAACGGCCGTTCCTGACACCCGTCCATCCCAAAAGAGCACGTCCATCCCGTCCAACCCCATGTTGAACACAGGGGTGGCATTGCGCGGCACCAGTACCTGACGGTTGTTGACAAAAATACGTTCGGGAGCCAATCCCTGTCCGCCTGTGCCAATGGGCAGCGATAAACCGTCCCCGGTGGCTTGCAGGGGATGATGGCAGGTGACGCAGGCAATATCTTTGTTGCCGCTTAGGAGCGGATCCCAGAACAGGGCGCGGCCCAAGGCGACTTTTTCAGCGGAGGGAGCAGCCTGTTGTAAAGGTACCCCCGCTCCAGCCTGGGCCAAAAGAATTTCCAGTGTAGAAGCGTTTTGGCTGGGTTCTGGTGTTTTTTCGGCCGCTTGCAAATTGTTGAACAGATACGCTGTTACAAAAACAACCAGCACCAGCACACCCACCCAGCGCACGCTTTGCCAGCTAATTCCCAGATTGCGGCGATAAAGAAAGACGAGCAGCAGCAGTCCCAGCCAGGCCGCGCTGGTGGCGATGATAAGGATTTTCATAGTGGGGGTGAATTTGCTAACGATCAGTGGATTGGATGCTGTTTCGGTGACGGGGTAGAGTGCGGCTTGCTGGGCAGCCTCGGCGGTAGCGTCCAGCGGGTAGGGTAGGCTGACTTTGCGGTCGGCGGGGATGTTGGTGAATTGTTGGGTACGGCCGTCTGGCCAGTTAATCGTCAGTTCATCGATGGAAACGGCCGTGCCCAGGCCAAAGTGCAGCGTCAGCTCATTGCCCGCGCCCAGGCTGCCGCCATTTTGCACCTGGCGCATTTGGGTAACGCCATCGGCCGTGCGAATGGTGACCCGCGTGCCCACCGCATCTCGGTTAACTGGCCCATCGCCTACCAGGTCCAGCGAAAACCAATGGCTGTTTGCTTGCGCCCCGGTCTGATTGCGCAACAAGCTGTAGCCGTTATCCTTGTTGCCGATGAGCAAATCAACCCAGCCGTCGTTGTCAAAATCGGCCGTGGCAATGCCCATCGTTGGCCCCACATCACAAGCTCCGCTGCCGGAGGTGATGCGACTAAAGGTGCCATCGCCATTGTTGTGGAAGAGTGGGTTTGCGGCCAGACCCTTGTGATCAGCCGTGGTCATGACAGCCAGGTACAAATCTTGCCAGCCGTCGTTGTCGTAATCCAGCGCGGAGGCGGCCCAGGCAACGCCGTCGGGCACGGCCACGCCCGCCAGATCGGCCATATCGCTAAAGGTGCCATCTCCCTGATTTTGCAGCAGGGTCATCGGCCCAGCATTGGAGAAGTAAAAGTCAAAGTCGCCGTCATTATCGTAATCGGCCGTGGCCAGCCCCATGCCCATGACGCGGGTGTCGGCTCCGGCTTCGCTGGCAATTTCAGTGAAGCAGGTGCCATCGCAGCCGGGGCCGTCATTGCGCCACAGCTTGTTGCCAGTGGGGAAGAGGAACTCGTCGTTGACCAGGTAGATGTCCTGGTCGCCATCGTTATCGTAATCCGTAAAGCTGGCGACAAAGCCTGCGCCGTAGGTTTGGCCGTTGAGCAGGCGGGTTACGTCGCTGAAGGTGCCGTCGCCGTTGTTGTGGTAAAGGCGGTCGGATTCGCCTTCATTAGGACGGCCGCAGCGGGGATAGCAGGACCAGTTGGCCACGTACAGGTCGAGCCAACCGTCGTTGTCGTAGTCGCCCCAGGAGGCGGTTTGGCTGTTGGCGTCTTCACCGCCTACGCTTGCCTGGATGGTGACATCGACAAAGCCCTGGCCAGCTTCGTTGTGGAAGAGGTGGTTTTGGCCCCAATTGACCACGTACAGGTCGAGCCAACCGTCATTGTCATAGTCGGCAAAGGAAGCGCCGCCGCTATAGGCATCTGGCAGGGCCACGGTTTCGGCCAGCGGGGGATGGCTGAAGGTGCCATCCCCGTTGTTGTGGTAGAGGCTGTTGGGACCTTCGGTGTCGGTGACGTAGAAATCGACCCAGCCATCGCGGTCATAATCGCCCCAGGCCTGGCCGATGGCCCGGTCGTTGCCCTGGCGGGTGTGGACGATGCCTGCGGTGCGGCTGACATTTTGGAAGAGGGTGGTTGGTGGGGTGGATACGGCCGTATCGCTTACACCGGTATCATTTTCCTGGGCTGGTTCAGCCAGCTGACAGGCGGACAAAAAAATGAATATGACAAGAAAGAGAAGTTTTTTCGATTGCATTTGCCTCTTCCTTCTACCAGAGCATCATTCTTCCGGCAGCAATTGAATGATATGAACGGATTGTGGTGGAATTTCGTCGAAGGGCACATAGGTGCCGCTGGTAGGATTGCTGCCCGGTTGGAGACCGTAAAGGGAAACGGCCGTAACCGACCCGTCTGAGGCCAATTCCAGGCTGTAATCCTCAGCTGAAACCGCGTTTTTGTTCACATTGATGACGACCAACACCGTTTCGTTTTCCGTTTGGCGCAGGAAGGTATAGAGCCGTGGTGAGTTGGCCTCTACCAATGACCAGTCGCCGACGCGCAGCGCTTCATGCTCGTTACGCAAATGAATGAGGTCACGGTACAGGCTCAGCAAAGAATCGGGGTCGTCGGTTTGGCGGGTTACGCTGCGTTCCGGGAAATCAGCGGCGGCCGCTCGCCAGGGCGTCCCTTCGGTGAAGCCGACGGTGGGACTGTTGCTGGCCCATTGCATCGGCAGGCGAATATCTTCATCCGGCTTGATGCCCGTCATGCCAATTTCTTCACCGTAGTAAACGAAGGGGACGCCAGGGCCTGTCAGTAACAAGGCGGCGGCCACACGCGCCTGGCCTTCATCGCCGCGCAGTTGGGACATCACCCGGTTTTGGTCGTGGTTGGTGATAAAGGTGGCGTACTGGTTGGACGGAAAAGCATCATACACTTCTTGCTGGGTGTCGGCAAAGATGGGGGCTAACCCGGCACCCGCACTGTTGATGATGTCCAGCGCCAGGTCGAACTGGAAGGCGACATCTACTTCGTCACCGGTGTAATCGACCACTTGCTGAGTGCTGGTCCACGCTTCGCCTACGGTGAGGGCGTCTGGGTCTACCGCTTTGTAAAAGGTGTGAAACTCTTGCAGCCAGTTGTGGGTGCTGCGGGTATTTTGCTGGCCTTC
>JBNKLQ010000016.1:0-38902 GCA_050292445.1 Promineifilaceae bacterium (SeqCode) | reverse complement strand
GTGCTGAAGGCGACGATGCCCGCATCCAGCCACGGATTCCCCACGTCCTTGATGCGGCTTACCTTGCCGCCGCATTCTGGGCAAGCGATCTTCACCGCGTCGATAAACGGCCGATGCGGCGTGTGCCCTTCAAACTGTTCCCAGCCCTCGACGGCGCGCTCTTCCAGTTCTTCTTCGTCACCCACCACAGTGAAATGGCTGCATTCTTCACATTCCCAGATGGGCAGCGCCAGCCCCCAATACCGCTTCTTGGAGATCATCCAGTCGTGCATGTTGCGCAGCCAATCCATCTCTCGGTCGTAGCCAAAGCCGGGATACCAGTTGATTTTTTCCACGCGGTCCATGATCTGGTAGCGTAGGCTGGCTTTCTTTTCGGCCTCGGTTACTTCTTCGCGCGGCTTGTCATACAGCTCGCCCATGCTGATGAACCATTCATCGACAAGGCGATAGACCAGCTCTGTGCCACAGCGCCAGCAGTGCGGGTAGCGATGGGCGTAGCGCTGCTTGCGGTAATAAAGTCCTTTCTCGTGCAAATTCTCAAAGATGGCCTCGGCCACTTCCTGGGAATGTTGGCCCGTCAGCCAGGCAAAGCCGTCGATGTAGACGCCGTTTTCATTCAGCGGGGCGATGACGGGCAGGTCGTTTTCCTTGCTGAGCTGGAAGTCCTCGGCACCACAGCCAGGAGCGATGTGGACGATGCCCGTTCCTTCATCCGCGCCCACCTCTTTCCAGGCGATAACGCGATGAGTGTAATTCGCCTCGGTGAAAGCCGCCATCGCCGCAGGTAGCTCATCAAACGGCCCGCGATAGGTCAGGCCAACCAACTCTTCGCCTTTCAGCTTGCCCACCACTTCATAACTGCCGATGAGCGTCTCTTTGGCGGCTTCTTCAGCCAGGTAGTAAGTCCAGCCATCTTCGTGCTGCACTTTAACGTACTCTAGCTCTGGGCCAACGGCCGCTGCCACGTTGCTGGTCAGCGTCCAGGGCGTGGTTGTCCAGACCAGCAGCGCTTCATTTTCGCGGTCCAACAGCGGGAACTTCACAAACACGGAATCATGTGTCACTTCAAAATAACCGTCGGTGACGATCTCGTGTTGGCTGATGCCGGTGCCGCAGCGGGCGCACCAGGGCATGACGTCACGCCCCTTGTAGAGCCAGCCGTTGTCGCGGCACATCTTGAGGAAACGCCAGATCATGTAGTTGTTTTCGTTGCTGAAGGTGAAGTAGGAACCACCGACATCCACCAGCCCTAACATGCCCACGACCTGCTCCACGGTGCCGGTGATAGGGCCTTTGGGGCCTTGGATGGTCACTTCTTGCTGCGCGTCTTCCTTCATCATGGCGCTGAGACGACGCAGTTCGTCCGGGCTGTTCCAATCCATCCAGTAACCCAGGCGGACGGACTGCTCTGTTTGAACGGCCGCATAATTCAGCACCCGCGCCTTACACAGCTTGACAAACTTTTCCAGGCCAAACGCTTCGATGTCGCGCTTGGTTTTGAAGCCCAGCTCTTTTTCCACTTCGACCTCGACCCACAGCCCCTGGCAGTCGAAGCCGTTTTGCCAGCGCAGGTTTTTGCCCTGCATGGCGTGGTAGCGCTGGTACAGATCTTTGTAAGTGCGGCCCCAGGCGTGGTGCACGCCCATCGGGTTGTTGGCGGTGATGGGGCCGTCGATGAAGCTGAACCGTTTGCCACTGTTCGCCCGCAGGCGACGCAGCTCATTGAAGGCATCGGTTTCTTGCCAAAAATTCAGGATTTCTTGTTCTTGTTCCACAAAGTCCACTTTGTTGGAAACGTCTTTGAAAGACATGATGTTTACTCCGGTTACTGATTGTGAAGTGTGAATAATTAATTGTGAATGGTTAATGGATTGCCCGACGACGGTGTTGCAGGGATGGGGTGGGAAACGGCCGTGTCGGGGTCAGTAATTCGCCTGGATATTTGTATTCGGAAATATGCGTTCATTTTTTTATTTTTCATGATAATGGAATCACTCTGCCAGATTGTCCGGTTTTCTTCTCAATGTTTTCCAGTATTTCATCAACGATCTGGTCAGCTGTTTCTCCGTCAATTTCATCTTCAAAAATTATCTGTATGCCGGGATCTTCAAACGAAAAGGCAATATCGACGCCTTTTACTTTTATCCGATGATCGCCCCATCCGGTAATCTGCTCGCTACTAAAAGTAAGCGGGCATAATGCCTGAGCAAAATCATCTTTTTGAAGATCAAACCAGTCATCATCAGACCTGATCAAATATTCTCGCACCATCTCAATACCAAATATATCGCGTTTCCGTCGCTGCAAGCAGTTTGCCATCGGCAAAGTTGGGTCGTTGCATGGCCACAGGCCAATAATTTTGGTCACGCACAACGATGCGTCGGTTGTCGTTCCAGCGCACCATAGTGGGCACGGTTTCCAGCGTTTTGCCCGCCACTTCTATCGGTTTGGTGTCGGTAATCATAAAATGCACGTCTACCGACACCTGCTGCAAGGCCAGTGTGTCCTCGCCGCCGATTTTGCCGTTGAGGGTAACGGCCGTATTCCCCGTCACCTTTTTCGCTTGCAATGCCAACCCCAGCCCAATCGCTGAGGGGAACCAGAACAGGGTGCCGGGTTCGATGTCCAGGTCCTCGGGGTGGGTACGGCCGTTCACCGCCCGCGTCCCCGTAATATTCGTCTCCGAAAAGAGCAGCGTGCCCTCGATTTGCAGTCCGTCGCCCCAAAAACGATACGCTAACCGCTCCGGTACGCCATCCACCCTCCGCACAAGATGGTACAGGTACGAATGCCCCGAAGCCGCCTCCCGCGCATCCAAATCCACGCGCAGCACCTCGTAGCCCTCGGTGGCCTGCGTCAGGCGCCATTGCTCCACGGCACCCGTCGGCACGCCATCCATTTCATAGCGCATCAACCCTGCGCCGATTGGCTTTTCGTAATCCTGCTCCTTAACAATAAATCTCATAAAAACCTTTTCACCGCAGAGGCGCAGAGAACGCTGAGTTTTCTCTTTTTATTACTCTCTGCGCCCTCCGCGTCTCCGCGGTTATTTTTAGTCCAATTCTACGTAGATGCGCTTGTTGATTTTGCCCTTGCTTTTGTAATTGGTGATGCGCATGGGACCTACTTCGCTGGTGTTCTTTACATGCGTACCACCATCCGCCTGCAAATCCAGCCCAACCAGTTCAACGGTGCGCACCTCTTGAATTCCTTCTGGTAGCAAACTGATCTTCGTACGAATGAGATCGGGAATCTGGAACGCTTCTTCGCGGGGCAAAATTTGCACGCGGGTTTCGCGGGCGGCTTCGACCTCTTTGTTAACGGCCGTTTCAATCTCAGCCACCAACTCCTGCCGCATCGTCTCAAACTCAAAATCCATGCGCCCTTTCAGCGGCTCCATGTTGCCACCCGTCACCGAAGCACCATAATCGCGGAAGACCACGCCACACAAAATGTGCATCGCCGTGTGGGTACGCATGAGTTTGTAGCGTCGTTCCCAATCGAGCTGCCCGGTTACGGCCGTTCCTACCGCAGGCGGTTCACCTGCCACAAAATGCACCACCTCGCCGCCAACCTTCTTCACTTTTGTCACTTGCCAGGTCTGGTCGCCTGCCGTCAACGTGCCAAAATCACAGGGCTGGCCGCCACCGCCGGGGTAAAAGGCGGTTTTGTCCAGGATTACGCCATTTTCGGAAACGGCCGTTACCACCGCGTCAAAGTTCTGTACGTACGCATCAGTTGTATACAAAAGTTCCGTCATCATTTCCTCCAGACAACAAAAAACGCCATCATCCCAATTTGGGACGAAGGCGCATTGTCTCCGCGGTACCACCCAAGTTCCCGGCACATTTTTATGTGCCAGACACTCAATCAGCCACCTGAGAATGGCTGCAATCCCGTTAACGTGGGATGAACCCGTCTGAGCCTACTTGTTTCCGTAATCGGTTATCGGTATTCCGTAATCGGTTTTTAACTGATTACCGATTACTGATCTACTGATTACCGATCACTGGTCTTTCAGTCAGAAGCTCCGGAGGGATTTTCGCTTTCTCACCTGGACCTGACTTCCACCAACTCAGGTTCGCTCTACCCAGCTTTAAAAGCTACTCGTCTCCATCAACGCCCGTTCATATTTTTGAAGTGGGAAGATTATGCCAAAACGGCCGTTTCCTGTCAAACAATCATACTAAACTCCCCCGTACTCTTCTCACATAGATCATACACCCAATTTAGATTAAAGTTCCCCTACCTAAGTGTGAGAACATTCAACAAATCAGCCTGCAAAATAGTTCATTTGTATCATAGTTAGGCGCAATAATGTGTAGACAACCATTCTCGCTTGTGATACCCTTTAGACAGTCACAAGTTTCGTAAACTCAGAAGTTTTATGAAAGCAAAATAAACATTGAGTTTACAGAAGAATTTACAAGCATGGACTGATTTAAGGAAATATGTAATGGCAGACGAACCAAAAAAAGTAGTTTGCATCGAAGATGAATTAGAAATGATCGAGTTGGTCAAGCTCATTTTGGGCCGCAACAAGTTCGATGTGACCGGCGCCGTCGGCGGCCATGAAGGCTTGTCCAAGATCAGCGAAATTCAGCCAGACCTCGTTCTGCTCGATTTGATGATGCCCGAAATGGACGGTTGGGAAGTGTATCAAAAAATGAAGGCTTCCGAAGAAATGCGCGATATTCCTGTTATCGTCGTCACTGCCAAGGCACAAAGCATCGACCGTGTTTTGGGCCTCCATATCGCTCGTGTAGATGACTATATCACGAAGCCTTTCGGCCCTCAGGAGCTGCTAGATAGCGTAGAACGCGTCATTAATAGCAAAGCCAAAACCCAACAAGAAATTAGCTCCTAATCTTTGACCATTCGAATTTGGCAAAGCCCACCTGCTCAGCAGATGGGCTTTTTTTATGTTCTGACATGTTTTTATGTCCAATATATCGAATTAGGTTGATTTTTGTTATACTCCTCCCAAATTCCAACTTGGACTAAAATCATGAAGAATGGACATTTGCTTTCAAAAAGATTAAAGAGGGTAACTTGCAAATAAGATTTTGGGGGGTACGAGGCACAATACCAACGCCAGGGCCAGAAACAATTCGAGTAGGGGGCAATACCTCTTGTGTGGAGCTGCGTACTTCTGATGACCAACTTATTATTATTGATGCCGGATCTGGCATTCGACGATTGGGCAAAGAACTGGTCAAAAACAACCATGATCGCATTGTAGGCAACATCCTCATTAGCCATACTCATTGGGATCATATTCAAGGCTTTCCCTTCTTCGCACCAATTTTCGGCCGGAACAACCGATTTGTCTTAGTTGGCAAACGGCGCGTTGGCAAACAATTAGAAGAAACAATGGCTGGGCAATTTATTGAGCCTTATCTCCCTTTCGCCTACAAATCATTGCCAGCCGACCTCATCGTAAAAGAGGTACAGGATGGTGAGACGATTATTATTGGCGATAACACTCGGGTTACAGTAGCCGATCTAAACCACCCTGGTGGCTGTCTGGGTTTTCGGATCGAAAATGACGGGTATGTTTTTGTTTATTGCAGCGATGTTACCCATGATGATGATGGTTTTGATCCCAATTTATTACGCCTGGCCGAGGGTGCCGATTTGCTTGTGCATGATTCTCATTTTTCCAGCATCGCTGAACGGAGAAAATTTAAAGAATATGGTCACAGTGCCTGGCAAGAAGCCGTACAAGCAGCCATTGAGTCTCGGGTCAAATGTCTGGCACTTTTCCACTACTCCCCCGACCTTACGGATGATGAACTGGATGACATTCTCATTCAGGCCCGTTCCATTTTTCCAAAGACTTTTCTGGCCCGTGAAGATTTAACTATTTCACTTCCTTTAGACAAATTGCCAGATTGATCCTGTTTTATATACCTAAACTCCTTTGCTGGAAAAATAGAATAGTTTACAATAAATAGGTAACCAACGAGCACGATTAAGTGCCCATAGTATTTTGAATGAATTTGGTCGATAAAGCAGGTATTCATTTTGGTCCGACAATATAACCCCGCTTCTGGAGATAACATTCACCAATCGGTTCTGATTGTAGACGATGAGCCGATGGCTCGAACTTTGCTGCGCCTTATGCTCGTTCGGGCAGGCTTCCATGTTGCAGAAGCCGAAGATGGGTTTGATGCTCTAGAGAAAGTACGCAAAAACCAACCAGATGTCATTTTGTTGGATGTGATGATGCCAGGGATGGATGGTTTTGCCGTCTGTGAAACGCTGCGCAGTGAACCAGCTACGGCCGAATTACCCATCATAATGCTCAGTGCCAAAACAGATCTGGATAGCATTAATAAAGGATTGCGCGCTGGGGCTACCATTTATTTGACCAAACCCATTTCCCCAGAAGAGTTGACGCAGCATGTTAAAGATGCCCTTATTCAATTTGATGAAGACGTCTAACAACATGACTTGGCAGATGGGACGACAGCACCGTTTTCATTGTCGATTCGTCTGGTTTGTGATAAAAAATACAAGTAAACATTTGTCATTCATTTGGGAATAAACCAAATATTTTTCGGAGGCTATTTGAATATGCTGGTTAAGCGATTATTACTTGTTGTACTTTCTTTTGGGATTGGCTTTGGTTTGACGGTTGCTGTTGTTTATGCTCCGTTTATTGCCGATACAACGTTAGAAGAATTTGGGCCAATTTACACCTTCTTTACATCATTGTCTATCGGCCTTGCCGTCGGGATTTGGTTAGATAAATTTTTAGGCACAGAAATATTACCGAAGTAATGACCAGAAACGGTTGCCCAGCCATGTAATAATCATTTAATATCTCAAGGTCTCCGCTATCAGGAGACCTTTTTGTTTTCTCTCACTATGTAAACGGCCGTATCTAAAATCCAGCCGTTTATCCACATGTTAAAAAGGATGTAAATAATATGTCAGCACAAATAATTGATGGCAAAAAAGTTGCAGCCAGAGTTCGAGATGAAGTTGCCGAAGCCGTTTCCGCAATGAAAGAAAAACACAACTATACCCCTGGATTGGCCACCGTTTTAGTCGGAGAAGATCCAGCTTCCGCAACCTACGTGCGCAGCAAACAGCGCATGTGTGAACGATTGGGCATCCGCTCCGTGGGCCATAAACTGTCCGCTGATGCCTCCCAAGAGGAAGTTGTGGCGCTCGTCGCCAAGCTCAACGCCGACCCGGAGATCAATGGCATTTTGGTGCAGTTGCCCATGCCCAAACACATTGATGAAGAAGCAGTACTAAACACCATCGATCTGGAAAAAGATGTGGATGGTTTCCATCCGGTAAATATCGGCCGTTTGGCCATGAAAGGCCGCAATCCATTGTTTATGCCGTGCACTCCGGCTGGCTGCATGGAACTGCTGGCGGATGCCGGTGTAGAAATCAGCGGGGCGGAAGCGGTCATCGTGGGACGGTCCAACATTGTAGGGCTGCCAATGGCCCTGCTCTTGCAAAAAGCCAATGCCACCATCACCATTTGCCATAGCCGCACCAAAGATTTAACGGCACATCTCAAACGTGCCGATATTGTGGTGGCAGCTATTGGCTGGTCCGAGATGATCAAGGGGGATATGCTGAAACCAGGTGCAACCGTTATCGACGTGGGCATGAACCGGGTGGATGACGACACACGGGAGCGCGGTTATCGGCTGACAGGCGACGTGGAATTTGACAGCGCCGCTGAAGTTGCCGGCGCTATCACCCCCGCTCCTGGCGGCGTCGGCCCCATGACTATTGCCATGCTCATGAAAAACACGCTGCGCGCAGCTGAGATCGCACTTGCTAACAAGTAACTGGTAATCCGTGAACGGTAATCGGTAATCCGTCTCCAACTGACTGATTACTGATTACCGGCCTACTGATTACTGGCTTCCTCTAAATCTTGCGGGGAGTTGATGTTAGCAAAGGAACGGCCGTCCGCATCAAACCTCTCAATTTCCGCCCGATCCACAAATCGCACAGCCACCTGACCAAAAAAACCTGTAATTTTGAGGCGCTGCTCTTTAAGCTTCGTCTCGATGGGATCCAGACAAGCCTTGCTGTAGATGGCATGTAGCGGTTCCGGGAACTTTTCCCAGCGTGGCACAATCACATCGGCCGTTTCTCGTAAAGAAATCATGTACTCCAGCAATGAGCGATTGAGCCAGGGCATGTCACACGCCACCACGAGGACATGGGGATGCGCGGCGGCATGCACGGCCGTATAAATCCCTCCTAAAGGCCCAAGACCCGGATATACATCAGAAACCATCGGCACATTGAAATGGACATATTCGGCTGGTTTGTTGGTAATAAGCAATGTTTCATCACCCAGGCCAGCCACCGTTTCCAGAACAATCTCAATCATGGGACGCCCTTCAAATAACACAAAGGATTTGTCCGTTCCCATTCGGCTGCTCTGCCCACCAGCCATAATGGCTACCGTCAATTTACTCGCCACTTCTCACTCTCACTTTTTACGGGGCGAGGCAGGTGTAGACACGTCGCTTTGTTTGGTAAATGTTCTATCCACCTGCCTCACTCCTACACAGATTCGTCTAACATGAAACGGTAAAACACCTGATTGCTCAAGAACCACCCTTTTGGCGTCAGGCGCAAACGGCCGTTCGTCATCTTTACTAGTTCCCAATCCAGCATCTGATCCAGCGTACCGTTGTAAATTTCAGCAACCGACTGCCCAAACTGGGCCTGAAAAGCATCCAGGTCCAGCCCTTCATTCAGCAGCCGTAGCTGGGTCATCATCGTGTCTGAAATGGCTTCGGCGCGGCTAACCGGATGGCTGGCGGCAACGGCCGTTGACAGCGGATAGCCCGACACACTGTTCTCTTCCAGGCGGCGCAGGTACACGCGTGGCTGCTTCACAATCTGGTAGCGCACGCCAGCAGCGTGACCATGTGCCCCCGCACCCAACCCCAAATATTCCCCGTTGCGCCAATAAGTTAGATTGTGTTCACAGGCCAAACCAGGCTTGGCCCAGTTAGAAATCTCGTAATGCTCATAGCCGTGTTCGGCCAGAATGGTGCAGGCCAATTCGTACTGGTCGGCGGCCAGATCAGGGTCTGGGGGTTGGATACGGCCGTTTAGCAACCAGCGCTGCATTGGCGTACCCGGCTCAATGGTCAGGCAGTAGAGGCTCAGGTGAGTTGGATCTAAATCCAGCACCGCCCGGATGCTTTGTTCCCAGCTGGCCAACGTTTGCCCCGGCACGCCATAAATCAGATCAAGGTTAAAGTTGTTTAGCCCCACCTGCCGCGCCATCGCCACAGCCTCAACCACCGTGGTAAAATCATGCTCGCGTTCCAGCAATGCCAGCTCCGATTGGACAACACTTTGCACGCCAAAACTCAAGCGATTGATGCCTGCCTGGCGAACGGCCGTCAGATAGTCTAAATCCACCGTGCCCGGATTCGCTTCCATCGTCACTTCGGCATCAACAGCCAGCTGAAAATTGGCCCGCACACCGTCTAAAATGCGCTCTAGCGAGGCTGGCGACATCAGCGACGGTGTACCACCGCCAAAAAAGATTGTGTGTGCCGGACGGCGTAACGTACCCGCTACCTGCGCCATTTCTGCCACCAGCGCATCGGCATACGTTTCCCGCAGGTCCAACAGGCTGGTGTACGTGTTGAAATCGCAATACGCGCAGCGATGTTTGCAAAAGGGGATATGCAGGTAAAGGCTAAGGCTAGGTTGATCCATCTTAAAAACTCTGTCTCATGATTGATGGGAGATTAGAGATTGCAGAGCGGAGATGATCAATCTCTAATTTCCGCTCTCCAATCTCCTTCTAAAGCGGCAAACGGCCGTTGCCGCCGCTTGTCTAAGCTGTCAGCATACCGTATCATATCTTGTACGACAACCTGAGAAAACGGCCGTAATTATCACGTTTTACCAAGGATGTATTATGAACGTGCAGCGCCCCAAACTAAATGCCGAACGAATGGCTCGCCTGGTGGAAATCAGTCGGGTGTTGAACGCGACGACAAACCTTGACCACCTGCTTTCCCGCATAATCAGCGAAGCAGCCGAACTAACACATGCCGAAGCTGCTTCCATTTTGCTGCTCGATCCCAAGACTCAACAGCTCCATTTCAAAGCTTCCTCCAACAAGGTGCCGCCAGAAATGTCCAATATGGCCGTTTCGCTGGATGATTCCATCGCTGGGGCTATTCTCACCGAAAACAAGCCCATGTACATTAAAGACGTGTCCAAAGACCCGCGCTGGAACCAAAATGTCGATGATGCCATTGCCTTTCGCACCCGCTCCATTTTAGGGGTGCCTATGCACAACGTCACCCAAATACCGGTGGGCGTGCTTGAAGCCCTGAACAAAGTTGGTGGCGGCGATTTCACCGTGCAGGATTTTGAAACGCTCTCTATTTTGGCCGACATCGCCGGGGTAGCTGTGGAGCAAGCCCGGCTGTTCAATGAATTGGAGCAGGCCAACGCTGAACTCAACGAGTTGGATCAGCTCAAAACCGACTTCATTGCCATCGCTTCACACGAGCTGCGCACGCCGCTCTCGGTGATTTTGGGCTACGTCTCTTTTCTCAGGGATGAATCTGGACCAGAGATGACAGAACAGTTTGACAATGTGCTGCAAGCGGCCGTTCACTTGCGTACCCTCATTCAAGACATGCTCAACCTGCGCTATGTGGACGCTGGCACAGCCCAGCTTACCCGGCAGCGGGTAGATTTAGCCGGGCTTGTGCGAGAAATGAATTTGGAAAAAGATGAAACGGCCGTTGCCAAAAACCAAACCATTCACCTCACCCTGCCAGAACCAGAGATTGAATTCCCAGTTCTTATTGACCAGGACATGATGGAAGTGATCATCGGCAACCTGCTCAATAATGCCGTCAAATTTACGCCTAAGGGTGGGAACATTGAGGTCAAAGTGCAGCGACAGGGGCGCGAAGCGTGGTTTCGCATCAAAGACAGCGGCATTGGCGTACCAGAAGACCAGCTAGAACGCATCTTCAAGCGCTTCTACCAGGTAGAATCCCCCCTGCGCCGCCAGCACGAGGGCATGGGGCTGGGTTTGTCCATCGCCAAAGAACTGGTGGAGCTGCACGACGGCCGTATCTGGGCTGAAAGCAGCAACCAACACGGCAGTGAATTTATTATCGCCCTGCGCCTGGAGCTGCCCCCCACTGGATTATTATGACATCCGGGTCCAATTATTATGAGTCTTTGCCTAAAAAACGAATGGGCGCAGGCTGTTTGTTCTTTAATGAAAGAAATGAACTGCTTCTGGTAAAACCAAATTACAAACCGGGTTGGGAAATTCCCGGTGGTGTGGTTGAACAGAATGAATCGCCTAAACAATGTTGTGCGCGAGAGGTACTTGAGGAAATTGGCTTGAATCGAGAAATCGGACCTTTATTGGTTATCGATTACAATGGCCAATGCAAAGAAAAAACAGAATCTTTAATGTTTGTGTTTGATTGCGGCACGTTATCAGAGTCAGAAATTTCTGCCATTCAACTTCAAGATAACGAATTGAGCGAGTTTGCCTTTTTTGGACAAGATACCTTACCGGAAACAATGACAGAAACATTGAAGGCCCGCGTTTTGGCAGCCTGGCAGCAGCGATCCAACAACAGGGCGATTTATTTAGAAAATCAGCAAAAAACATGATTCCTTTAAGAAATAAATCGAGTAAGAAACAAAACCAAGTTGCCTTTGCGGCGCTGTTTTTGCTTGCTTTCGTTGCGCTCATTTTTGTGCAGGCGCAACGGGTACAGGCCCAAGGCAGCAATGTAGCCGTGCTGGAATTTGATGGGCCAGTCACGCCCATTATGCACACCTATTTTGAACGTGGGCTGGCCGAAGCGGCCGTTTCCGGTGCAGATGCTGTTCTCATTATTCTAGACACGCCCGGTGGCGCAGTTGTGACCACCCTGGAAATAGTAGAACTGTTCCGCGCCTCAGAAATTCCTGTTATTGTGTATATTGGGCCACAAGGAGCCATCGCCGCCTCAGCGGGCAGCATCATCACCGCCGCTGCCCATGCTGCCGGAATGGCCCCAGAAACAATCATCGGCGCGGCCTCGCCCATCAATTCAGATGGGTCCGACATCAACGAGACGGCTTACCGCAAAGAAGTGGAAGCATTGAAAGCAACCATTCGCAGCCTGACGGAGTGGCGTGGCCCTGAGGCTGTGGCTCTGGGCGAAGCGATGATTGAGGATGCCCGCGCTGTCAGCGCTCAGGAAGCATTGGATGCTGGCTTCATTGATGCCATCGCCACCACGCCCGAAGAGTTGTTAGCCGCGTTGAACGGCCGTACCGTCATTGTCAACGGGGAAGAGCAGTTATTGAATACGGCCGTAATCAACCAATCTGCCATCCCCCTCACCTTCATCGAAAATTTGCTACTGGCCCTCACCAATCCCGTACTCGTCTCTATTTTGATGGCCATTGGCGTCCAGGCGATCATCATCGAAATTTCTAATCCTGGCGGCTGGGTGGCGGGCTTCATTGGCGTCCTGTTTTTAGGCATTGGCCTGTATGGCCTGGGGCAGCTGCCCGTCAACTATTTGGGGTTGGGCTTGATCCTTGTCGCCTTTGTGTTGCTAGGGCTGGAAATCAAAGCGCCAACCCATGGAGCCTTGGCCATCACTGGCACAGCAACCCTTATCGCCGGACTATTGGTGCTTTTCAATGCGGGCACGCCCGAATTTGTACGCCTTTCTATTCCGGCAGCCATTGCCATCGCGCTGGTCACTGCCGCATTTTTTGTCTTCATCCTAACATTTGCCATCCGTGCCCAAAAAGCCCAGCCGATCACCGGCTCGCAAGGCATGTTAGGGCAAATTGGCACCGCGCGCGATACCTTCATGGTCGATGGCGATCTGTATCGCGGCTCGATTCTCCTCAAAGGGGAGATTTGGCAGGCGGCTGCCAGGCAGCCCATTCAATTTGGCGACGAGGTGCGCGTGGGTCAGGTTCAGGGCATGAAATTACAGGTAGCCCCGCTAGAAGAAGAAACGGCCGTCTTGGAGCAGCCATCCGCATGAAAGAATTTATCCTACGCCAAAATGACGTTGAAAAACGTGTGCAAGCCAGCCGCCAGGGTAGCGAAATCCAGGTTGAGCTAGACGGGGAAACGGCCGTTTTCCAGCTCATCAGCCAAAGTGAAAACGGTATTCTGCTAGAGCGCACTCTGCCAGATGGCTTGCGCCAGCAGTGGCGGCTGGTGGGGCATAAAGATGGGGTCCAGCGGATGATTTGGTTGAACGGCCGTACCCATCAATATGAGCGCGTCCTGCCACGCAGCGCGGGTGCTGCCAACCTCGACGTCTCGCTATCTGCCACCATTCCCGCCGTTGTCGCCGATATTTTAGTTAGCGTTGGCGACCAGGTACAAGATGGCGACAAGCTCATCCTGTTAGAATCAATGAAGATGGTCATTCCCATCCAGGCCCCCTATGATGGCACCGTCACCGCTATCAACTGTGCCAAAGGCGAATCTGTCCAGGCAGGCACACCACTCATTGAGCTAGACGAAAAATAATCGTACCTATCCCACCCAATATTTATTTGAACCAAAATTTATAAGGAAACACACAGATGAACCAGAACCGCCTCGACAAATTAACCCGCCAAATTCTGGCCCACGGCGTCGATGGCATTGCCCTGGTGCCCGGCCCCAACATGGCCTACCTTAGCGGCATCCACAGCCACGTCAGCGAACGGCCGATTGTGCTCTTCTTCCCCGCTGATGACGAACCCGCCATTGTGATTCCTGGCCTGGAAGCGATGAAAGCCCGCGCCGCTGGCATCCCGGAAGACCGCATCTTCGCCTGGAACGACGACGAAGGGTATACGGGCGCGTTCCAGCAGGCCTGCGCCCACCTGGAGCTGTCCGACTATCTACTGGGAGTCGAGGCGCTGCACATGCGGGTACTGGAGCTGGAACTGCTTAAGCGGTACGCCCCTGGCCTCACCACTACCCATGCGGAACCCATCCTGATGGCCCTGCGCGCTGTCAAGGATGCCGAAGAAATCGCCACGATGGCGCGGGCCATCGCCATCGCCGAGCGGGCCATGGAGCGGCTCATCCCTCAAATCGAAATTGGCATGACCGAAAAGCAAGTGGCGGCACTGCTCACCCAATACCAGCTGGAAGAAGGGGCCGACGCGATTGCCTTTGGCCCCATCGTCTCTGCTGGGCCAAATGGGGCCTCCCCCCACGCCGTGCCTACGGAACGGCCGTTGCAAGAAGGCGATCTACTCGTCATCGATTGGGGCTGTCTGGTTGATGGCTACCCATCCGACATCACCCGCACCTTTGCTGTGGGCGCGTTGGACCCTGAGCTGCGCCACATTTACGAAACGGTCAAGCTGGCCAACCAGCAAGGCGTCCTTGCCTCCCGTCCCGGTGCCACCGGGCAAGATGTGGACCGTGCCGCCCGCGAAGTCATCGAAGACGCAGGCTACGGCGACTATTTCATCCATCGCACTGGGCACGGCCTGGGCGTGGAAGGGCACGAACCCCCCTTCATGATGGAAGCCAACACGGAGCCACTAATTGTGGGCAATGTTTTCACCGTTGAGCCAGGCATCTACCTGCCCGGTCGCGGCGGCGTGCGCATTGAAGATGATGTCGTCATCACCGCCGAGGGCTACCGTAGCCTGACTACCATGACCCGCGAGTTAATCACGGTTGGGTAAATTACCCTCACCCCAACCCTCTCCCTTAAAGGGAGAGGGAGTCAGTCCTTTCCCCCTCACAGGGGGAGGGTTAGGGAGGGGGTTGGTCAGGATCAAACTATTAGGCTGGCTGCTTTTGGCAACGGCCGTACTCGCCGCTTGCCAATCTGCCCCAACACCCACGCCTGAACCAGCATCAGCCACCACACCGGCTGCGCTGAGCCAGGTCACAGAAGTGCCCCCGCCAGATGACGGCTATCCCTTGCCAAACACGCCGGTCAGCCCCGAAGCATACCCAGTGATGACACAAACGTCTGTTCCAAGCCCCACTCCCGGCCCAGCACCCACTTTGGATGACACAGCCAGCGAGCTTTTTTTGCCCCTGGTGAAAAATCCTGATTTGGCCACCGTCACACCGCTACCCCCAACACAAACGGCCGTTCCCAGTCCCACCCCTTACCCTACGCTTGATTTTACGGCCGTACGCGATGAACTGGCCGCCCAGGGCGTCGCCTTTGCCCCCGTAAAAATCGGCTTCCATGTGGGTATTAGCGGCAACACAGCTGGATTAGAACAATGGATGCGGGCGCTGGATGCGGCAGGCATCCCCTTTTTCCTTAAAAGCGTAGACAATGCCCAACCGATTTTTTTGGCCCAGGAAATGATGCGGCAGAGCGGCGTGCCGCATGTGCTGGTCTATCGCAAATCGGCCCAGGGCGGCTCTGACTACGATTGGGACGTGCCCAACTACAGCCTGCCGCCCGACCAGGCCGCCGAGCTACATTGGCAAATGCACCGCGACGCCTTCCCACCAGAGCTGGACCCCAATCTGGTCTGGCTGGAGACAATCAACGAAGTGGACAAAAATCAGGCGGAATGGCTGGGGCAGTTTGCCCTGAAAACGGCCGAATTGGCTCTAAACGAAGGGTTCCACTGGGCCGCGTTTGGCTGGGCCTCTGGCGAACCAGAACCCACCGATTGGCAAACACCCAGTATGTTGGCCTTCTTGCGACTGGCAGGCGATAATCCTAACCAGTTGGCCGTTGCGCTACACGAATACAGCTACCTGCGCGACGACATTGGCCATGAATATCCGTATAAAGTCGGCCGTTTCCAAACACTGTTCCAGATTGCCGATCAATACGGCATCCCCCGTCCCACGGTGCTTATCACCGAATGGGGCTGGACGTACGAAGAAGTGCCCCCGGCGGATCAGGCACTGGCCGACATCGCCTGGGCGGCGGAACTGTACGCCGCTTACCCGCAGGTAAAAGGGGCCGCCATCTGGTTTTTGGGCGGCGGTTTTGCCGATATTGCCAATCGCGCCCAGCGCCTCATCGCCCCGGTGACGCGCTACAGTTTGCAAACCTATTTCACAGCCCCGCTGCTGCCAGCCCAGGCTCCCATCCAGCCGGAGGCGCACCAACCATGAGCGACAAACCGTGGTCCCGTGCCATTTTGCATCTGGATATGGATGCATTTTATGTCAATGTGCATATTTTGGATCATCCCCAAGATGCGGACCGGCCGTTGGCCATTGGTGGCCAGCCGGACCAGCGTGGCGTGGTGGCTTCGGCCAGTTACGAGGCGCGCAAAATGGGCGTCCGTTCCGCCATGCCGATGAGTACGGCCGTTCGCCTCTGCCCCAAGCTAAAAATCGCCCCAGCCAATTGGGCACGCATTCGTGAATGTTCCAAACAGGTGATGATCATCCTGAACCGGTACGGCAACGTGGAGCAGATGAGCGTCGATGAAGCGTATGTTAACTTGTCCGAATGGAACAATCCTGAGGAAAAGGCGGCGGAAATACGAACGGCCGTTAAAAACGAAACCGATCTCCCCTGCTCCGTGGGGCTGGCCAGCAGCAAGCTGGTCGCCAAAGTCGCCTCTGATCACGATAAGCCGGAAGGGTTCACCGTGGTGCCGCCGGGAGAAGAAGCTGCCTTTTTAGCCCCGCTGCCTACCCGCGTTATTTGGGGGATTGGCCCGCGTACGGCCGAAAAATTGGCCAAGCTCAACATCCACACTTGCGAACAGTTGGCATTGGCCGATTTGGGCTTGCTGCAAGGGGCGTTTGGCAACCAGGCGGTGTCGCTTAAACAGAGAGCTAAGGGGGTGGACGGCCGTTCCGTGCAGCCAGATCGGGGATTGGCCAAAAGCATTAGCCAGGAGTGGACCTTTAACCAGGACGTGGCCGACCCGGACAAATTGCGCAACCAGCTGCACAAAATGGCGGGCAAGGTGGCCCAATCGCTGCAAAAGCGACAGCTGGTGGCCCACACCGTCACCGTCAAGTTTCGCTGGGCCGACTTCACTACCTTTACCCGGCAGCGCTCGCTGGAAGTGGGCATCGACGATGCCGAAACGATTTATGCCGTGGCCGAAGCGATTTGGGCGGAGCATTGGCCCCCCGGCCAAAAAATGCGCCTGCTGGGCGTGGGCGTGAGCAAAATCGAAGCCCCTCAGGTTCGCCAGCTCGGTTTCAACTTCCCCGACTGAACTTCCCCGGAAACTTTCAATCAGAGGCACAAATCTACACGCAGTTTCCGGGAATTGGTGTCATTTATGACACTGCTTCGGGCGACAACATATCAGACACCTCAATACCGCTAATTTCCACCAGCCGCTGGCGAGCTAAATCGAAACGGCCGTCTCGAATCAATTCCAAAATGTCAGAATCAACCATCTCATACCAACGCTCGCGGCGCTCGCCAAAGGCGGGATACTGCTGGCTCATCGGAGGACGAAGCTGCTGCATCCAGGCTAAAAAGGTGGCATACTCCGGGCCAAATTCCTGCTCCATTTTTTGGCGCAGGCGCACCGACAGTGCCGGAGCCGCTCCGCTGGTAGAAATGGAGACCGTAAGATGCCCCTGCCGCACAACCGAACCGGCCACAAAATTACAGTGGGCCACGTCATCCATCACGTTGACCAACGCGCCTTCCGCTTCCGCCTCGTCCCAGATGCGGGCGTTGGTGTCGGGGTCGGCTCGCTCGGCAATGATTAAAAACGCGCCGTGCAGATCGCCTGGTTGATACGGCCGTTGCAGCCAGGTAAATTGCCCCGCATCGGCCCACGCTGCCAAGGTTGGCGTTAATGTTGGATGAATCACCGTCACTGTGGCGTCACAATCCAGCAAGCCTTTGACCTTGCCTTCTGCCTCGTGCCCCCCGCCAATCACAATGCAATGTCTATTTTCTAAACCAATTAAAAAAATAGGATATGGTTTCATATTACCGACTCCCGTTCACCGCCAGTTGGCTCAGCCGCACAATCGTGCCGTCCGGCTGGATGTGGATACCGCATTCTAGCTTTTCCGACCCAACCCAGCGGCCTGCGCGTTCATCCTCGCCCGCCGCAACAGGGCGGGTGCAAGGCATACAGCCGATGCTAGGATAGCCTTCATCGTGAAGGATATTGGTGGGCAAATCGTGCTGACGAATGTACTCCCACACCTCATCCTGCGTCCAGCCAGCCAGCGGGCAGAGCTTCACCAGATGATTGGCGTTATCCCAGGAGACAATTTGCGTTTGGCGGCGCGTGGGAGACTGGTCGCGGCGAATCCCGGTGATCCACGCTTTTTTGTCGGCCAGATAGCGGCGCAGCGGCTCCACTTTGCGTAAGCGGCAGCACAGATCGGGATTGCGCTGCCATAGCGCTGCCCCAAACTGGTGCGCTTGCTCATTCAGCGAAAGACCGGAATGCACTTCGGTAAACTGCAACCCCAATCGTTCGCTCAGCTCATCGCGCAGGGCTAATGTTTCGGGGAAGAAGAGATTGGTTTGCAGATAGAAAACGGCCGTCCGCAGCCGAATTTGCGACACCATGTGCATCAAAACAATACCGGATGGTCCAAAGCCGGTGGACAGTACAATATCGTCGGCAAAGGTGGTTAAGCCCCAGCGCAGCACATCAGCCGTTGGTAATTTTTCAAACCGGCGATTTAGTGGGTCCAGATTGGCCGGAAACCAGCTGGAGCGTGGTTTATTTTCAACTAGACTCAAATGATTCATTGCTCAACATACATCCTTATTAATTTGCGGATCTTCATTTTTTCACCGCAGAAAACGCTGAGTAATTTTTATTCTTCGTGCCCTCCGCGTTCTCTGCGGTTCATCCTTTCAGTAGCGTCATTGATAAATTACTTCTGCCTGATTTTGCCTGAAGAACCTTGCGCCAGCTGTTGCTAACTGTTCGTGTACGGCCACAACGTCGCCCACAATGGTGATAGCCGGCGGCGGCAAATGCTTGGCCTTTTCGGCGATGTCGGCCAGGGTGCCTACCACAAATTCCTGCTCAGGCAGCGTGCCGGAGCGAATAGTGGCGGCAGGGGTTGTGGGGGTACGGCCGTTTGCCAACAATCGCGCCACAATTTGGGGCAAATGCTTCACGCCCATCAAAATGACCAGCGTGCCGTGCTGGGGCAGATCGGCCCAATCGGTGCCAAACGGATCGTTTGCCGTATGGCCAGTCACCACAGTGAATGTTTGGGCCACCTGGCGCTGCGTCACCGGGATGCCGATGGCAGCGGGCACGGCCAGGGCACTGCTGATGCCCGGCACTACCTCAAACGGCACGTTGGATCGGGCCAGCGCCAGGCATTCCTCACCACCGCGACCAAAGACAAATGGATCGCCGCCCTTCAGACGCACCACGGTTTTGCCTTTTTGCGCCTCGGCAATCAGCAAGTTGTTAATTTCTTCCTGGCTCAAACGGTGGCGCTGTGGTTCCTTGCCCGCGTAAATTTTCTCAGCCCACGGCTGCACCAAATCCAGCAAAACCGGGTTAGCCAGCCGGTCATAAACGACCACCTCAGCCATTTGTAAACATTTGGCCCCTTTCACGGTGATCAAATCGGGATCGCCGGGGCCAGCGCCTACCAGATATACAATACCAGTCGCGGCCATCGGTTACGCCTCCACCAGCTGGTGAATTGGTACCAGGCTGACGTTGAGGGTAAACGGCCGTCTCGCATCGGTGTGGACATGGGTCAGCACGATGTCTCGATCAGGGTAGACTGTTTGGAAAACGGCCGTAAGCACCTCGCGCAATTCAGCCAACGTTTCCGGGGTATTGGGCACATTCAGCCGATCTGGAAAAGAAATTTCCAGCTCATCAGTGTGAAATGTAATCCTTGGCAGGTCAGGTGCCTCTGGAAATAGCGCCAGAGCCTGTCTGGCCCGGTCCAGCACATGGTTCAAGCGTTCTTGAAATGATTCACCGGGCCATTCTCGTTTGTGTTTGTAAAGGAGGCCGATGCGGTTGAAACGGCCGTCCCAGGCATAATCCGCCTCGTGCCCCATCAGCAGCACGCCGGGACCATCCGGCACGTGCTTATAGTCGGCCACGTCAATGGGCAGTCCCGGCAGGTGCCGCTCCCGAATCCACTGATGAAACAAGGGGATCAACACCGACGGCTCCACCGCTTCTCCATCTTCAACAAAAAACTTCACGCTAATTCTTTCTGGTAACATCATTATTTCTCCTGTTAGTTGTCATTCTGAGCGCAGCGAAGAATCCCTATAGACTTCACCTATTGCAGCCCAGGCTTTTACCAGATTGTGTCCGGTGGGATTCTTCATTTCGCTGCGCTTCATTCAGAATGACAAGTAATGCAGTAATTAAAGCGAAACGCCGCCAGCCAAAGCCCCGGCCAACCGCGCATCGCAAGCATGGCACGCTTCGATGAACAAATTCGCTTCTTCCACCAGTTGCCGCACCGAATCGACGTCCAGGCTTGGATTTTGATTGTCATGGCGAGCAAACAGATAGCGAGCAAACTTGCCTTTAGCGTAACGATCATAAAAAAGCTGCGTGTCGTAGAACCGCTGGCGAAACTCATTGACGATATCTTCTGGATCATCGCCCACGTCCAAATATTGGTTCCGCACCAGTGCCCGCGCTGCCAAAATCATCGCCTGGTAGGCGCGCTCATCGGCCAGCGCGTAATCGGCGTCGTCCAACGCCAGCAGCGCATCAAACAGCACGCCCTCCGCCTTGGCAATCTCAAATGAGAATAAGGTAACAACTTCACCGGCGCATTCACCCACACCCATGTCGCCAATGCCAAACTCGCGCGGATCGCCCCAATCAGAGTAGAACGTTTTGTCCGCTTCATACAGCGGAACATCCGTGAAAGTGGTGAGCATTTTGCGCACTTCTTTTTTGCCTAAACGGCCGATCCAATCCTGGAACTTTTCATCCCGCTCCCGCTCCTCTACGTAACGGTTGGTGATGGCATCCAATACTTCCGGCACCTTTTTAGAAGGTACCGCCCCCACCGCCAGGCCATACGCGCCACCGTTTTCCTGCCACTTGCCGCCCAGCACCACCTGGAAATGGGGCACGGTGCGGTTGTTGCGGCGGCGACTGTTGCCAAAAAAGCCAATGTCGGCCACATGGTGCTGGCTGCAGGAGTTAAAGCAGCCGCTAATTTTGATACGCAAATCTTTTACCGCCTGGGGTAAGGTGGCATTTTGCGCCGCCAGTCGGGTGCGCAGCTCACCGGCCAGGCCACGCGAAGAGGCGATACCTAGCTTGCAGGTATCGGTGCCGGGGCAGCTGGTAATGTCTATGATGGTTCCTGCACCGGGTGTGGCTAGGTGAACGGCCGTTAACTCCTCAAACAGCGCGGGCAAATCAGCCTCAGCTACCCAGCGCAGCACCATGTTTTGCTCCACCGTCGTGCGCAGGTTGTCACCCACATATTTCCGGGCAATATCCGCCAGCTGAAACGCTTGTTCGCTGGACAAATCGCCCAGCGGCAGGTTCACCGTAACCGTAGCGTAACCCGGCTGCCGCTGCCAGTAAACATTGGTGCGCTGCCAATTTTTGTATTCTTCAGACGCGCTAAAATCTTCCAGGCGAATGGGCGGTCTGGCTGGTGTATCGCTGTAATTGGGCAACTCATCCAGGTACGCCGTCCAGCGCGGGTCGTGAGGCAAAGTCTCGCGCTCCTCTGCCACCAACCGCCGGAACTCCTCAATACCCACCTGAGATACCAGGAATTTTAGCCGCGCCCGGTTGCGGTTCCGTTTTTCGCCATGTCGGGCAAACACGCGGGCCACCGCCTGGGAAATGGGGAAAATTTCCTCTTCTGGCACAAATTCAGCCAGCAGCTTGGCCTGATGCGGCACGGTACCCAATCCACCGCCTACGTAAATATCAAAGCCGTGCTTAAGCTTGCCGTCCTGTTCTTTGACGCGGGCCAAAAAGCCCAGATCGTGCATTTTTACCAGGCCACACGCTTCATGCTCACAGCCGGAAAACGCGATTTTCACCTTACGGCCGAAATCCTGCACATCATCGTGGCCCAGCAAGTAGGTGGCCAACGCTTTGGAATAGGGCGTCACATCAAAGGTTTCGGTGTGGCAGACACCGGCCAAAGGGCAGGCGGTAACATTTCGCACTGAATTACCACATGCTTCCAACGTGGTGATGCCCACAGCCGCCAAACGGCGCATCAAGTCGGGCGTGTCTTCGATGTGGACAAAGTGCAGTTGAATGTCCTGGCGCGTGGTAACGTGCAGAATATCGTCGGCGTATTCTTCGGCCAGCTGGGCCATTACGTCCAATTGAACGGCCGTCAGGCCGCCAAAGGGAATTTTGATGCGCATCATCCCAGGGGCATCCCACAAAGTATCTGGCCCCTTGACGATGTCGCTCAATGGATAGTCGAGGGTTTGGGTTTGAAAGCCATCATGCCGCTGGCCGTTGTCGTAGCGCTGGCCGTAAACGCCCCGACGCAGGCGCGTTTCAGCAAACACTTTTTCATCTAGCTTGCCCTGTTTGCGCAGCGCCATCTGGCCCTCAAAGACGTCAATCTCATGCGCCAAATCGTCAGCCATCTGGGTTTGCAGACGGTCCTTCCAGGTTGAAGTTTGTAACATGGTTTCTCCTTTCGTTCTCTGAATTTTCCCGGAAACTCTCAGATAGCTGGCTTCCGATCAGTTTCCGGGAAAATAGGGGAAATAAAAAAAGCCCAGGAGCAGTATCCTGGGCTTTTGAGGGCTTTCTTATCGGCTACTGCTCCAAAATCTTTCTGGGGCAGTGCCGCATCGTTTTATATGGGTTTTAACACTCCGTTTTGTTTACCCAACCAAACGTGTTGCATCCGGCCCCTTGCTGGGACACATACAACAACACATGCAGCTTGCGGAATAGGTTGAAAACGGGTTTTTTGTGTTCATCTTCTTCAATGCTATCAAAGCAAGTAATTATCGCTCATAGATAATTTACCTGAAAAATACGGCCGTCCTTCAGACACAATGGCCAAATTAGCATAGGTTTTGGCTATTGAATGTAGCAATGGCTACAAACCATGTCTTATTAATCGGCGCTGGCAATTTGCACATCGCTGCGGCTGAGGAGGCGGCCCATTTCGCGAGCAAAGCCCAACACATCGACGCGGGTAAGGATGTAAACGGCCGTTGCCAACCCCACCGCCTCCAACAAAAAGATCAAACCATAGCCCAACCCAACACCAAAATCGAGGTTTAGCAAAAACAGATCGCGCAGCGCGCCGCCAGCAAAGGTGCCCAAGCCTTTAAACACCACCACAGAGATGGTCCACAAGCCCAAATACGCTCCGGCCTCTTTGTCCGACGACATGACAGCCATGAGGCTCAACCCGCCAAAGGTGTACACGCCAAAACCGGCACCAAACAGCAGCAGGGCAATTTCAATGAGGTGAACCTGATGGAAAACGGCCGTTGCCGCCAATAACCCCATCCCCAAAGCCATCGTCACCAAACCCCCATTAGTGACACGCCGCTGTCGTTCAGGCGGCCGTTTGCGCCATAAATACGCGCCACCCACCAGCGTTAGTACCGTAGCGGCCTGCCAGTAGCTATTAAATCGCGTCGTCCGCGACAATGGCAGATCGAACACCTCGGCCCCAAACGGCTCCAAAATGGCATCCTGCGCCCAGGCAGAAAAAGTGGCCAACGACAGAAAAATAAAAAACCGACGGGTGCGCTCATCTTGCCAGATGCGTCGGATGGTGGCCAGCAGATTACTCTGCACTGCCAGCTGCTGCACGGCAGACAATTCCTCTTCCAGGGTAATGCCTTTTTCCTGCCGAATCGAACGCTCCACGCCCCAAATAGAAAAGAGCCAGAAAAAGCCGCCGATAATCATCGTGGCAAAAATCATTTCCCAAAAAATCGCTGGATCAAATTCTTCCATCCAAAAGCTGAAGGTAATACCCACAATGGCAAAAAAGATAATGAGCACGGTTTCGGCCATGCTGATAGCCAATCCTTGCCGGGCTTTGGGTGCAGAATCCCGCACCAGCGCCAGATACGGGCTGCCAGAGATAAGCGTCCCTACACCGTACAGCAGCGACGACATCACCGCCAACGCCCACCCCAACAGCTCAGATGCACTGCCTGCGTCATGCATCGCGGCAAAGCGCATCAAGCTCCAGCCCAGCAGCGGCAGCGAAAGCACCATCAATCCCCGACCCAACCAAATGTATGATGTACGCCGCATGCCCAGAAACGGCCGTGTATCCGACCGGTATCCCGCCCACAAACTCAGCGGCGACAGCAAATAACGCAGGGCAATCAGCAAACTAACGGGGGCCGCCGGAATACCAAACTGGGAAATCATCACTCGGTTCCAGATGCTGGTTACCAAAATATCGCCCATAGCTGAGCCAATTTGGAAGCTACTCAGGCGCAGCAAACGCCACAGGCTAAACGAGAGTTGGTTTTGCTCAGACTTCATTACGCAGTTCCTCATGTGCCGCCACCATAGCCAGCAGCACATCGTTGGTAATGGTGATAATTTTTTGGTGAATTTGGCCCCAATGAATGGGTCCTTGGGTGCCGATGGTTTCTGCCATGTCGTAGACGGTTTGGGACAAAAAATCGCGAAAGTAAAGGTAGGCACGAGTCGTTTCCGCCAGAGAGAGGCCACTCTGACGTCCCAAACGCCCATAATCCTGCCCGATTTTCCTGGCTTCAGCCTGAATTATTTGCAGTGGCACTTCTTGCGCCAAATACTGCAAAACCAATTGCAACAGTTGGTGCCCAAGCTGACGCAATTCCTGCCGTGCCGAATCGTCAAGCAGCTGATACCAAGCCGCATCATTCAAGGCACCATCGGTTAGCTCCAGGCGCGCCCGCCCGATCATATTTTGCACAACCAGCTGCACCACGTTCGTTTGGGCATGGTCAGGCACAACGGCGCGGGCTTCCACGTCTGCCCGGCGAAAGCGGCGATGCCCACCGGGGGTACGCTGCATGGGCAAATCGCCCTTGTCTCCCCAGGCACGCACCGTGGCTGGATGGACCCCCAAGAGGTCAGCCGCTTCGCTGAGATTGATCCAGTCGCTATCCATATAAAAAACTATAGCAAACTGCAAATATATGGCAACAAATCTATAGGTTTTTACAGCTTTTGGGAATGAAACAAAGAATCGCGCTAAACCAGGCCCGACAAAATCTTAGATCGGGTAGCGGTTTAGGGAAAACGAAGGCGAGGTCTGGTAACCTCGACTACTTGGCGATGGGAAGGGAAATGTCGAAGGTGGTGCCATGCCCTGGCTGGCTATCGACGTAAATAGAGCCGCCCAACCCCTGAATAAAGTCACGGGTCCAGAAGAGGCCAAAGCCCATGCCGTTGCCTTCTTTTTTACTGCTCCAGCCCATCTCAAAAATATGGGCCAGATCTTCTGGCTGAATGCCTACGCCGCTATCCTGAATTATTATTTGCAGCCGATCCGGTGCCTGTAAACGGCTGGTCAGCCGGATAGTGCCAGATTTATGACGATCTAACATCGCTTCATAGCTGTTTTTCAAGATGACGCGAAAGGCTTCGGACAGCATATCGGGGGTTGTGTGTACGGGGGGAAGATCATTTGCTAAATCTAAGGTGAGGGTGAGGGTTTGCTCGTTAGGCAGCGTGATGGTTGTTTCGTTAACGGCCGTTTCCGTCCAGCGCCAGCCCGGGAAAAGTTCGCGCATAGCCCGGCGTAAACAATTGTTCACCTCAACGGCCTTGTCCGTTGTATGGTGCCAAGGCTCATGGAGGTTATCCAACAAACGGAGCGATTTTTGGATACGCTCGACCATTTGGGGCATGGATGCAGCAAGCTCTTGCCGTTGGCTATCCGAAAACATCTCTAGATTTTGCAGCATTTGCATGTAATTACCGATGACGTTGAGATGATTACTGAGGCCATGCACAGAAGCCGTGGCGCTAAAGGCCATGCGGCTAAACAGCTCGGCAATGCGGCGCTGCTCTTCTGCCTCACGATAGAGGCGCGCATTGCGGATGCCCGCCGCTGCTTGCTGGCTGAACGTCGTCAGCAAGGAGGTTTCCCAGGAGGAAAAATGATCGCGACGCGACGCCACAAACAGGTTGCCAACGACTTCATCTTCCACAAAAAAAGGTACAGCGATGACCTGCCGAATGCCCAACATGCGCTGGGCAAAATCAGCCAGGGAACGGTTCACAAACGGCCGTAACAAATCATACAAATGATCAGAGGTGAGGAACTTTTGCGGACGGCCGTCGATCCCTTTCACCGCACGCACGCTCAAGTTTGCCTGGTAGCGGGGTTTGTCCAAATACACCACCGATTTGGCACTGAGCAGGGTCATGCCCGCTTTGTTCTCCAAATGGGACAAAATCTGCGGTGTGTCATCCAAAGCATAAGCGCGCACCGGCAAAGCGTTGCCATTTTCCAGGGTGGCCACCATGGCCCCTTCATACCCTAGTTCCTGGACCACCGCGTCCACGATTGATTGCAGGACGCGGGTTTCATCCGTCATGCGCGATTGCAAGCCAAAAATAACGCGCTCCAATGATTCCATGGCGGTGAGACGGAAATTATTTTGGATGGCCGCTGCGGCCAAATTGCCTAACGCTTCCAAAAAATCGACGTCCCGATGGGTGAAGCTGTCTTGCGTCAGGGCCATAATCGCCCCAACCACTTCTTTTTGCACCATCAGCGGAACCGCGACCACCTGGGCTACATTCAGTTCCTCCTGCATTTCATCAGCAGTAGCCCGGTCGGTTAACGGCCGTAACAAATCATACAATCGTTCGGAAATAAGGTGGTGCGGACTCGACTGGCCAACATTGTTGGCGTTAACGCTGTTAACAGCGCTAACGCCCAAATTGTAGCGATGGCGGGCATCATTGAGGTACATTAACGCCTGACCCGGTTCAAATGTAACATGGCTTTGGGCAAACACTTGCTGCAGACGGCCGTTTGGCACAGTAAACGCCGAGGCCCGTACATACAGCCCCATATCATTTTCTAATGTCATGGCCAACGCACCCAAACAACCCAACCGATTCACAACATCATCCACAATTTGTTGCAAAACGGAGCGCAGGTGCGGTGAGACTTGAGCGTGGTGTTTGCGGTTCAAATGTAACACAAAGGTCCCTTTCTTCTCGCCAGTGATTTGTTGCGAGGAGCACTGACGCCAAATAGCGCAGCGCCATTTCTTAGCTAATCTATTGTAACCATTCACCTTAAAGATTCTGTTAAAAAGAAGCAAAAAGTGGGCAATTAGGAATTATTTCCTAATCGCCCACGGGGATTGCCAGAAGATTTGTCAGATGTTGGGGTTGACTGCTTTCAATAAAACCTGACAGGTTTGCAACGGGATCTAATCAAAATGGTTCTTTGCCAAACAGAATCGGCTTGATTTCAGGCGCGTCATGAAAACCTGTCAGGTTTCGCGGTTACGGCCGTTGCAAGATATGCGTCACAATGGTGGCCCCGCTGCCACCAATGTTTTGCGTCATGGCGATGCGGGCATCGGCAATTTGGGCTTCACCCGCCTGGCCACGCAGCTGCAAAGTCGCTTCTGCCAGCTGGTAGAGTCCGGTGGCACCCACGGGATGCCCCCTAGCCTTTAACCCCCCCATGGTGCAGATGGGAATACGGCCGTCGGGGAAAATTGCCCCTTTTTGTGCCAGCCGCACCCCCTGTCCCCGTTCGGCAAAGCCGGTGGCTTCCAATGAAAGGGCCGCCATCACGCTAAAGGCATCGTGCAATTCAAACAGATCGATATTTTCCGGACCCACGCCCGCCTGGGCATACGCCCGCTGTACCGACTGCTCTGACGCCGTCAGCCAGAGCAAATCGTGCCGGTCATGCACCGCCAACGTGTCCGTGGCAGAAGCGGAGCCAACCACGCGCACCGCATTGGGTGCTTTTTCAGCAGGCACCAACAGCAGGGCGGCTGCACCATCACCGATGGGTGACGCATCAAACAGGCTTATGGGATCGGCCACGATGCGCCCATTTTCGTAGGTGCGTTGGGTTATGGGCTGCTGGAACATGGCATTGGGATTTTTGGCCCCATTGCCGTGAGCGTTTAAGGCAAAGGGGGCAAAGTCGCCTCGCTGGTAGCCATATTCATGCATATAACGGCGCATGATGAGGGCGTTTAACCCCACAAAGGTAACACCATGAATAATTTCGTAGTCGGCATCAGCAGCGGTGGTAAGGGCAGCGGTGGTGTCTTTGAAGGGCGTTTCGGTCATCTTTTCCACGCCGATGACCAGAACAGCATCCAGTTCACCGCTGGCAACGGCCAGCAAACCCTGGCGCATGGCAGAACCAGCCGAACCGCAGGCCGCTTCCATCTTCACCGCCTCGGCCCCATGCTGGTTCAGATAATCGGCAACAAGGGCACCCAGCTGCATTTGCTGGTTGAGCAGGCCACTAGTCATATTGCCTACGTAAATGGCATCCACCTGCTCAACCCCGGCATCTTGCATGGCGGCTCGACCGGCCGTTACCGCCAGCTGCCGGATGGATTGGTCCCACTGTTCGCGAACGGCCGTTTGCCCCACGCCTAGAATTGCTACTTCTCGCATAAAAGTCTCCATATTGTCTAGTGGTTGGTAGTTAGTGAATAGTCGCTTGTACGAACAACTAGCCACCAACCGCTAAAATCAAAAAAGGCTGGACTCATTCCTGAATCCAGCCCCGAGTATCGTCCCATTTTGCCGTCAGAAACTATCAATCGGGCAAAATTGGCTCTCAAATGGTGTCAGTTCACATCAATGGTTAAGGTCCAGTTGAAGCGGTCGGGGAGACGGCCGTATTGAATGCCGGTCAACTCGTCGTACAAATGTTTAGACACTGGTCCTGGTTTGTAATCATTGATGATATATTCCTCGTCTTTAAAGCCAAACTTGCCCACCGGCGCGATAACCGCCGCCGTGCCACAGCCAAAAACCTCGCTGATTTTACCGCTTTGCACGTCGGCCAGCATTTGGTTCACCTCTATCGGGTCTTCAGATACCTCGTAGCCCAAGTCACGGCCCAGCTCGATGACTGACTTGCGCGTGATGCCAGGCAAAATGGAGCCGGTTAACGGTGGCGTAACAATCTTCTTGCCTTCATAGACAAAACAGATATTCATCGCGCCCACTTCTTCCACGTAGCGCCCTTCAACAGCGTCCAACCAGAGCACCTGAGAGTACCCTTTTTTCTTGGCCTCCTCGCCCACAAAAAGGCTGGCGGCGTAGTTACCCCCCGTTTTGGCATCGCCCACACCGCCACGCACCGCCCGACGGTATTTATCGGAGATGTAAACAGGGACCGGACTGAAACCCTCCTTAAAATAGGCTCCCACCGGTCCCACAATGACATAGTGGAGATACGTGCTGCTGGCATGCACCCCGAGGGCCGGTTCGGTGGCTATCATGGTGGGGCGAATGTAAAGGCTGGCACCGGGGGCGCTGGGCACCCAATCATGCTCCATCTCGATGAGCTTAATGATGGCGTTGAGATGATCTTCTTCATCCACCACGGCCATCGACATGCGGCGAGCCGAATTATTGAACCGTTTCATGTTCTCCCACGGCCGAAATAAATTAATGTTGCCATCGGCGCGGCGGTATGCTTTGGTGCCTTCAAAAATTTCCTGAGCATAATGGAAAACGGCCGTTGCGGGAGGCAGACTAAAATTTTCGTACGGGCCAATTTTGGCATCGTGCCAGCCCTTATCCGGGCTATATTTTTGGCTAAACATCCGGTTGGCAAATTTGTTACCAAAACCAAAATCATCGGTTGGAGGTGTTTTTAGATTGGCTGCATCGAGTGCAGCGACTTCAATTTCCATGATTAACTCCTTTTTATTATGCAGTTGGCAGAAAGTTCTTCAAAAAGATTGATGGCAAATCTGCCAATTACTTAACGAAGCGGTTCCAAAGCGCAGAAATTTACAGCACCAGATTTTACTTGGATTTACCAGATAATCCACCGCCCTATTTTGTGGTATCTGTCCCATACATATGGTTAAGACGCTGTTTATATTCATCGTAATCGGTGAGCAAACGCGGGTAGACATTGTGCATAAGCGGGGATGAGATTAAGAAATCGGCTGTGGTACGATTAGTGGCCACAGGAATGTTCCAAACAGTGGCCAAGCGCAGCAATGCCTTCACGTCTGGGTCGTGTGGCTGGGCCTGCAATGGGTCCCAAAAAAAGATGAGGGTATCAATCTCCCCTTCAGCAATTTTGGCCCCGATTTGCTGGTCGCCCCCCAAGGGGCCACTCATCAACTTGGTAATGTCTAAACCAAGTTCATTCTCCAGGAGCCAGCCGGTGGTGCCAGAGGCAAACAAGGTATGTTCCTGCAAAATTTCCAGGTTGTATTTGGCCCAAGCCAGCAGATCATCTTTTTTGTGATCATGTGCCACAAGGGCAATTTTTTTACAAGGCTCCATCAGGACTTCTTGCTGTGCCATTTTTCTCCTTCAAATCTTAAACGCAAAGGCGCAGAGAAGGAAAATCACAAATCTGCACAATCTGCGGCTTGTTAATATATTCGGACTGCCTGTCGCACGGTTATGGCCGAACCGTCGGCCAAGAAAGCAGAAGCTGGCTCGGCCTGCAACGCCGGGGCAAAGTCAGGGCCGTACAGCGAGGCAACATCACATGTAAATTGGTGATTGGCCGCCGGCCAGACGTTCCACGGGGGATGTTCTACCTGGTATTCTACCGTACCGCCATCCCGTTGGCTGGCGTAGCCCCAGTAATGCTCGGTTATAAACTCTTCTTGGGAACCGGGCTGCAAGGGCTGGGGCTGGCCCTGTGCCTGTATTTGTACCGAATGCCACACTTTTTGCCAACGCCATTGGTAGGAAACGGCCGTTTCCTCCTCACCAAGCATAATCTCATGCCGCATCGGCAGCGAAATATAGTTTTCGTTGTAAATCAGGCGGGCAGTGGTGGCAATGGCCCAGCGAGGCACCAGCTCTTTGATGAAGACCACGCCGCGCCGCCAACCTTCCGGCCCATTACGACGCACGTAAAAGCGCAGATTAAGCTCTTCAAAATTGATATGGCCGGGAATGGGCACGCGCAACACACGTGTGTTGCGGAACATAAAACCAACAATGCTCACGAAGGTTTGATCCTGCCAACTATCCAGTTCAGTACCTTGGGGAAGAAACGGCCGTAACACCATCGGATCAATATGGTAATTCAACATGACCAGGTAGCGCCATTCGGCCGTTAAAAAACGACGCGCCTGGCTCATTCTTTTTCTTCCATTTGTAACGCCGCTGGCGGCTCGTTGGACAAAAAAGTGGCTGCCTCACTTTTTAATCCTATTTCGCCATCTTGGTAGATCGGCAAGAAAACGGAAAAGGTCGTTCCCTCATTAATCTGGCTGGTCACATCAATACGGCCGTAATGCGAGTCCACGACTTCTTTTACAATAGCTAAGCCCAGTCCTGTACCGGGAATATTTGACTGGCCCGTTTGCTGACCCCGATAAAAACGATCAAATAAATGCGGCAATTCAGCCTTCTCAATGCCGATACCATCGTCCTTAACCTTTAAGCAAACCATTGATTCGTCCTCTACCAAATTTGTTTCTACGGTGATTTCGCCACCTACCTGATTGTAATTAATTGCATTTGCAATCAAATTTGTAATGAGCTGCGTCAGCTGAGTTTGATTACCCATCACCATAGGCAAGTCTAGCTGTAGTCGTGTGGTCAGGCGCAAGCTAAACGCCTCTGCCCGAGCCCGATGGCCAAGCACAACATCTTCTACAATATTATTAAACTTAACTGGCCCAAACTGCGATTCCTGATTACCCATCTCCAATTGCGAAAGGCCAAGTGTCGCCTCCACCAGATTCATCAATCGATTTGCCTGCTGCTGCAAAATAGAAATGTAATGATCCCGTTTTTCCAAGTCTCCATTTTGCAACAGGCTAATGTAAATGCTCAGGTTAGCAACTGGTGTACGTAATTCATGGGAAACATCAGAAATAAATTTGGATTTTAATTTATCCAGTTCCTGCAACTGTTCATTGGCCATCTCTAAATCACGGGTTCGGTTAGCAACCCGTGATTCTAACGTTTGCATCACCTGAATACGCTGCAAGCCATTGGCCACAATATTGCACATGGCCTTTAACGTGTGAATTTCGTCTTCAGCAAATTCGTAGACCGTATCTAAACCAAGATGAATAACACCCAGGATGGCATCCTCACTGATGAGGGGTAGGGCAATTGATGATTGAAGATTATCTAATTCGCGTGGCTCGCTAGGCTTGTATTTTCGCCGTACGTCTTTGGTTAAATCGGTGGCAACGTGCAGTTCCCCGGTTTGGGCAACGTAACCGGTAATGCCCTCACCCAACAAATAATGAATGCCCATTGGATAGAAGGCTGGGGGGAAACTCGCCTGAGAAGTAAGCGTCGATTGTCCTTCATCAATCAAAAAGGCAACCCCCACCCGAGCGGATAAAACTTCAACCATGGCTTGCAACACCGCTTGTAATATATTTTGCACACTGCCCGAAGAACGCAGCGCAGCAGATATGCTGCTTAGGGCTTCTAATTCAGAAACACGTCGCTGAATTTCAGTAAAAAGTTGAGCGTGTTGCAAAGCAAGGGTAGATTGGCTAGCAAAGGCTACAAGGCGCTCCTTATGCTGAACCTGGTAAAAATTTGCCTCCATTTTATCTAACATCAGAAAGGCAATTGGCTTATCTCCCACGATAAGGGGGACGCCTATCCAGGATTTCACATGGCCCATGATATGCTGCATCCACATGGTTGAGTTTGTCGTGTCAGAGACGAGCAACGGCCGTTTTGTCGCGTACATCGTTTTTAGGGTAGGCACCTCGTCAATAATCATGTGATCGGTTGCCTGAATGTCAACGGCTGGCCCATCAATTTTTTCAAAACCACGGCGGCGCACAATATGGGCATCTCCTTTTCTCACCAGCGCAAAGTTAGCTGTGTCGTAAGGCACCACACGAGCAATCTCTTCCAAAATGCGGTCCATGACCTGTTCGAAATCTAATGTGCTGATAATCGCCTGCCCTGCTGCTTGCAGCGCTTCTAACATCACACGTTGCTTGCGCTCTGAAGCTAATAAGCGATTTTGGGAAATTGCCAGCGTCAGCTGCCGCGCAACTTGCTCTCCCCACTTCACCTCTTCTGGCGTAAAAGCACGTGGCTGATCATAACCAATCAGCAGCACGCCTACCGGCTGGGTGTCTGCCACCATAGGCAGCGCCAGCAGCCCACGCGCAGGGAGGAGTTGGGCTACCCGCCGACTGAGATAAGGGGATTCCAATAAATTCCCAATAGGGATAGCCTGCTTACGAGACAAAATTTCCCCCCAAAGGGAAGGTTCGTCCGGCCGCCGCTTTATTGAACGAATCAGTTCTTCATCAAAACCATAAGATACCAACGGCTTCATGCTTTTTTCTGACTCATCCCATACCATAATATAGCAGCTGTCAGCTTCAAAAACGCTCACCAAACGTCCTGCCAATGATGACAAATCCTGGTCAAAATCGAAGGTGCCAATGGCGGCCTGGGTAATATCATTAAGCAATGCTTGGTTGTAGGCGTATTGTTCAATAGCTTGATGGGCTTCGGTAATATAGGCCTGGGTGCGTCGCTCTACGGTTAAATCTTCAACCGTGCAAGAAGAGCCAATATAGAGTTTATTGGTGTCGAAAATCGGGCGAATATTGAGAGTTAACCAGGTTTTTTGAGCACCATCAGCTGTCTCGGGAACACGGCCGTCTTTCAGAATGATCTCTTGGTAATAAATGTGCTCGGGTCTAAGCTTGATAGCAGCTTGCAATTGAACAAGTTCCGATTCATTTTCTACTTGGGGCAGCAGACGTTGTAACAGTTGAGACAGCGTTAACGTATGCTTGTCCTGCGCCAAATTGATAGACAATAATTGCATAGAGAAAGCATTGGCGTCCATAAGATACATTTGTTCATCAAAGACCATTAACCCAATGGTCACGTTATCAACCACCTGCTTTGTAGCCAGCTCAATCGGCGAGAAGAAATTGTAAGAACTCACTACCCAGGCAGCACCAAAAGCCGCAAAAATCGGGGTGAGCATACTGCGTAAGGCCAGAGGAATATTGAACCAGGGAACATACAGCAATGCTACGGAAATGGACAAAACCAAAAGGACGCGGGCGGCACGCCGCAACCGCTCGGGCAGCATTTTGGAAAAAGCAAAAATTGCAATGGGAATAACAAGGAGGCTGTTGAGGATGGTGATATAAATCGTAAAGAAGAATTCGCCGAAACGGCCGTTTAAAACCACATGGATAGGCACGTACCCATTTGTATAAAGCTCAGGCCGAGGCGAAAAAAAGTAGGTCGTCCCTGTTGTCCAATCAATAAAACCATAAAACAAGGGCAAACCCACTAAAGTCAAAAAAATCAAAGTGATCCAGCGCAAATAGCGCAAGCGAGGCACAAATGAATAAAGAACCAGAAGCCAGAGTAAAGGGGTAGCAATCATTGTGGCCACGGTATGAACGTGAGAAGCTTTATAAATCGTTGGAATGTCGATGGCGGTACTGGCGATTAAAATACAGTAGCTGCTAATAGCTAATACCAACATGTATACAGCAAACAGACGATTGCCAGGCAGCTTCGGCTGCAACATGTAGATGTACATCATCAAGACCAATTCCAGCCCAATAATGATGAATGCAGAAAAATAAAGTTTATCTAAGGGAGTCATAAATTAAATTGATTTCAAGCTATCTACTCGCATTATCTACATCAAGAACAGGGGCATGGTTTCTTCACTGCCTAACGGACGATATTATAGCATCGACTCCTATTGATTATTGTTGGCAATCAGTGAATCTTCTTTTTTTCAGTAGTCAATTGGTAATTAACCTGACGCTGCCGCTGGCACAGCCTGTCATTGTTTGCTCCGCAAGGCAGAATTGCTTAAGATGAGTGCGTGTATCCTATCTTAACGCGGTTAGGCCCTTTTTTTGTATACAGCTTTACGGCCGTCTTTGCCGTTGGTATTTTGCTTGGTTGGGCCATCACCCAGCGCCAGGCAAACTCAAAACCATTGGCGAATTGGGCAGATGCGGCGTTAGCCACGCTGCTGACTGGCTGGCTGGGGGCGCGTTTAAGCTTTGTCTTTTTAAACTGGCGCTACTTTGCCGAACGGCCGTCTGAACTGTTCCAACTGTGGCAAGGCGGACTAACCGCTTTTGGCGGACTGGCAGGTGGGTTGATCGGCTTGGGGCTATGGTGCTGGTGGCGCAAACGGCCGTTTCTGGCCTATGCCGCGCTCTTTTCCCCCGCCTTCCTATTGCTCATCGTGACTGGCTGGGCTGCCTGCTGGGCAGAAGGCTGTGCATATGGGGCCGCAACAACACTTGGCCCCCTGGCTGCTGACCTCCCAGACCAGTTTGGCGTTTTTGCCGTGCGTTACCAAACGCAGCTACTAGGCATGGTGCTGAATCTGATCTTGCTAATTTTTATTTATTGGCGGCAAAAGCGGGGGGCAAACGGCCGTCTTTTCCCCATCACCTTAATATTGGTCAGCCTCACCCATTTGGGCCTCACCTTTTTGCGAGGAGACAGCGTAAGCATGCTCGCCAATTGGCGGCTAGATAGCTGGCTATCATTGCTTTTCGCCATTGCGGGAGGGATGCTGTTACAATACGGCCGTTATCAAAACCGTAAGCGAGCAGGCGAGTAGGCAGGCAGACTCAATTCACTCGCAAACTTGCACACACATTCTATGAAACTAAAAGTCGGACTCGCCCAAATCACCCCAAAACTTGGCAACCTGGAAGCCAATCTAGAACGCCATCTGGCCGCCATTGAAGAAGCAGCCGAAAGTGGCGTAGAACTGCTCATCTTCCCTGAGCTTTCTCTGACCGGCTACCGCTTGCGCGATCTGGCCTTTAGCGTCGCCATTCAGCCTACCTACAAAAATCCAATCTTCGCCAGGCTGCTGGATGCCAGCCGAGACATGGATTTGGTTGTTGGTTTTGTGGAATCTGACGTGCGCCAAAAATTCTTCATCTCTGCCGCCTACCTTTCCGGCGGCGAGGTGGTCCATTTACATCGCAAAGTGTACCTGCCGACCTACGGCATGTTCGACGAAGGGCGCTACTTTGCCTGGGGTGACCATCTGCGTGCCTTCGACACCCGCTTCGGCCGCGTGGGCATCCTCATTTGTGAAGATTTCTGGCACGTCAGCGCCGCTTACACGCTTTGGCTCGATGGGGCCGATATGCTCATTCTCACCTCCTCTTCGCCAGGACGCGGGCTGGCCACCGAGCAAAAAATCGGCAGCGCCCGCTGGGTGGAGCATATCAACCAGGCGTACGCCAGCATGTTTACTAACTTCGTTCTACACACCAACCGCACCGGCTTTGAAGATGGCGTCACCTTTTACGGCGGCTCCACCATTTACGATCCTGAAGGCAATCTGCTGGGCCAGGGTGCTTACTACGAAGAAGCGCTCGTCACCGCCAAACTGGATTTAAACGACATCCGCCGTGCCCGCATTCGCCTGCCCCTGCTGCGGGATGAGCGCGTCGGGCTAACCCGGCGGGAGTTGAGCCGAATTTTGAAGGATAAATAGCTGAGTAATTGAGTAACTGGGTAATTTTTACCCGAACATCAATTACCCAATTGCAGTTGAACTTATGAATGATCAAGACCCCATTTCCTCTGATTACGAAACAAGTGAAAATCATCGTTCCGGCTTTGTGGCCGTCATTGGCCGTCCCAACGTGGGTAAAAGCACGCTCATCAACGGGCTGCTGCAAGAAAAAATCAATATCGTTTCGCCGCGCCCGCAAACCACGCGCAGCCGCCAGTTGGGTATTTTGACCACGGCCGAATACCAGATTATCTTCATGGACACGCCTGGCCTCATGCAGCCGCGCCACAAGCTGGACGAATTTATGGTGGAAACGGCCGTAGACAGCCTGAATGAAGCCGATGTGGTGCTTTGGCTGGTAGATGGCAGCGAACCCGTCGGCCCTGGCGACCGGGCCATTGCCGAACAGCTACAAGGGCTGGACGAAGGTATCCCGGTTATTTTAGCCATCAACAAGAGCGACATCACGGCCCCGGAAAACGTCATGCCCCATACCGAAGCGTACCGGGCACTGGCCCCCAACGCTGCCTGGATTTTCTTTTCGGCGATGACGGGAAACGGCCGTAACGAACTACTCAGTCTCATCGTAAAAGCCCTGCCCCAAGGCCCACGCTACTACCCCGCCGACCAGGTGACAGACGTGTACGTGCGTGACATGGCCGCCGAATTCGTCCGCGAACAGGTGATGCTGCAGCTGCGAGACGAAATTCCCTACAGCGTCGCCGTGCAGGTAGACCAGTTCAAAGAGCGCGAGAATGGCGTCACTTACATCGGTGCCAACATTTTTGTGGAGCGCGATAACCACAAAGCCATCGTCATTGGGGCCAAAGGAAGCCAGCTGCGCCAAATCGGAGCCGCCGCCCGCAAAGAAATCGAAGCGTTGATCGAAGGCAAGGTTTTCCTGGAACTTTTTGTCAAGGTCGAACCCAAGTGGCGGCGCAACGAAAACGCCCTTAAGCGGCTGGGCTACAGCAAGCCAGAATGATTTCCCCGTCAAACTAGAAATTTGTCCTATTGGTGTGACTTTTTGCTCTATTCAGGTTTCCATTGAATATAAATCAGGGTTGCTCGAATTAGAACATTCGTGCTAAAATGCCTGAGGTTGGTTCAAACCGGACTGCCCAATTGGGGCATATCTGTTTGTTAAACCAATCTTCTGGGCGCACGAATAAAAGCAGTTTGCTTTGAGCTTGTTAAGGGAGCCTAGCCTCCCCATCTGCCCAAGGAGAATGGATATGACAAATCAGGATAATCCGGTTGTAAGCCGTCGAAAATTTATTAAGGCTGCTGCCCTTACGGCCGTTGCTGCCTCAGCCACCGGTGCCGGAGCTGCCATCTACAATCAATCTCTCCCCAATGACACTGTTATCACCTCAGTGTCTAACACGGCAGCACCAGCTATTAGTACGGCCGTTTCCACCAACACCAACCCCGCCACCACAGATACATTCACCCGCCTGGCGGCTGCTCAGGCAGAAAACGTCCGTCTGCAAGCCGCGCTGGATGCGGCCCAGCGCCAGCTTGCCAGCCTGGAACAAAATAATCAGTCCAGCGCCAGCAACAGCGAAGTGTTGGCCGTAGAGTTGGGTCAAGCCAATGAACATATTGGAGTTTTGGCAGGATTGGTTGCCCTATACGAACAGTTGGAGGCCGTGGACATGGAAACGGCCGTGCAAAACGGCCTCACCACTTTCTCGGGCAACATCGAAACGATGCTGGCCGAAGTGCCCAGCCTCTCCGAAAGCATTCAGATAGGACGACAGGCGCTGGAAAATTTTGAATCCCAGATACCGGTGCTGGACAACGGCCGTCTCTGGCTCATCGATCATCTCAGCAAAATTGAGGGGTATTTTCAGGTCGTGGAGCAGCTCCTGGCCCAAGCAGTGGATCGCGTTGGCCCTTTCTTGCAAATGCTCACCGACTGGTTTGAAAGCGTCAAAAAGTGGCTCCCCTTTGGCATTGGCCAGACAGCCACAACGATCATGCAATCTATCACCGATCTGGTCATGGAGACGCCCAACACAATTAGTGGGCTAGACACCAACATCACGCAGCCGCTCAATGTCTGGCTCAACCGCGACCAAAACAACGAAACCGCTTTACACCAAACCCTCATCAAACCCATCCGCGACGATTTAATGTCCAAAGCCGATACGGCCGTCAGCAAAGTGCAGCAAATGGACGAAACCTACAAGACCGCACTAAAAGAACCGGTGGAAACGGCCGTTGCCAGCCAGCGTGTCATTCGCAACCTCATTGCCGAGTATCGGCAGCAGCACGGTGTTTAGTGAATCGGCAGGCCAGCAA
>JBNKLQ010000015.1:0-39071 GCA_050292445.1 Promineifilaceae bacterium (SeqCode) | reverse complement strand
GTATTTTTGACTGGTCTATTGCTTGCCAACTCAAGCGTTAGCTTTTGGGCACTTTTTCAAACACTGAAAAGCCCTTTATCTGATCTGCCAAAAACAGGCTGCATTTCCTAAGTGCAGGCAAACATAAATAGTTAGTCGTAGCCCCAGTTTCTTACTGTGCTCCAGATGCGCAACAAGAAATCGCGGCTACACATCCGACAAAACTTGCCCAATAATATGGCAACAAAAAGCGCCTGGTTTAGACAAACCAAGCGCTTATCGTCTGCTCGTGAAGCGTCAAAAATTAGATGAAAATAATCTGGGCATCCTCACTCATTTCCATAAAATCGGTTGCGCCGACAACTCCTTCCACCAAATCAGAGATGTCTTCTTCTTTCATCATGTACATATCGCCAAACATATCAACCGACATCTTGCAGGCATACATTTTGCCACCCGCATCATGGATCATTTCCAGGAACTCGTCAATTTCGGGAAAGTCCAAATGTTTGATCTCACGTTTCATAACGGCCGTTGCAACATTTGTCATACCGGGTAAGCCCCCAATTGAATTGGGAATCGGCATACTGGGGTTGCCAATTGGCACAAACTTCAGATGATTCATCTTCTTCTTGTTAATGATATCCAGCCCCCAAAACGTGAAAAACAACGTGACATCAATGCCCTCCATCAAAGCGGCATTGGCCAACACCAACCCAGGGTACGCCATGTCCAGGGTTCCTTTCGAGCAAATAATACACAGTTTACGTTCCTTATCATCATTAAACATTAGAACCTCTCCTTAGGAAATTCCTCATCATTCAGCAAACAAGTATTTGGATTGCGGAAAAAATTAAATACAGCCAGACGGTTTTTTCAAGCCAGCCACATAGGCCACTTTTTTGGCCGGGCCTTTGGGAAATAGCTTATACAGCTCTTTTGTGGGTACACCGCCAACTTTCGTAATACGGCGCAGCGTTGGGGCATCCCCTTTAGCCGCATAATCTTCACGGCAAAAGCGAATCACTTTCCAATGGCCATCTGAAAGTGGGGTAATCCCCAAATCAGCCGCCAACGCTTCCGCAACTTGCTCATCCCATTCCTGAGCATTGGCCATGAATCCATCATCATCAAACTCAATCGTCTTACCTGCAATTTCTCGACTTGTAGACATTTTTTCTGTTCCTCTTTTTATTGATAGGGGCTTACATTGCCCAAATCCATTCATTGATAAAAATTTAATTTTCTGAAACTGTTCTTAATACCGACAGCGTTTTAGACAGGCCGCGCTTCACGGCCGGATCATTTAGCTGCCGCAAAATTGAAAACATAGATACATCAACCGGTGGCTCTTCTTCGCGCATCACAGAAGCCGTGTTGCGCATCATCGTCATGACTTCCGGTTGGGTCATCTCTTTAACCGTTTGTAAAATGAGAACAATATTTTCACCGAGCTGTTGCACATCTTCTTCGGTGAATGAAGCCACAACGTTGTCCACAATCCCCATGCCGCCGCGCAAAAATGCGAAATATCCTTTGCGCTCCATCTCATCCATGCGCTGCATCAGTGTAAGAAAAGCATCCTGCGAGAGCGGCCCCAAATCTTGCCATAGAGCCGCCATACTCTCCATTTGATCCAACATTTGCTCCAGGTTGCGCGTATTGCGCATAAGCCGCTTGAACAGGCGCAACCCATCTTCCAGCTGGACATAGCTTTCAATTTCGTTAAGCTGCTCCACAGACAGACGATATAGTTCGCCAGCCACTGGGGTCAAATCATTTTGTAGCTCTTCCCATTCCTGGCGTCGCCGCTGCTGCTGGCGAGTTTCTTCGGCTAAAAAGGCAACCTGTTCAGTAAGAGCATCTATTTTTTGGTTTAGTTCAGCAATTGACTGATCCATCTTTTAGCTCCATTTGCCTGCCATCGTCATTTGCGCGGTGATGGGCATCTCTTTGCCTTTGAGCAGAATGTTCCAGTACATCCAGCGGAACATCACTTTGCCCCAATGGTTCATCTCTGATTCTTGCAACAAGGAGAAGGGGCCAATACCAGGTAGTGGGAATTTGCCGGGCAGCGGTTCCACATCATAGTTGAAGTCGATGAGGATCCCTTTGCCAAAGCCAGATTCAATAAAGCAGTTGGCGTGGCCGTCAAACTCTACCAACATCTCCTGCCCTTCGATGTAGCGCAGGAAGTTTTCTACAAACACTTCAGCAGCAAAGTGGGCCACTGAGCCAGCTTTGGAAGTGGGCAAGGCAGCCGCATCACCCAAAGCAAAGATATTGTCATACTGGTTGGAGAGGAAGGTATGTTTATTAACCGGAACATGGTTTAGCTCGTCACCCAGCCCAGAACGGCCGATTACATCCGCCCCCATATTCACCGGCACAGTCACCAGCAAATCGTAAGGCACTTCTACCTCATCATAAGAGATTAGCTGCTTATTTTCCGGATCGACACGCTCGGGATAAAACTCATTGACGATATGGATGTTTTTCTCTTCCAGAATATTGCCTAACAGGGAAGCGGCACGTGGTTTGGTAAAAGCCCCCGGCAGCGGCGTTACCAAGGTAAGCTCAACCTTGTCACGCATATTGCGTTGGTGGAAGTACCAATCGGCCAAAAAGATGAATTCCAGGGGGGCAACCGGGCATTTGTAGGGCAGCTCCATAATGCTGACCACCAGTTTGCCCCCTTCCCAGGTGCGTAAATACTTGGCCAGGGCCACAGCCCCTTCGTAGGTGTAAAAATCGTGGATGGTGTGCCGCCATTCGGATTCGGTAAGGCCGGGGGTTTCTTCGGGGCGGGGATGGGTTCCGGTGGCGACAATGAGGTAATCGTAATTGAGAATACGGCCGTCTTTAGCAATGCGTACCCGGTTTTCTTCTGGCTCAATCAATTCAATCTCAGAAAGAATCATTTCTACGCCCGGTGGAATGTAATCCCGCTTGGGCTTAATCACGTCATTTTCCCCATAAATGCCAAACGGTATAAATAAAAAGCCGGGTTGGTAGTAATGGGTTTCTTCCTGGTCAACAATGGTAATCTTCCACTCATCGCGGCCAAGAACATGGCTCAATTTGTTGGCTATCATTGTTCCTGCAGTGCCTGCACCGAGGATTAATAATTTTTTCATCTCTTTCTTGCTCCTTGAAATCTGGTTTATGAACCAGATACGATAAATCGATCAAGCCATCAGTTGATGGCGCTCGTGCAAAATATGAGAAACTACATTGGCAATTTTTTGTACCAATGTCAAAACATGCTCTTTTTGGTCTGGGGGCAGGAAAAATACTTCTTGCAAGTGATCAAAAATAAGTTGAGGATCAACTTTTAGGTCTGCGGCAATCGCCTGCAATCGTTCTTTAGGGAGCGGCCAGACATCTGGGGCGATCCCACCCACAAACACCATGCCTTTAAGCTCCGTGCCAACACGAATAAAAGCCCGCGTACAAAGCAGACCCAAATAACTTTCAATATATTGTGGCTGCAAACTCAAGGAATCGGCCATTTCTTGCCAGTGAAGCATACATTTTTCCCACAACACGTCGTTGTCACCAATGGCGGCAAATAAGCCACATGAATTGCTAAACTGGGTCAGTGGTTTGCCAGCCATGTCGGTGATGATGAGCATAACGCCTAGCGCTTCGGCAAAGGTGTCTTGCATCATCTGAATACATTGGAGGGGAAACTGGCCTACGGCCGTTTCAGTTTGCGTTTTTATTGCAGCTGGGGGAAGGGCATATTGCTGGGTATTTAGCCAATCTTCTATTTTTTGTGCCGGGAAGCGCCACTGCCGCCCTACTTTAATGGCTGGTAAACGGCCGTCTTCGGCCATGCGGTACACTGTAGAACGATCAACTTCTAAAATGGTTTGTATTTCTTTTGCCGTCAACATCTGCGACATAATCTCACCCTGCTTGTGATAATTTTCACGGTACGGCTTTCAGTCTATGGCAATTGCATATGCAGAGTAAGTGAATTTATGCACAATATGATATGACAGTTGTCATATCACGCAGATATTGCGGATAATGCAGATTATGCAGTTTGGCGAGTAAGCTCCCAACGGATTAGATTATGTAAACTTTTTTGGCCAACAGCCCATTCGCCCCTGCCAATAGTCCTTTTCTCCTAGAGTCACAGCGAAAATTTTGTAGCTATTTTATAGTCCACAATTGCTTTTTGCTGGTACCCTAGTTATCCTATTGCGCCTATGAACCCATTTCACTGGTTATTTGCTCAATTATTTCCTGTCATACGCTTTACCTATGAAAAAATTCAGGGACACCGCTGGTTTGACGAAATTACGCCCCAACTTTGGTTGGGCGGTGCTCCCCACTATGCAAGGGACTACCAATTCTTGCTGGACAATGGCATTACGGCCGTTCTCAACATTCGTGCTGAGCGTGAAGATGACCTAATCCATTATCAACAACATGACATCGCTTACCAGCAGCTCAAGGTGCTGGATGTGACGGTTCCCTCGAAAGATATGATTGATGCGGGGGTAGCCTTTGTGCGGCAGCAAGTGGAAGACGGCCGTACTGTCCTCATCCACTGTGCCAAAGGGCGGGGCCGTTCTGCTACCATTTTGGCCGCCTACCTCATGAAATATGAAGGCATGAGTTTTGACGAGGCCAATCAAATGATGAAGACGATACGGCCGTTAACCAAGCTGGAAGGTCGCCACCGCCAACGTCTGGAAAAATGGATCCAGCAACAAGCAGCAAATTAAAAACTTTTATCGTTGTACCGGATTACACAAACAAGCATTTTCTCCAAAGAGATCAATCAAAAATCTCCTTGGATGATTACCGTTTTTGCAACACTCGCACCAAATTTATGTTGAAGTAACCATTCCAAGTAGAAATGCCTGGTCTCACAGTGACCCTTTCTGGAATGTTTCTTTGTTGACGAAAGCGCGTTTGGTATAGCGTAAGCAAGCAATACACAATTTGTCGCCTGGCAAACGGCCGTTTTCAGCTTGTGCACGCAAAAGGAGACAGAATAAGTTGACCGGTACATCGAATCAAACAAAACGACTGTATATCCCCATACGGCCGTTTCACACATCCATCTTGATCGGTCCCAAAACCCCAAATTTTATACACACAACCCTTGAATTGAGAACTCAATTCAAAACCTGAACTAATTATTCTTGACAAACCCCATACGGCCGTAAGGCTATTTGAGCTTTCGCACCCCATTTGGCCATCTTAGGCCAAACACAGTGCCCAAACGGCTCAAATAAGAATTCTTTTCTGGAGGAAGGAAAATGAAATCTTTGATGAAATTGATTCGCCTGGGTGGATTAGCACTCTTGCTTTTTGCTGGCATCTGGCTCCTTAGCCGGGCCAGTGGCCCCACCCCCGAATCCCTAGAAAGACAGCAAGCCATTCAATCTTTTGCCCCCGTTGATATTGGTAACCGGGACGCCGTCGGCGAAATCGTCGAGCAAAGCGCCTCATTCCCCACCACCGTCAATCTGGCAGATATTCCCGCTGGTGTTTATGATCCCAATAATCAGTATGCACGCTGGCGGCGCGGTGAAATTGACCTGCAAGAAGAATTTTCACGCTTGCCTGAGTCAGAAATGACCTTGCTGCAATTAGAAGCATTAGAACTGCCCACCAGCGCCAACATACAATTGGCACCCACCGGGCCGACACTGCAAGCCCCAACAGCAGGCGTGAGCTTTGACTCTATTGACTTTAACGAATGTTGCGGTGGTGGCGGCAACGTGCCACCTGATCCCGAACTGGCGGTTGGCCCCAACCATATTATTGCAGTGGTCAATGTCGCTTTTGAAATTTATGACAAAAGCGGCAACAGCTTGTCTGGGCCAACCACCTTCGCCAGCTTCATGTCTTCCAATTCCAACTGTACCGGCGTCTTTGACCCCAACGCCCTTTATGATGAACGGGAAGACCGCTTCATTCTGGGCATAGATGCCAATGGCACAGACTATTGTATTGCTATCTCCCAAACGGGCGATCCTACCGGCAGCTGGAATATTTATTCCTTCACCACCGGCAGCTCCACACTCTTTTTTGACTATCCGCACGTCGGTGTTGGCAATGACGCCATTTATCTAGGTGCCAACATCTTCAATAACAATACCAATGCCTTTGTAGATTCCCGCATCTGGGCGCTGGACAAAGCAGCGATGTACAGTGGTGCAGCCGCTTCCTCCGTCTTGAGGAACCTGGGCAGCAACGATGACACGCCCCAGCCGTTGAACCTGCATGGCTGGAACCAGGGCACCTGGCCCACCAGTGGTCCCCACTACTTTATCGCCGAAACGGGCTATGATGGCTCAACCCATACCATTTACTCCTGGAGTGATCCATTTGGTGCCAATAGCTTCAGCACGGTAGGAACCGTTAGCCTCAACGCTGCTACTGGCGTAACGGCCGCTAACACAGTCGCCTTCCCCCAGTCAAGCGGCGGCACGCTGCAAGGCAACGACTTCCGGCCCCAGGATTTTGAATACCGCAATGGCTTTGCCTGGACCACCATGGCCATTGGCTGTAACCCAGGCAGCGGCACTGTCAACTGCGTGCGCTGGGCACAGATCAATCCGGCCACAGCGACTGTTGCCGACGCTGGTGTTTACAGCAGTAACGGTGAATATCGCCAATTCCCCGATTTGGCCGTAAACCATTGTGACGACATGGCCGTCGGGTACACGAAGTCAAGCAGCAGCATGTTCCCCGGTATTTACGTAACCGGGCGTCAATCCACCGATGCGGCAGGCACGCTGCAAGCCGAAGTACTGCTGAAATCTGGTGAGATTTCCTACACGTCGTTTGAAACATCGGCACCACGCCGCTGGGGCGACTACACGGAAATGACCATCGATCCCAATGGCACAACCTTCTGGTATTTGGGCGAATACAGCAAAAACACCGGCACCACACAGGGCCGCTGGGGAACCTACATCGGTTCCTACTCTTTTAGCAGCTGTACCACAGGCCCCACACCTACCCCTGGGCCAACCGCCACAGCTACCAACCCACCGGCACCAACCAATACGCCAGTACCTGGCACTTGCACGGTTTACAACAGTACAGACATCCCCAAAGCCATTTCTAGCAGTGGAACACCTTCCATCAGTTCCGTGCTGAATATCTCCGGCAGCGGCACGATTGGTGATATCAACGTACTGAATCTGAATGGTACCCACACCTGGATCAACGATCTAGACTTCAATCTGTCCAGCCCAGGCGGCACTTCGGTGCAAATCATGGCCCGGTCGTGCAGTTCACAGGACAATTTTGACCTGAACCTGGACGATGAAGCTGCAGCAGGCAGTTGGCCATGTCCCCCTGTAGGTGGCGGCACATACCAGCCCAGCAATCCCCTGTCTGCCTTTGATGGCCAAAGCGCCAATGGCACCTGGACATTGACTATTAACGACAATGCTAACCAGGACGGTGGTAGCTTAAATGGCTGGAGCCTGGAAGTCTGTACCGTTGGAGCTGTGCCAACAGCGACCAACACACCGCCACCGCCAACAGCTACCAATACACCGCTGCCGACGGCCACAAACACACCATTACCACCGACGGCGACCAACACACCGCTGCCACCCACCAATACACCATTACCCCCAACAGCAACCAACACGCCGCTACCACCGACAGCGACCAATACACCATTGCCACCAACGGCCACCAACACACCGGCACCCCCCACGCCCACACCCACCACCCCTGCCAGTGGCACCATCTTCTTTGACGACTTCGAAACGAGCCAGGGTTGGACTACCGACCCCAATGGCACCGACACGGCCACCACCGGCCAGTGGGAACGAGCCAATCCCGAAGACACTAATTCGAGTGGTCCCAAACAGCTCGGCACCACCGTCAGCGGCAGCTTTGACCTGGTGACTGGGGCCACCGCAGGCAGCAGCGTCGGCGTTAATGACATCGACAATGGGGTGACCTCCATTCGCTCGCCTAACATCAGCTTGCCCACGGGTCTGGACCTTACCTTGACGTTTAATTACTACCTGGCCCACACCAGCAACTCGTCCAGTGCAGACTTCTTGCGCATTACGGCCGTTGGCAGCAGCAATCAGGTTCTCTTTGAGGAACTGGGCGCGGCCAACGACGATGATGGTGTCTGGGATGTGGCTTCGGTGAATCTGAATGCCTTTGCTGGACAGACAATCTACTTGCTGGTTGAGGCAGCCGATGCCGCTGGCGGCAGCATTGTGGAAGCGGGCATTGATGATGTGGAAATTACGGCTGGCGCAGCGCCTGCCTGCACGACTTACACCAGCACCAACGTGCCCGTGGCGCTGCCCAACGGCACGACAACCATTACCTCGCAGTTGACGGTTGGACCAGCGACAACGATTGCCGACCTGGATGTAACAGTCAACATGGCCCACGCCTGGCCTGGGGATTTGAGCATGGTGTTGACGCATCAGAATACGGGAACGGCCGTAACCTTCATTGACCGACCCGGTGTCCCAGCCAGCACGTATGGCTGTTCTACGGATAACATTCAGGCAACGCTGAGTGATGAGGCAGCCCTGCCAGTAGAGAATCAGTGCAACGGCAGCGCTCCAGCGATCAATGGCACTTTCAGCCCCAACAATGCGCTGAGTGCCTTCGATGGCGAGAGCAGTAGCGGTACCTGGGTGCTGTCAGTGACCGACAGCTACACCTCGGCTGATGCGGGCACGCTCAACAGTTGGAGCATCACCGTTTGTACGCCGTAGAAATCTAGCATTTGCCTCAGAGGGCACAAAGCTTAAAAAGATAAATCGCTAAACCTCTGGGGCAAGACCTGACAGATTTTGTTAATTTGGTGCTCGCTACCAACAAAATCTGTCAGGTCTCTATTAACTTCATCGAGAGAGTCTGGCACCTGCGAGACTCTCTTTTTTTGCCAATTTCGCCCCAAACACGTTGCCTTTTGCCATGTTCCTCGCTATGCTTACAAGCTGCAAAAACATGAGTTAATAGTGGCTAGTTTTAGTTTCTGTTAATTTACTAGCAACCAGCCACTTTTCCGAAGGAGCAGCATGGCCAAAAGCAAAGTCACCCCCAGCCGTCAGCAATATTTAGACATCAAAGCGCAGCATCAGGATGCGATTGTCTTTTTTCGCCTGGGTGACTTTTACGAAACGTTTGACGATGATGCCAAATTGGCGGCTGAAGTGCTGGATTTGGTGCTTACCAGCCGCCCCCAGGGCAAAAACCAGCGCACGCCGATGGCCGGTGTCCCCCATCATGCTGCCGAAGGGTACATCGCTCGACTCATTGCCAAGGGGTACAAGGTGGCGCTATGCGAACAAATCGGTGATTCCTCGCAAATTAAAGGGTTGATGCCGCGTGAAGTAGTGCGTGTTTTTACCGCAGGCACGGTCATCGAGCCGGGGATGCTGGACGCGGGACGAAATAATTATTTAACGGCCGTTCTCCTCGAAGGGGATCGCGTGGGTCTGGCCTATGCCGATGTGACCACCGGCGAATTTGCCACCACGCAGTTTAACGGCCGTCGCCGCCTCACCGAAGAATTGGCCCGATTAGACCCCGCCGAACTGCTGCTGCCGGACAGTGAACTCGCTTACCAGGGCGAAGCCAAAGCCGTCAGCCGCCTGCCCGACTGGCGCTTTGAAGAAGGCAACGCCCGCCAAACCTTGCTGCGCCACTTTGGCGTTGATTCCCTGTCCGCCTTTGGCTGCGAGGGCAAATCTCTGGCCACGCGGGTGGCAGGGGCCATTTTGTATTATCTGCAAGAGACGCAAAAAGGGGCCGTGGGCCAAATTCAGCGGCTGGCCACTTACAGCGTGGAAGGGTTCATGGCTTTGGACACCGCCACCCGGCGCAACCTGGAACTGACCGAATCGCTGGGCGGCGAACGCAGCGGCTCGTTGCTGAAGGTGCTAAACAAAACCGTCACGCCAATGGGTGCCCGCCTGCTGCGCGACCGGATTTCTCGCCCGCTGCTGGACGTGGATGATTTAAACGGCCGTCTCAACCAGGTAGACACATTCTTCAACGACGCTCTGCTCCGCGCTGACCTGAGGACAACGCTCAAAGGGCTGCCCGACCTGGAACGGCTGACCAACCGCGTCCTGAGTGGCAAAGCGACCCCACGTGATTTGGAATATATTGGGCTGGCGCTAACGGCCGTTCCTGAGATTAGTAATCAGTTGTCAGTAAACAGTAATCAGTCGCCAATCTCCAGTCTCCAATCTCTAATCTCCCAGCTAGACGCTTGCACCGAAGCCGCCAAAATCATCGCCCAAGCCATCGCCCAGGAAGCGCCGACCAATCTGAACAAGATGGGCGTGATTCGGCCCGGCTTTTCAGCGGAGCTGGACGGCGTGATGAACTCATCGGCCCATGCCCGGCAGTGGGTGGCAGAGCTGGAGCCACGCGAGCGGGAACGCAGCAGCATCAGTTCGCTGAAAGTGGGTTTTAACAAAGTGTTTGGCTACTACATCGAGGTCACCCGAACCCACAGTGACAACGTGCCCGAAGATTACATCCGCAAGCAAACGCTCACCAATGCGGAGCGCTACATCACCCCAGAGCTGAAAGAGTACGAAACGCTCATCCTCAACGCGGAGGAGCGCATTTTGGAAATTGAGCGGCGCGTTTTTAGCGAGGTGTGTCAGCAAGTGAGTCAATATGCCAAACGGCTGCTAAAAACAGCCAACGTCCTGGCCCAGCTGGATGTGGCCTCGGCCCTGGCGGAAGCAGCGGCGATGCAGGGCTATGTCCGGCCTGTGCTCACCACCGAAAACAGATTAGCGATTGTGAACGGCCGTCACCCTGTCGTGGAACAAACGCTGCAAATGGAGCGCTTTGTGCCCAACAATGTGCAGATGGATCACAACGAGCGCATCCAAATCATCACCGGGCCAAACATGTCCGGTAAATCAACTTACCTGCGCCAGGTGGCGCTTATTGTGCTGATGGCCCAAATCGGCAGCTTTGTCCCGGCGGACAGCGCCGAGATTGGGCTGGTGGACCGCATCTTCACCCGCATTGGGGCCCACGATGAGCTGCACGCTGGGCGCAGTACCTTCATGGTAGAAATGGTGGAAACGGCCGAAATCCTCAACCACGCCACAAACCGCTCACTCCTCATCCTGGACGAGATTGGCCGGGGTACCAGCACCTACGATGGACTGGCCATCGCCTGGGCCATCATTGAATACCTGCACAACCACCCACGCCTCAAGCCACGCACCCTCTTCGCCACGCATTATCACGAGCTGGTTGGCCTGGCCGATCTGCTGCCGCTGGTAAGCAACTACAACGTCGCCGTCGCTGAAGAAGGCGACAAGGTGATCTTTTTGCACCAGATTGTCCCCGGCGGCGCAGATCAGAGCTATGGCATTCACGTTGGGCAGTTGGCCGGACTTCCCCGCGACGTCATCAACCGAGCCAATGAGATTTTGCTGGAATTGGAAGAACATGCCCCAACAACGGCCGTAGAACCCAGTCGCCTCAACAGTGTGCAGCAAATGGCCCTCTTCCCCGAATCCAGCCCTCTTCTGGATGAGCTGCAAGCGTTGGACGTCAACAGCATGTCGCCCTTGGAAGCGATCAACAAGCTGTATGAGTGGAAACGCCGCTACGCAGACGAAAAAGATGATTAACGTTGGGGATGTACGGCCGTTTCTTATGGTACGATGTGCCTGATTCTTTATAGTAAACCCCAGCTTTCACTATTAGGATTGTTTGTATGGAGGATTGGCAATGATTGAAAAGAAAGAAAATCCGCGTTCTCAACTCTCTTCTCGTGACTTCGGTTATTTGGTGGCAATGATCACTCTAGGCATTTCGATTGGATTATTGCTTTACCCAGCGCTTTCCTATCCCGCAATTTGGCAGTGGGGTGCACTCTTTCTGAGTGTGGTTCTGATGGCGATCACCGCTCCGGCGCTGCGTCGCAAAAAGTGATCCCATTCAAATTGCGAAAATTATAGACAAATTAGAAATTATGTTCTATAATCCAGCCGCCTTGCCAATATAACTCATCAATTTTCACATCTTCTCAACAACATCCAGGCAACAACAAGATAGACTTGGCAACCTGATTCAACAAACCCTTTTACTGCTTAAAAGGACCTTGCGACATGGCAAATAAACCAATTTGGCCCAAAGGTGCGGCCAAACCTGCCCAACGTGCTTTGGCATCCGCCGGATTTTCTAAACTCACCCAACTCACCAAAATCAGTGAAGCAAACCTGCTCAAGTTGCACGGCATGGGTCCCAAAGCAATCCGCCATCTAAGCAAAGCATTGGCCGAACAAAGTCTCGCCTTTGCCTCCGACTCAACAATTAAGTCAGAAGGCTAGATTTTTCTCTGTGCAACTCTGTGCCTTCTCTGTGTAACTCCGTGTTCCGCTTTTTAAATATTCGAGGATAATTTATGTCAAGTAAAATTGATAGCGATTTATTCAAAAAAGCCCTCTACCTGCTGCTAGATGAAACGTTCGACAGTGTCCAAGGCATTTACCTAGACAAAGGCACCTCTTTTTTTGAGACGCTGGCCACGATTTCGGCCGAAGAGGCGTCAATTCCAGTTGGTGGCAAGTGTGCTACGCTGGCAGCACAGGTAAAGCACACAGCGTTTTACCTGGACGTGCTGGAGGAAAATGTGCGCACCCAAAAGTTTGAACCAGTGGATTGGGGGGAGATTTGGCAGGAAGTTACGGCCGTTTCCCCCCAACAATGGCAAGCAATCCAAAACGAACTCCGCGACAGTTATAACCGCATCAAACAACTCATTCACGACCAAACCGAATGGCGTAGCGAGCGCGAAATTGGTGGTGCGATTGCCATGATCACCCACACCGCTTACCACCTTGGCGAAATCCGTCAGGCATTGTGCACCCTGAAAAAGTAAAGTAAGGAAAAAACATGCACTCCACGAACTATTTCAACACTTTGATAGAAATTGCCGAAGATTCCCCGGCCTCCCAAGGCGAAATTCCACCCTTGAAGGGTAGCAAAAAATCGGTCGCCAATTTGCAGTTTGAGATGCTGCACGAGCATCCTTACGAATATACGTCGGACGATGTATTGTTTGCCGTCTTTGCCACCAGAAAAGAAATTCCCGCAGAAGATTTAGCCGAGCAGCGGCACCTTTTCTTCTCCAAAGGACAACCCTGCTTTCGCGCTTCGCCGCTTACCAAGCGGTACGGTTGGGGCGTGCACAGCAACGACGAAGGCAAAATTGCCATCTTTGGTGTGGAATCGGAAGCGTACCAGGATATGGTGGCCAACAATGCCATTATAAAGAAAAAAGCGATGCGCTCTTCGCGAGCGTAACAAACGGGAAAATTATGGGAAAAGCAGCAGCAAAAAAGAAAAAGAAGTAGCCCAAAAAAGGAGACAAATCATGAGTGGCGTACGTGTTTTAGTTGGCACCAAAAAAGGCGCATTTATCCTAACATCCGATGAAAAGCGGCAAGAATGGGAGGTAAGCGGCCCCCATTTTGCTGGCTGGGAGATTTACCACCTGAAAGGTTCCCCGGTAAATCCCAACCGCATCTATGCCTCCCAATCAACCGGCTGGTTTGGCCAGCTCATCCAGCGCTCCGACGATGGCGGCCAAACGTGGGAAGCGGTCAACAACGAGTTTGCCTACGAAGGCGATCCCGGCACCCACCAATTTTATGATGGCTCACAACACCCCTGGGAATTCAAGCGCGTCTGGCACCTGGAACCGTCGCTCACCAATCCAGAGACGGTTTATGCCGGTGTGGAAGACGCCGCTCTGTTCCGTTCCGACGATGCTGGACAAAGCTGGCAGGAACTGCCCGGCCTGCGCGAAGTAAAAGGACATTTGTGGCAGCCCGGCGCAGGCGGTATGTGCCTGCACACTATCGCCCTGGACCCCAGCAACCCCAACCGCATTTTTGTGGCCATCTCCGCCGCTGGGGCCTTCCGCACTGATGACGGTGGCGAAACGTGGCGACCCATCAACCAGGGGCTGGTTTCCCCTTACGAGCTGCCAGATTCCGAGGCCGAAGTGGGCCACTGCGTTCACAACATCGCCCTGCACCCCTCGCGGCCCAATGTGCTGTTATGCAAAAACATTGGGACGTGATGCGCAGCGACAACGCTGGCGACCTGTGGCACGAAGTTAGCGGCAACTTGCCCAGCGATTTTGGCTTCCCCATTGCCGTGCACGCCCACGAACCAGAAACGATTTACGTCGTGCCCATCAAGAGCGACTCCGAGCATTTTCCGCCTGAGGGCAAGCTGCGCGTTTACCGCAGCCGATCCGGCGGCAATGAGTGGGAAGCGTTAACCAATGGCTTACCGCAAGAAAATTGTTATGTCAACATCCTGCGGGACGCAATGGCAATTGACACGCTTGAATCGTGCGGCATTTATTTTGGCACCACGGGCGGACAGCTCTATGCTTCCGCCGATTCTGGTGACAGCTGGATGGCGATCGCCGAAAATCTCCCCAAAATTTTGTCCATCGAGGTGCAAACACTGCCATGATTTGTGTAATGTTACCGTTCCATCTGCGTAATCTGGCCAAGGTGGGCAAAGAGGTGCAGTTGGAGCTAGATGGCCCAATCACACAGCAAGCCATTCTGGACAAGCTGGAAGAGCTGTACCCTGTCCTGCGCGGCACGGTGCGCGACCACCAATCGCAGAAGCGGCGGGATTTCATCCGTTTTTTTGCCGATGGGCAGGATTGGTCCCACGAAGCGCCAGATAAACCACTGCCAGAATTAATCGCCAACGGTACGGAACCGTTTCGCATCATCGGCGCCATGGCTGGCGGGTAAATTATCTTGCCACAGAGGGCACAGAGACCACAGAGGGATCAAAAAATCTCCGTGCGCTCCGCGTCCTCCGCGGTAAAAGTGAAATAAATGGATACGATTATTGCTTTATTACGCGGCATCAACGTAGGTGGCCACAACAAGCTGCCCATGCGTGACCTGAAAACGCTCCTGAAAGGCTTGGGGCTGGCCAATGTGCAAACCTACATCCAAAGTGGCAATGTGGTCTTGCAAAGTGACCATTCTGACCTGCCTGCGCTGGCTCAAGAAATTGGGGCAGCAATTGGTGAAAGTCATGGCTTTGAACCGCAAATTTTGCTGCTGCGTTTGGTAGATTTGCAAACGGCCGTTTCCCAAAATCCCTTCCCCGCCGCCGAAGAAAATCACAAGACGCTCCACTTCTACTTCCTGGAACACATCCCGCCCAACCCAGATTTGGCCTTGCTGGAAGCAATCAAAAGCGACAGCGAACAGTTTACCCTAATCGACTCGGTGTTCTATTTGTATGCGCCGGATGGTATCGGCCGTTCCAAGCTAGCAGCCAAGGTGGAGCGAGCCATGGGCGTGGCGGCGACGGCCCGGAACTGGCGTACGGTGAGCAAGGTGTTGGCAATGGGAACGGCCGTTTCCACTTAAAAACCGAACACATAATTATTGCTTCACCATGAAAGGGTGTTCAGATGAGAAAATTAAAACTTCAAGTTCAAATGACCACTGTGGCCTAAAGGAGCGTGAGTAATGACAATCCCGACCCAACTGAAAGACCTGACCGGACACTGGCAAGGAGGTAAACGTCTTTGGCTTGGTCCCAATGAACCTGTTAGAGAATCGATGGCAACGGCCGTTTGCCGACCAGTCGCTCAGGGCAAGTTTTTTGAACTGCACTACACTTGGGCCGAGGGCGGGCAGCCCCAAGATGGTGTGCTGGTGCTTGGTCAGGAGGGGCAGCAACTCAGTGCTGCCTGGGTCGATTCCTGGCATATGCAAGACAAAATAATGCAATGCACAGGCATCGCTGCCGAAGATGTTGTTTCTGTGAAGGGAAGCTACGCTGCCCCGCCCGGCCCCGATTGGGGCTGGCGCATCACCCTCCAGCCGGACAGCGCCGAGCAGTTTCGGCTGATCATGCACAACATCACCCCAGATGGTGAGGAAATGATGGCCGTTGAGGCTGTTTTTTCACGCGAGGCGTAGCCATTGAAGTTAGAAAATGTTGATTGGGACAACTATTACGAGAAAATCAAAGGCCGTCCACCGCGCCCGCTGCTGCGTAGCGCCCTGACGCTCTACACGGCCGAATCCGTAGACAAGCCACGCCAGGCCATCGATCTAGGTTGCGGCGATGCGTTTTTTTGCTGGAAAATGGCTGGCAATTTTGGGCCATCGATGGCGAAGCTAAAGCTATTGATTGCTTGCTGGCCAAAGTGCCGGAGGATCTACAAAACAATCTACAAACCCATGTTACCCGTTTTGAAGAAGTGACTTTACCCTCGGCGGATTTGATTCATGCCAGTCTAACGCTGCCCTTTTGCCACCCGAAGAAGTGAGAAAATATGAATAACGAAATTGCGTTAAGAAAACAATTGGTAAATCTGTTAACCGTGCGCCAGGCACATATGGATTTCGAGGACGCCGTCGCAGATTTCCCAGAGACACATATCAATGCCAAACCCGCTAACTGTGACTACACCTTTTGGCACCTGTTAGAACACATGCGCATCTGCCAAAAGGACATCCTCGACTACATCCATTCCACTGACTATAAATGGCCCACCTTTCCTGATGACCTGTGGCCAGACCAATCGGCCCAAACGGATCGCGCTGGCTGGCAACAGACGATTGCCAACTTTCACGCAGACCGGCAGAAGCTGGTAGAAATCGTGAATGATCCAAAGACCGATCTCTTTGCGCCGCTGCCAAACAGCGGCGAGTATCGCCACAATATCTTGCGGGAGATCAATATTGTCGCCAGCCACAACGCTTATCACACGGGGGAGCTAGGCGGTCTACGACAGATTATGGGCCTATGGCCCCCAGAAAATGGGGACGATTAATCAAAAGTATCATGGGTTGCTCTTTCACAAACTGATGTAAAATGGCCTCATGGCATCCTACAAATCAAAACTTCTTAGCAAATTAACGCTTCTGCTTTTCTTCCTGCTGGCCGGATTGGCCGCCTGTGCCCCAGAGCCTTTGCAATCACAGGATGAGTTGTCGGTTTATCTGCCGACCGTGATTGCTTCCGGTACGGCCGTTTGGCAGCCTGCTCCAGGCACAACCTGGCAGTGGCAGCTAACCGGTGACATTGATACCTCATTTGATGTAGCCATGTACGATATTGATTTATTTGATGTGCCTCAGTCGGTAGTTGATACCCTGCATGAAGACGGCCGTATCGTCATTTGCTACTTCAGTGCGGGCAGTTATGAAGAGTGGCGTCCCGACGCCGCTGATTTCCCCGCCAGCGTCCGGGGCAATCCCCTCGACAATTGGCCCGGCGAAAGCTGGCTAGATATCCGCCAGCTTGACACACTTGGCCCCATCATGCAGGCTCGGTTGGATTTGGCCGTACAAAAAGCATGCGATGGCGTGGAACCGGACAATGTCGATGGTTACACTAACAGCAGTGGCTTCCCCCTCACGGCCGACGACCAGTTAACCTACAATACTTGGCTAGCGGCTGAGGCCCACAGTCGAGGCTTATCAATTGGGCTGAAAAACGATCTCGACCAGATTCCTGACCTGTTGCCCCATTTTGATTGGGCCTTAAACGAACAATGTTTTCAATATGACGAATGCGACCTGCTGCTGCCATTCATCCAGGCAGGCAAAGCAGTATTTGGCGTCGAATATGAAGGGCAGCTGGCCGATTTTTGCCCGCAAGCCACGGCCAATCAATTTAGCTGGTTGCTAAAAGATTGGGATCTGGGGCCGATGCGAGCTGCTTGTCCTTAAACCAGGGGGACGGTCTTTGGCCAAGCCATACCAAACTCATTGAGATTTTAGACAAAAAAATACGCAGATTGAATGAATTAAAAATTCTGTTCAATCTGCGTATTTTGATTTATAGGACGAGAACTTAACCGCCTATGATTTTTTCTCTTTAATGGCCAGGGCAATGTGCAGCTCGTCGAGTTGGCGTTGGACGACCGGGGACGGCGCGCTGGCCATCAAATCGGTAGCCTGGGCTGTCTTGGGGAAGGCCATCACCTCGCGAATGTTGGGTTCACCGGCCATCAGGGCCACTAGCCGGTCAATACCAGGGGCAATGCCGCCATGTGGGGGCGCGCCATATTCAAACGCTTCCAGCATATGGCCAAACTGATCTTCTGCTTCCTCCCAAGAAAAACCGATTAGCTCCATGATTTTGCGCTGCAACGGCCGTTCGTGAATACGAATACTACCACCAGCCACTTCAAACCCATTGCAGACCAAATCATACTGCTCGCTCAGCACCTTGCCTGGATCGCTGTCTAATAGTGGAATGTGTTCTCGTTTGGGCGCGGTAAACATGTGGTGGCTCGGTGCATAATGCTCATCTTCCATTTCCTCCTCAAACAAGGGAAAGTCCACTACCCAGGCGAAAGCCAATGTATTGGTATTGTTCAAGCCAAGTCGAGCCGCCATCTCTGTGCGCATCGTGTGCAGCACTTCGTGGACGACCGCTTTGGTATCGCTGGAAATTAGAATCAGATCACCAGGGCCAGCTTCCAACTGCTCCGTAATGGCAATGAGCTGCTCCACGGTGAAGAACTTGGCAATGGGGCCACGCACCTCTTCCGTCTCGGGATGGATGGCCAGCCAAGCCAGCCCTTTCGCTCCGGCGTCCTTGGCAATATCTTCCAGCTCAGATAGCTGCTTGCGACTGTAATCACCACAGCCGGGCACACAAATCCCCTTCACAGGGTTGCCCGCAGCTACGTTCTCAGCAAACACACGAAAGGCACTGCTGCCCACGATGTCGGAAATATCTACCAGCTCCAGACCAAAACGCAGGTCAGGACGGTCTGTACCATAACGGTTCACCACATCACTGTAGCTGAGGCGTGGGAATTGTTCATAAGCCAACGGCACCAAGCTGGCATGTTTCACCATACCTACCATAAGTTCTTCGATCAGACTCAGGATGTCATCCCGCTCAGCAAAGCTCATTTCCAAATCAAGCTGGGTGAATTCTGGCTGGCGGTCAGCGCGCAAATCTTCATCACGGAAGCAGCGAGCAATCTGGAAATACCGCTCGTAGCCAGCCACCATGAGCAATTGTTTGAGCTGCTGCGGGCTTTGCGGCAGGGCATAAAATTGACCCGGGTGCACGCGGCTGGGCACCAAATAGTCCCGCGCGCCTTCTGGCGTACTTTTGAACAAAATGGGGGTTTCCACTTCCAAAAAGCCGCGCTGATCTAAAAAGTCTCGGATAAATTTAATGGCTTTGTGGCGAATGCCCAGGTTGCGCTGCAATCGTTCGCGGCGCAAGTCCAGGTAACGATATTTGAGGCGCAAACTTTCATCGACCACTTCGTCTCGGTCGATGAGGAATGGTGGCGTTTTGGCTGGATTGAGGATAACAACCTCATCAGCCAGCAGCTCAATGTCACCTGTGGCTAAATTTTCGTTTTCCTGACCAGACGGCCGTTTAGAAACTTCCCCCGTTACCTGAATGACATACTCACTACGGATTTGTTCAGCAATGGTAAAGCCTTCGGCCGTACGGCCCGAATTAACCACCACCTGTGTTTTACCATCCCGGTCACGCAAATCAATAAAAATAACGCCGCCCATATCCCGGCGGCGGTTGACCCATCCGGCCAACGTCACTGCTTCACCTACATGTTCACGCCGCAGCTCACCGCAGCTGTGTGTTTTTAGCATTCTATTATTCCTTACTATTCTAGAGGAGATCCCTGTCTACCAGTTGGCAACGATTGGGCAATGTTTACCTTATTGAACCTTCTCCTTGTGATTGTGAAAATTGTATCATGCCCCCGAACTGCCGACAATTCGCAGGGTAAAATATGAAGCGTTGATCTTTTATAAGAAATAGTTGATATAAATTGACACGAGTCCGTTTGCTTGTTAGAATGCGGAGGCATTACGTAAGCATCTAATTTAAAGTAAACAAGGAATGGAACCATGGACCTTCTTGAACAAACAAATGTAGAAACAATCAACCTCACTGACGCAGCTGTCAACACGGTTAAAAGCCTATTGGCGCAAAAAGAAGTCCCAAATCATGGTTTGCGTGTATTTGTCTCTGGCGGCGGCTGTTCTGGAATGCAATACGGCATGGCTCTAGAAGCAGAACCTCGCCCTTACGACCATGTTATTGAACGAGATGGCGTGAAGGTTTTTGTCGATCCCACCAGCATGATGTATTTGAGCAACGCAACCATTGATTACGAAGACAGTATCATGGGCGGCGGCTTCAAAATTGACAACCCCAATGCTGTTTCCAGCTGTGGCTGTGGCTCTTCTTTTAAGACAGAGGGTGGACCCGGTGCCGCTGGTGATGGTGGCAGCTGTGGCTGTGGCTAAATAGCAAGCAACTTTGCGTATCAAATTTCACCGTTAGTTATTTGGCGGGGCGTTTACACGCCCCGTTTTTCATTTATGGAATCTCTGATGAAGTATTTTACTGTTGAAGAAGCCAATGCCCTTTTACCTACATTGGAACCCATCATGAAACAGTTGTTGGCCAGGCGTGCCCGAGCTTCACGATTGGCCCAGCAAATGGGGGATGTGCTAAGCGATGTACGCAGCAATGTGGGCGGGCCGGAGCTTTCCACATTGACCCAGGATTTTGCAGCTATTGAGCGCATGATTTATGAGATTCAAGCCCGTGGTGTGGTGATCAAAGATGTGAATGCTGGCCTGCTAGATTTTTTGTCGGAGCGAAACGGCCGTGATGTCTACCTCTGTTGGAAATATGGCGAGGATAAAATTGAGTATTATCATGAGCTGCACACTGGTTTTGCCGGAAGGCAGCCTGTAGAGTAAATAAAAAGACGGCCGTTTGCGGGAAACGGCCGTCTTCACAGATAACAAACTACCGATTAAAGCGTCTAGCGCTTAGCCATCGGCACAAAATCCCGCTCCCCTTCACCCAAGTAAATCTGACGTGGTCGAGCAATCTTCTGCTCTGAATCTTCCAGCATCTCCACCCACTGCGATAACCAGCCAATTGTGCGCGGGATGGCAAACAGCACCGGGAACATGGCAATGGGGAAGCGCATCGCCTGATAAATGATACCCGAGTAGAAATCAACATTGGGATACAGGTTACGCTGTACAAAGAAATCATCCTCTAGCGCAATCCGTTCCAATTCCAAAGCAATGTCCAGCAACGGATTCTTGCCCGTTACCTCAAACACTTCATCAGCCACCCCCTTGATGATGCGCGCCCGTGGATCATAATTCTTGTAAACGCGATGGCCAAAGCCCATAAGCAGACGCTCGCGATTCTTCACGGCCTTTACAAATTCTGGCACATGCTTGACATCACCAATTTCCATCAACATGCGCAAAACCGCTTCATTAGCACCGCCATGCAATGGCCCATAGAGGGCAGCCGCAGCACCAGCCATGGCCGTGTAGGGGTCAGTGTGGCTGGAACCAATCACGCGCATCGTGGCTGTACCACAATTTTGCTCATGGTCGGCATGGAGAATGAATAAAACATCCAAAGCCCGTTCTAACACCGGATCGGGCTTGTATTTTGCTTCACTCATCTTGTCTAACATGCTCAAGAAGTTACCAGTGTAGCTTAGATCATTGTCTGGATAGACATAGGGCAAGCCACGATTATGGCGATAAGAAAAGGCAGCAACGGTGGGCAGCTTGGCAACAAGTCGGTGAATTTGCTTTATTCGCTTGTGGGGATCAGAAATTTCACGCCCTTCAGGATAGTAGGTGGACATAGCCGCCAGCGTGGCAATAAACATACCCATCGGGTGGGCATCGTGCCGGAAACCTTTCATCAGTTGGGTAATGTTTTCGTGAACAAATGTGTGGTGCAAAATGATATGTTCCCACTCATCATACTGCTCTTTGGTGGGCAATTCGCCATTCAAAATGAGGTAGGCTACTTCCAAATAATTGGATTTTTCGGCCAACTGCTCAATCGGATAGCCACGATAGCGCAAAATTCCTTTGTCACCATCAATGTAGGTGATGTTGCTCTTGGTCGAGGCGGTGTTCTTAAAGGCTGGATCGTAGCTCATCATACCAAAGTCATCTTCATTGACTTTAATCTGGCGTAAATCCATCGCTTGAATCGTGTCGTGCTGAACAGGAATTTCGTAAGTTCGACCGGTCCGATTATCGGTAATAGTTAGGGTATCTTTTGACATGTTACCTCCGAATCATACTGTGGGTAAAAGGTGAAATTATTTGATTTATTGGGGCAGTTACACACCCCAGTATTACTTGGTTTGGTGACCACTCTGAGTAGAAATTATTTTATGCGAGTGGTGAAGATAATTTTATCTGCTTCCAGTTGCGCAAAGGTCACAACCTAAATTTCAGTCGCTTGCGTCTGTGAGGCTATCGCAAATGTTCATCTAAAGCTGTCGCCCTAGCGTAAGCAAACCTTTGCATAAGTATATCTTTTTTTGGCTAACTCTACACTGTCAGTTAACCAATGGCTATTACAATTCACATCTTTTGCTGTGATGAATGTAACTATTTGTGAGCGGCTCGGGCAAATTCGACGGCCGAATCGGCCGTTTCTAGCTCGCCTGCTGCCTGTGCCTCTTGAATAAGCCGCAACAATCGCCCGACTTCCGGTCCTGGGGCCAAATCAAGAGCTTGCATCAGGGTACGGCCGTCCACCAGCGGTGGAGGCGCAACAGTTTCTTCATGCTGCTCAAAGTAATGATAACAAAGTTCAGCAACCACCTTTAGCAAAGCCTGCCACTGCTTTTCTGGCCCGGTGCCATTGTAGGTGGCCAGATGGTCGGCCAGGGAAAGCAGGGCGATATTTACACCAGAAACGGACGTTGCCCGAAAGTAACGATACACGGCTCGCCGGGAAAGCTGGCCACCACTATTGGCCAAATGCAGCGGCCGCATGTGCCCGGCCACAATTTTCTTGACAGTCGCAATGGCCTCGTTGCTCAAACTAAGCCGACGCAGTATCCGCCCGGTTAAATCCGCTCCGGCTTTTTCATGTCCTAAAAAGCGAATCCGCCCCTCTGGGTCGATGGTTTGCGTTTCTGCTTTGCCTACATCATGGAACAGAGCACCCAAACGCAGCAGGAGACGGCCGTTCACTCCCCCATCCACTTCTGCCTGCCACTGCGCCTGAATTTGCGAAGCATAAGGTTTTAAGCTTTTTTTTACCGCAGAGAGCGCAGAGGTTTTTCTTTCTTTGCTTGGCGTGTTTTGCGGTTCATTTTCTATGGCACCTTCTACAAGGACGAGCCAGCGCAGAACGGAGAGGGTATGGGCAAAAACGGGTTCGTGGTGCGGTACGGACTGTTCTACCGTGGTCAGGGCCACAATATCAGGCAGGATTTCGGCCAGCAGCCCCAAGTTGGCTAAATCAGCAGTGGCGCGGTGGGGAACGGCCGTTTCCAACAACTTCAACAGTTCATCCCGAATCCGTTCAACAGAGCTGGTTTTCAGATGAGGGGCCGCGACGCGAACGGCCGTTTCCGTCTCTGGGGCCAGATCAAAGCCCAGGCTGTGGGCCAGTCGCACGGCTCGTAAACAGCGCACCGGATCATCCAGCAAGCTGCGCTCGTGGATAATACGCACCAGCCCAGCAGCCAGATCAGCCTGACCATTGTGCGGGTCAATGAGACCGGCCGTGGTGGTGGCCGTAGCAGGCAAGGCAATGGCGTTAATCGTTAAATCGCGGTCGCGCAGGTCGGCGGCCAGATCACTGCCACGAAAGCGGGCAAAATCGAGGCTGGTGTTTGCTTCTGGCAAAATGACGCGCCCCGTGTCCCGCTCGCGATCCAGCACGTAGGCAGGCACGCCCAGTGCATCGGCCACCTGAAAGGACAGTTTGACGGCGCTGGCTGGCACCACAAAGTCTAGATCGTGGCTGACACGTCCCAACAGAGCATCGCGCACTGCCCCACCCACCAGGTAAACGGGTTGCGCTTGGGTTTGGAATAACGGCCGTAACCGTTCCAAAAACGGCGAAAGTGCCAATGGCTCTCCAGAAAGATCATCCACAAAGCGCAAGACAAACCGCTCTTTAGGGCGGCTGTGGCGAGCCATTTGGGCAGCGGCTTCGGCCGTTTGCCCCACACCCGCCACCTGCTGCCCAAACAAGGCCACCCATCGGCCAGTATAGGGGGACAGATCTGCTAAATCACTGCTCATAATAGCGCATCGAAAATCAAAGATTTCGCAGATTACACAGATAAAATCCTTTCAATCTGTGTAATCTGCTGATAAAAATCTCTTTCATAATAATTGACCAAAGGTTGGCCGAATTGTTTATAAGTTCAGGTGGGCAAATATTTCTGGCTTCAGCACAGCAATGAAAGGAAGATTGCGATACAGTTCGTCAAAATCCAGTCCATAGCCTACCACAAACTCATCGGGAATATCAAAACCGATGTAATCGACCGGAACGTCTACCTCACGGCGAGAGGGCTTGTTGAGCAAGGTGCAAATTTTGAGCGAGGCTGGCTGGCGTGCCAGCAGATTTTGGCGCAGATAGCTCAACGTGTGGCCGCTATCAATGATGTCCTCGACAATCAGCACGTTGCGTCCAGCCAGCGGCTGCTTCAGGTCCATAATGATCTGCACCGCGCCGCTGCTGGTGGTTCCGCTGCCATAGCTAGAAATCCCCATGAAGTCGAGGTGATGCGGCCGTTTTAAAGCCCGGCTCAAATCAGACAAAAAGACATAGCCACCTTTCAGCACGCAAATCAGCAATAAATCATCCTCCGCAGCATAATCGGCCTCGATAGCGGCGGTCATTTCTGCAATACGCTGCTGGAGCTGTTCTTCACTAATTAAAACGTTATCAATATCCTGGTATAAATCGTGGCGTTTTTGGCTCATTGGGCACCCCTTGTTTAATGCTCGCCGTTGCGGGCTGGTAAAACTTGATGACATTCGCGACAGCGTGCTTCGTACACTTCGGCTGCACCCACCAAAACGATAGGATCGTCAAAGGCGGCGGGCTGCCCATCGATGAGGCGCTGAGTTCGGCTGGCTTCTTCGCCACAAACCACACAAATGGCGTGCAGCTTGCTCACCAATTCGGCCCGGGCCAGCAGATCGGGCATGGGGCCAAAAGGGACACCACGAAAATCCATGTCCAGTCCCGCACAGATAACCCGCCTGCCTTCAGCTACCAACTGTTCGCAAATATCGATGACGGCCGTATCAAAAAATTGCACCTCATCAATGGCCACCACCGTGGTGTTTTCATCCAGCGTCTCCAAAATGCGCTGTGAAGAAGCCACTGGCAGCGCTTCAAAATCTGCGCCGTTGTGGGACGTTACCCGTTCCGCATGGTAGCGATTATCAATCACTGGCTTAAACACCTGGATTTGCTGGCGGGCAATTTGGGCGCGGCGCAACCGGCGAATAAGCTCCTCCGTTTTGCCGCTAAACATGCTGCCGCAAATGACTTCAATGCGGCCTTTGGAATGTTTGCTCATCCTTCCTCCTAATACAATAGTGGCTGGTGATTGGGTGCTAGTAGCTTGCACTAACAACTTACGACTAGTACAGTTGGGCGCAAATAACCCAACAGAAGATAAAGCGTATGCGCCCAACTGTTTAAGTGTTTCGCAGCAATTGTTAACTGTTGGCTTATTTAAGCCGCGAAACACTAGCCACCAGCTACGACCCCCTTAAACAAGAAAGGGCAGATACGAAAATCGTACCTGCCCTTTAAAATAACAATTTTAAACCAACTAAAAACTAGTCGATGAGCCCTTCGGCACGGAGGAAGCGCTTGATGTCGATGAGCGCCTTCTGGCCAATACCGGGCAACGCCAGCAGGGCATCTTCACCCTGGTTTAGCAGTTCGACCACATCGCCAACAGTCGTTACGTCGGCTTCTTTTAACGCCTTTGTGGCACGCGTGCCTAATTCCATACCGTCTACTTCCAGGTTCACTGGCTTGGCAACTTCCTTAACTTCTTCTTCCTGCTTAACTAGCTCCTCACGTCTTTGCAAACGACGCATGAAGCGGTCTACCTGACCTTCAGTATCGACCAGGCGCTGGGTGCCAGTATAGAAAGGATGGGTGCCAGACCAGATTTCCACACGGATTTCTGGTTGGGTGGAGCCCACGGTCATAACAACTTCGCCATCAACGACAACTTTGGCGTCGGGATACCATTTAGGATGAATTTCTTGTTTCATATTACCAACGCCTTCCTTAACTTTCGAGGGGATACACGCTGACGTATTTACGGCCGTGTTTCGTTTCGAAAGTTACTTGTCCTTCAATCATGGAAAAGATCGTGTAATCTTTGCCCATACCTACATAGTTACCCGGACGAATTTTGGTGCCGCGCTGCCGGATGATGATGTTGCCGGGAATCACATATTCACCACCATATCGCTTTACGCCCAGCCGCTTAGCATTGCTATCACGGCCGTTTTTTGTTGAGCCTGCACCTTTCTTATGTGCCATGTCACTTGCTCCTTAATACTCTATTTGCGAATCTGCTCGCTAGCCAGCAACGATCTCATCAATCCGCAGCCGCGTATAGCTCTGCCGATGTCCCTGACGACGACGATACCGTTTCTTGGACTTATACTTCCAAACAAAAATCTTCTCACCGCGATACTGTTCAACAACAGTCGCTTTAACAGATACACCAGTCACGGTTGGTTGACCAACTTTTACATCATCGCCATTTGCCAGGAGCAAAACATTTTCTAGTTCGATCTGCTCACCGACTTCAAAAGGCAGCTTTTCGACGGAGAAGCTATGCCCTTCTTCGGCGCGGTATTGCCGGCCACCACTTTCTACAATTGCGTACACGTTGTGCCTCCAAAAAAAACCAGCATCTCTAATAAGGATGCCGGTGTGAAAATTTGTAATCTACCTGGGTAGTGGTAGAGAACCCAGGCGCGAACGAGGATTATAGCTTGGCCCTGATTGATTGTCAACGCGAAAAACGGCCGTTCATCGCACCAAAGTTTGCAGCAGATTGAATGTCGACCCAACAGCATAACCAAGCTTTAAACCAAAACCAATCAGCACCAAACCACAGGACCAAGAAATGGACAGAGCTACTTTAGTTGTCAGGCGCGTTTGCCAAAAACCGGCAAAAATAGATACCACCAACGACACAATCACACAGCCGGCTAAGAAGCCAAATAAAAAGGTCATGCCTTGCAAGCCAGGATCATGGGTGATTCTGCTGTCAATAGATAACCAAAAAACAATCGCCAGTGGATTGGCCAATGAGAGGGTGACCCCTGTGCCAAAGGCGCGACCGGTAGTGGCTTTACGGGCTGTTGGCACATCTGTATGGCTAACCAAATCGCGCCAGCGGCGGATGGCGTTGATACCTAGATAGATCAACACAGACATGCCAAATATACCCATCGCCAGCTGTATACTCTCCCCTTGCAACAGTAACCCTGCGCCTAAGAGGGCCAGTAATGCATACGTTATCCGTCCAACTGAAGCACCCGTTTGCACAGCAAGTGAATCCATGAATCCGCCTTTCATGCCATGCCGAATTGTTTCAACGTTAACCGGGCCAGGCGCACCAGCATAGACAACACCCATCAATAAACCAAAGAAAATTTGCATAGTCGCTCCTTTATTACCCAGGGCAAACAGGATAGAGACTCGCCTGTTTGCAAGGTGGCTCCTTTGGTAAACGGCCGTTATCGGACAACGAACGGCAAATAAACAAAGAAAGATTCTGTCTGTGGTGGGTCTGGCGTCTCGGTTGGTGTTGCCGATGGAGTTGCTGCAGGCGGGATTGTGCCCGTCACCGTAGGTGTTTGCGTTCCGGTTGGGCTGGGTGTCCAGGAGGGTGTGGCGGTATTGGTCGGCGTGGGTGTTGCTGTTGGTGTTTCACTAGCGACGGGTGTATTGGTTGGCGTTGGTTCCAGATTAACCAAAGCGCAGACCGAAAACTCTGAGGTGTTGCCGTTGGGGTCAGTTGCCGTAACTGTGAGAACGTCGCCCGAAGACACACCTAAAAAGGAGGTCGCTACAGTAAAACTTGCGGCACCTTGCCCGTTGGTGGATACACCCATCCAATTCAGGTACTCTTTCCCCTCTCCATTGCCAGAGGAATCGCAGCTATCGTTCCGGTAAAAATCAATGAGATAGAATGTATTTGCTTCGCTTTCCAGAATTAGCTCAATGACTGAGTCGGCCGCCATAATCACAGGGTAATTTTGACGTTCGTTTTCGTCACCATCCCCGTCACCAGGGTCATTGCTATCGACACCATCATTGCCAAGATCAAGCCCCATTCCACCATTGTCGAACACAGCATTGCCCCGAATCTCGTTTTGCGAGGGCACCCCGACAACATTGGTTTCCATTTGTATGCCATTGACTGTGTTGTAGGCAACCAGGTTGGCCTCACCAGCAGCAATGCCGCCTACAATATTGGCAACGGCCGCTCCGCTTAACTGAATCCCATAATTATTGGGCAGCGGCGTATTTCCGTCCCGGGCAACACCGATATAGTTGCCCAAAAAGATATTGTTTTCACCACCATTCACCCGGATGCCGCTGCCGTTATTGCCGCTAATGACATTGCGCGCAACGGACGAAATGCCACCAATGCTGTTACCAACACCACTAATATAAATGCCCGAAACATTACCCAGTATGCCGGTTGCATTGCTGACGGCAATCAGGCCATCAGACGAGGTGCCAATAAAATTATTCCTAACCAGATTGTCATTACCATCAATCGTAATGCCGCGAAAATTTCCCGAAATCACATTACGCTGTTGAGAGGAATTCTCTCCCCCAATACTATTGCCATTTCCAACGAGGTAAACACCGCTAAAGCCGTTACCGATCACCGTAACGCCATCAAGGCCTAATCCAATATGATTGCAGCCCACTTTGTTATCATCGCTCAAAATCAGAATCCCATTGTCGTCAAAATTGCCAATCACCAGCCCTTGAATAATGCTGCTGTCACTGCCACTGCTTAAAACAAGGCCATCCGCATCCGTACCTGCGTTACTACCATCTAGCACGATCTGTAAAGTGGCTGGAGCATTGTTTGTCGGGCAGTTTGCGCCCGGCTGGGTTTCGCCATCAATCTCTACCGGCACAGTAATAGCGGGCAACTCGGAACTTGGCGTAATCGTAACGGGTCCCGTGACAGAAATATCAAACTCAATCCGGTGCGGCGTTGTATCTGGGCCAAGGGCATTCAATTCCTCAATCGCCGCCCGCAAGCTGCACTGATCACCCGAAACCATTGCCAACACATCACATGCTCCATCACCAGGGTTCCAATCACTTAAATCACCTGAGCCATTGACGGTAACGGTTGTTCCGGCAGCATAAACCGCTTGCACCAGGAGCCAGCTGCCCAAAGCCAGCACGCTCATCGCGATTAATATTAGAATTGTTGTTTTTCGTTTCATTACTGCTCCACGTTTCCCCGGAAACTTAAGTAAATCACGAAAAGTTGTTTAAAAACCTGAGCGCAACCTGTGATTTACTTTCAGGAGAACAAAAAGCTCAAGTAAGACGATTGTTTTTAACGGACTTTTTGTTCTCCACTTAAGGCAGTTTCCGGGGAAATTTTCTTAATACGCTACTTCACAATGAGCGGCAAATAGACCGTTGGCGGAGAACCGCCCGCCTGCGCGCAGATAGAAAATTCAGAGGTGTTGCCATCGGGATCGGTGGCCGTGGCGGTGATGAAATTGCCCAGGACAAACCCGCCCACCGCCACGGTAAACGTTTGCGTACCAGTCGCGTCGGTCGTGACCATGCTATATCCCAGATACTCCTGCCCTTCGCCATAATCCGATGGGTCACAGGCGACATTGCGGTAGAAATCCAGGCGGTATTCTGTGGAGGGTGCGCTCTCCATCGTGCCAGAAATCTCACCCGTTACCGGATTGGCCGAGCGCAAATCCGGGAAATTTTGCAGATCGTTGGCTCCCACATCAGGATCGTTAGGCACGTCGTTAGCCGTGACGCCGTCGTCGTTCAAGTCAATTCCCAGGCCACCATTTTCAAAAGTGCTGTTTTCGACCATCGTGTTTTGGATTGAGGAAGACAGGAGCGTGATACCTGCGTCACCATTGTGGGCAATGGTGTTATCCTCAATTTGGCTGGTGGTAACATTGGCATCAAGAAAAATGCCGTTGCCGCCGTTACCCAGTGGATCACCATCTTTGTTCAGGCCAATCGTGTTGTACTGGACCAGATTGCCCGTTGCATTGTCGAAGAGGCGCAGGCCATCAAGGCTGTTGCCGGCGATGAGGTTGCCTTTATCTACCACGTCGCCGCCTAGCTGATTGTTGTTGGAGTTGCGCACAAAGAGACCGGTTTGGTTGGGAACGGCCGTTACCCCCAAACGATCCGTGCCAATGCGATTTCCCCACACCTGGTTGTCATCAGACAAACCCCGCAGATGAATGCCGTACAGGCCATTGCCTGAAACAATGTTGCGCGCCGTGCTTACGCTGCCACCGATGCGATTGCCAGAAGCTGCGTTCAGGCGAATGCCTGCCTCTGTATTACCAATAGACCCATCTCCAGTCGCATTTAAGCCGACAAAATTACCCTGCACCTTGTTCTCGGTAGCGCTCCCATTGAGCAAAATGCCGCTCATATCGTTGCCGGAGAGGACGTTGCGCTCGCTAGTAGATAACCCACCAATGCGGTTGCTCACCCCTGTAACGCGGATGCCGTTGAACGTGTTGCCAAAATCGGCCGTACCGGCGGCATCCAAACCGATGTGGTTACAGGCAATGACGTTACTGTCGCTGTTCACCAGGATGCCCTCTTCTGGAAAGCCGCCGATGACCAGGCCGCGAATCTCGCTGCCATTGCTGCCTGCGGCCAGCGTCAGACCATTGCCGCTAAACATGCTGCTGCCATCTAACACGATGAGCAGGTTGGCCGGGGCGCTGCCTGCCGCACAAGTGGCGTCGGGCTGGGAGGTCCCGTCAATCGTCACCGGCTTGGTGATGTCGTCAAAATCATTGGGCGGGGCAATGACGTGCGGCCCAGCACCGGCAATATCAAACTCGATGCGGAAGGGGCCATTGCTGGCTGAGGCATTGATTTCGCTAATAGCGGCGCGCAGCGTGCAGTCTGTCGAGGGTCCAGTGATGTCACATAGGCCGTCGCCCGGATTGGCATCGGCCGTGTTGGCGGTGGAATCCACCACATAGGTTGCCTCGCTCACCTGCACACAGTTGCTGAATTCGGACGTATTTTCAGTATCAATATCAATTGCAGTGGCGACGACATATTTGCCTGCCGTGATTGGCGCGTTCAATGTAACATCCAGGAAATGGATACCGCCGCTGTCGATGGTGACATCAACGGCCTGGCGAAATGTCTCGCCTTCACCATAGCCGGAATCATCACAACTGTCGTTAATGTAGAATAACAAGGAAATATCATTGCCAGGAGGACCAGCTACTGTACCCTGGATACGCCCCGTCACCTCCACCGAACTCAATACAGGAAAGTTTTGCAGCTGGTTCGCGCCGCTGTCGCTGTCGAGGAGGTCGTTATACGTCACTTCGCCGTTGACCTCGCCCGGCCCTTGTAGGTCGATACCTAAGAGGCCATTATCACGGATAATGTTTACCCGGAGCGCATTCTCTATGGCGTTTTCACCCACACGAATGCCATTCAAACCATTGTGGGCGATTAGATTGGGCACACTGGAATTGCCCACCGTTGCCCCGCTGCCGCTGCGAATCCAGACGCCATTGCGCGTGTTGCCGAGCGGATCGCCATTTTTATCAACGCCAATATAATTGTTGATAATCGTGTTGTCTGTGGGCTCTGCACCCTCATCACTTATCCAGATGCCATCCCGGCCATTGTCGGCAATCACGTTTCGTTCATTGGCATCAAAACCACCAATCGTATTGTCATCGCCGTAGATGCCTATACCACGGAATCCATTACCCTGAGGTGAAACACCATCAGCCTCTGTGCCGATATAATTACCCGCCACCACGTTAAAGTCGCTGTTGAGGCCAAGCAAAATGCCCGCCTCACCATTATCGGCAATGACGTTGCGGTCATCGATGGAATCTCCGCCCACCGTATTGCTATCACCATCGATAAAAATACCGCTCAAGCCGTTGCCCAAACCAACATTCCCACTGGCATCAATGCCAATGTGGTTACAGCGAATAATGTTGTTGTTGCTGCCAGATTCCACAACTACCCCAAACTCCTCAAAGAGTATGATGGAAAGCCCCTTGATTGTGCTGCCACTAGCGCCAGATCCCAGCCGCAAGCCGCTGGCTGCGCCCGCGTTAAAGCCGCTCAGGGTAATCTCAAAATCAGAGTCGATGAGATTGCTGGCGCAGTTGGCCGTACTGAAGGCTACCGCGTCAATGATGACGGGATCGGTGATCGTTGGCAGTTCTGACTGAGGCAGGATGGCAGCAAATGAGGGAAAATCAAACAAGATCGTGTCCGTGCCTGGTGTGTTATTGGCACTGTTTATTGCTTCGCGAAAGCTGCAATGCGTGCTGTTGCAAAAACCGTCAGTCACATCATCGGTGCTATTGACGGTGAATGTGGCGTTAGGAGCGTTTGTCTTACTGCTTGTTTCCTTTGCCAGGGCAATTTGGGTTGCTCCCCAAACGGCCGTAAAGATACCTAAAATTACTATTACAAATTTCAGTCGATTTTTCATTTTACTTCCTTTACATAAAATTTATACGGTTTGATACGATACGTTGCTTGATACAAAGATGCGAGGATGTTGGCCTGATCAGTTACCAATGGGTACAGTGTCGCTTCATGGTTGCAAACAGAATAGGATAAACCACCCACCGACACATCGGTAAGGGCTCCCTATTTTGCAGCTTTGCGTTCCCTATTTTGGGATGGGAAGTTAGTTGGTGAGGTGCTGCCGGGCAATTTCGGCAGCTTCTTCACGAGAGGAGACTTGCAGCTTACTTAAAACGGCCGAAACATGATGACCCACCGTCTTGGGCGAAATATGCAACCGCTCGGCAATTTCCGCATTGGTCAATGCTTCCATGAGCAAAGCCCACACGTCCATCTGGCGGTTGGTGAGTTGAAAAGGATTTTCCTGGGTGGTTGGTCTGGGGCCACGGGGCAGGCTGCTCACGCCCGCATCATGCAGCCCCTGCCGCGTTTGGTCGATCATCGGCTGGGCACCCAACTGCTCAAAGCGGATCAGCGCCTGCTTTTGCGCCTCGCTGTCGCCCTGGGCCAGAGCACGCGCCTGTTCGTAAGGACAGCCCAGCGTTTCCCAGGCCGCCGCCGCCCCTTGCCAATCCCCAGTAATTTGTAAGCTGTAAGGTTCCGCTAGCCAGGCAGACGGCGTTATCGTTTCTCCAGCTTGCCAGCGCCAGAAGGCCAACTCGCCAGTAAACCAGGGATGCTGTTTACTCTCAGCAAGATCATAAACGGCATCAGCTTCTTGCCGGGCCGTTATTTTGTCTTCGGCCAGCCAAGCCGCCTCGGCCCGGGCGGCACGCACGGGACCCAGACGCTGGATGGTGGCCGTAGTTGTGGCTAACTCTAGAGCTTCGTCTAGCACTTCGGCCACGTCTGGATCGCCACGCCGCGCCCGGACCAGTCCAATTGCTAGCAGAGCCGTAATACGAGCAATGACCGAAGCGCCGACACTTTGCAAAACGGCCGTTGCCATTTGCACCGCTTCTGGCCAGCGACCCCGGCGCATCTGAACCAGTGCCTGCCAGGCCAGCATGTACAGTCGATGGCTGTCCAGATCGCGTTCGGCCGCATAGGCAATGCCGGTCTTTAGGTATTGCTTTGCCCGATCTAAATGAAACAGTTCACCAGACCCTGACCCCAGGTTGGAATAGATGTGAGCTACCCGTACCTCAAGGCCAGACTCTTGAGCAAAAATCATTTTATCTTCCAGATAAGTGCAGGCGCTTTCATAATCAAAAAAGAGTTGGGCCGTTCCCATAGTTATGTAAACTGCCGCCCGCACTTCGGCATCGTTGAACTGTTCAGCGAGATGGAGCGATTTTTGCGCCCAGGTCAGCGCCTCGGCCACATCCCGACTGACCAAACATTGATGGGCCTGCACGCGATAGGCCATCGCCAGCTCCGGTCCGGGAGGCAGCGCTTCCAAGATTTTGATGGAGGCTTCACTGACTTCTGCCGCCTCCGCATTTTGGCCAATGCGGGTGAGCATACTCATCAGATAAGCAAGATTTTCGCCTTGTTTCAAAGGATTGTTAAACTCCCGCCAGAGATCGGCAGCGCTGCGGCGGGCAGCAATGCCTTCAACCTGTTTACCGATCAAATCACATTCCCAGGCGTACGCTTCCAACATCAGCGCCCGCTCATCAGCCAACTGATCGGTGATAAAACTGAGCGCCAGACCATACAAGGCAGCCGCCTCACGATGGGCACCCGCGTGGCTGGCCAGGCGGGCGGCAGCAGGCGCATATTTGAGAACGGCCGTGCGATCATCGGCAGCTTGGGCGTGGTGGGCCAGTTGGGCAAAATCGCGGGGGCCGTGAGAACTGTTGATCAACGCCTGGAGCACCGTTTGATGGAAAGTCGTTTGCTGGTGTGGCGGGATGTTGTCCAGAATCGTTTGGCGGGCCAGTTCATGACGAAAAACAAAGCTCTCCCCTTGTGCCAGCAAAATACCCAGCGCCAGGCACTCATCCACCGCTGCTGCCTCGGCCTGGCTCACAATGTTTAACAGCCACGGCTCAATGCGCTGTCCGATGACGGCCGCAGCATTCAGCACCTCACGTCCAGCCGGAGAAAGTCGGGCGGCGCGGGCCAGTACCACTTCGCGCACCGTATCTGGAATCCCAGGTTCGTCTGAAGCCAGCACCTGGTTCACAAAAAATGGATTGCCACCCGTTTGCCGGTATAGTTCGTCAGGATTCCTGGCATAACTTTGGGCCAATTGGCGCACGGCCGTTAGCGATAATGGCTTTAAACTCAAACGATCCACGCCAGGATGACGCACTAAATCTCCCAACAGCAAACGCAGCGGATGCTGCGAGCCTAATTCGTCATCTCGGTAGGTGGCAATAAGCAAAGCATTCGTTTGCTGTATGCGCCTTCCCAAAAACTTGAGCAAGTCAAGCGTGGTTTCATCGGCCCAATGAATATCTTCAAAAACAAGGACGGTGGGAGTCTGGCATTCTTGTAGACAAGCAGCAAAGATGGTCGGACGATTCAAGTTCCTTTCCAGCAAAGCGGGCAGCTCCCCTTGAAGATGAACGGCCATATCGTACAGAGGACCAAACGGCCGTGGCGTAAACAAAGCATCGCAGGCACCCCACAGTACGCGCGTAGAACAGGTACGGATGAACTGCTCTACCAGGCTGGTTTTGCCAATCCCCGCTTCGCCATTAATGAGCAGGAAACGGCCGTTACCCGCCATCGCCAACCGCAGGGCTGCTTCCAGCTTATTGAGTGCTTCACCTCGCTCCAGAAGTTCCATAAATCTGTTGACAATACCTGAAATGTGCCCAGGGTTAAGTGAGCGTTTAGCAAGAGCTTCCCGTTTATTGGAGTAGACCAATCTCAGTAAGTAGATTTTGGACAATTACCAGGATATTGAGCCGGGACATGGGCAACATTATACACTGTTAGCACTATCAATTTCAGCGAACGAAACAAAACACACTCTATGTGGGACGTTTTGTGGCACGTTGGGGGGACGGCCGTAGCGTATGCTGCTGTTATCAATTTTGAGCAATATTGAAAACTAGGAGATTTACAAATGGACCAGCAAATCATGCACTACAATCGGATGATGCAAAATGAACAGGTTAAAAAAGCAGAGCGTTATCACAATGGCCTTAAATATGGTGAATATTACACTTTGCTCAAGCGTGCCCAGAGCTATCTTCAACACCTTTACCAGGCATTGACATCACAAACCAACATAGAGAAAGGGGAACGTTATTCAAATTGCGGTGAGCTCACAACTGAAACGAATTAAGAATGTATCCGAAAGCCACAGAGCCCAAAGAGAAAATGGGAATCAAGATAAGTCTCAGAAATCTCTCTGGACTCTGTGGCAAATACCCATATTGGTACAAAGCCAACACTTGGCTAGCCTAATCATAATTCTCAGGGGCTTCTTCCGTGGTTAGCGCTGAGCGAACGAGGGAAACGGCCGTATCAAAATCCATCACCTTTCCCTCTTCCCACGCCGCCGCAAACGCCGTTTCACCCATCTCGGCCTTAATTTGGGGCAACGCTTCTTCGATGAGCTGCCGATGAAAAGCTGCCACCTCGTTGTGGTGGGTGATCATGGAGAGGAGGGTTACGGCCGTTTCCTGACCACCAAGCATTTCCGCGTAACTGACAGCCTGAGAATAGAGATAGCCAAGCGTTTGCCACACCTGGCCAATGGCCAAATGCCACTCCAGGCCAGCCAGATGTTGGCGTTTTGCTTCAGTGAATAATCCCATCTGTGTATAGGTGTCGGCCATCCCGATAAGGCTGTGACTGATTGACCAGGCAGAACGCCAACGTTGGCCCAAATTCAGACATTGCTTGCCGTAATGAATTGCGTCGTCATACGCCCCATCCTGACGGCAAATGCTCTGCAAATGTAAAAGAATATTGTAGATATCCTGGCTTCCAGGGAACTGTTGTTCAAAAAAGGCAAGATAATCACGTAACTGTTTAGCAGTTGTTTTTTCATGCAAGCCACAGTTAACAGCAGCAAAGATGCGCTGTAAGTCAGCAGCTTTTATCTGGATTTCGTCCCCAATTTGTAAAGCTGTTTCATACGCTTTTTCAACCCAGGGAATCGCTTCTGCATCATCTAAAAAATCCCCGAAGGAGCTCCCGATTGCACTATACAAATCATACTTTAAATCCAGATAGGGTTCTTTTTCGACGATGGGAACCAAATCTATAAGCTGCGCCTGGATTTGCCTGCCATCGCCAAATCCCCAGTTCACCCACAAAAGAAGCATCTGAAACCAAAGAACCACTCTGTCTGTCTCTGCGTAACCGTATTGCCTCAATGTCGTGATGGCATGTTGGATGACTGGCCCAGATGGAATGCCTTGCAACGAATTATTAAATATCCAGATCCAAAGCGCCAAGTTTTTTAATTCATGCGCTAGAACATGTTCCAGCGCATAATCCCAGGCCCGTTGCAGATTGTCCTTATCTGATAAATTTTCTCTCGCCCAGGTGTAGAGACGAGGAACAGGCAGCCAATTTTCTATCATCAAGGTGGCAAAATAGCGGCAGTGTGTTAATTGGGTTTCATCGTTTGGATCCAATTTGCGTCGTTGTACGGCCGTAAACTGGCGCAAAAGTTCGTGCATGGTAAAACGGCCGCTTTCTACCCCTCGCTGGATCAGCGATTTATTCATTAATGCCAGCAACAGTCGCAAATTAGCTCCGGCTACCTGTTCAGCTGCCTCCCGCGTAAAGCCGCCGCGAAAGACACTGAGCTTCGCCAGTACCGTTTGCTCCTCCAGGCTCAACAATAACCAGGAATGCTCAAAGACCGCCTGCATGCTGTGCTGGCGCAAGGGCAAATCGGCCAGTTCCGCTGCCAAAAAGTTGAGGCTTTTTTCGATTTCAGCGGCAATCTCGGCCGGGGAAAGCATTTCCAGCCAGGAAGCGGCAAGCAACAAGCCTAACGGCATCCCCTGCACCAATTGGCAAATGCGCACCACGTCGGCAATGTTGCTTTTGGTAATGGCAAAGTCGGGTTGGAGGCGACGGCCGTTTTCGATGAAAAGTTGTACGGCTGTGTAATCCAGGGCATCGGCTGGCGTCAAATCGTCGGGGAAATTTAGCCCTCCCAATTCATAGCGATTTTCACCAGCCAACGCCAACCGCTGCCGTGATGTGGCCAAAATGGCAAGGTGGGGGCACGCTTGCAGCAGTTCACTCACCAACGCTACCCCAGCCAGCAAATGCTCGAAATTGTCCAGAATGAACAACAGTTGGTGCTGCCGCAGCGAAGCAAGCAGTTGCGGCAGCAGCGGCTGGCTTTTGTCCGGCGGCTGATAATCCAAAACGGCAGCGATGGCTGTCACAATCTCGTCCGGCTGGGCCAGCGGAGCCAAGTCTACAAAATAAACGCCATCATGAAACTGGGCCAGCAGGGATTTTCCCACAGCCACGCCCAACCGCGTTTTGCCCATGCCACCCGGTCCTACAATGGAAACCAGCCGCTGATTGTTTTGCGTCAGCAACTGGCTAATCTGATCAATCTCCAGCTCACGGCCAATGAGTTGAGTGGTGAAGGACGGTAGGTTGTGCTTGATTTTAACGGGGGGGCGGATAGTCTCATCGGCCACCGCCGAGCCAATGCGCCCGGCTTTGATGTCTTCAAATAAAGTCACTGTCTCCGGGGAAGGTTCGACGCGAACCTCCTCCCACAACACGGTTTGGCAAAGTTTAAACTGGTTTAGAGCGTTGGCACGGTCACCTGCCAACGCCAGGGCTTGCATCAGTTGGCGGTGCGCCTGTTCGCGCCAGGGTTCCAAAGATAGCTGTTGGCGAGCAATGGTTTGGGCCTGGGGGTAACGGCCGTTCCGCAAATAATCCCGCCCCGCTTCCAACATCGTCTCCAACGCCAACGTGTGCAGCGTCTCCCTTTCCTGCCGCAGCCACGATTCAAATTCCAGGCTGTCGCAGGTGAAGCCAGGGAGAAGATCGCCGTGGTAGTGGGTTACGGCCGTTGCCAAATCGCCCCCATCCACCGCCTGTAAAAACTGCTGCACATCCAGCGCAAAATCACTATCGGGGTTGAACTGCACCGTCTGGCGTGTCACCAGCAAAAACGGTTGAGTTGGTTCGTCCAAATCGTTTAGCAGTTTGCGCAATCGGAAAAGCGTTTGGCGTAAATTATTGCGTGCATTTGTTTCCGACTCCTCCGGCCAAAATAGGGCGGCCAACAGTTCGCGAGGAATCGGTTTGTCGTTTTGCAGCGCCAGATAGACCAACAAACCTTGAATGTTGGCCGAGCGAAAATGGGTGATGGGCTGTTGGTCTATAGCAGCTTGAAACGTGCCAAAAAACGACATGTTTAACCGGGTCATGGAAGCATTATACCTTTTTACAGAAGTGGTAACGAACCCAACATCATCTGGTAACGAACCAGTCACAGAGTGGAAACGGCCGTTCTCTAAGCTGAGACCAACTCATCAGCAAGGAGAGCGATC
>JBNKLQ010000014.1:0-39438 GCA_050292445.1 Promineifilaceae bacterium (SeqCode) | reverse complement strand
GCTCTGTATTTGCAAAATAATTTAGTTAACAGAGCACTTAGTGACCGTCCGCAAATAAGTTAGCGGAATTGTGCGGACGGTTTAGCAGTAAGCGGCCAACTAATGTTTTTGGCCGCTTACTTAGTGAATCAGGGGTCAGTAATATGATTTACCAAATACTGAGCATTAACTACCGGATGCCGTTTTTCATCTGCTCAAACTCAGACTCTAACTGCTGCCGAGTTTGAACGCGTGCTTGCTGCGCTTCTTTTTTAGCCGTTTCCCAACGCTCCATTGCCTGATCGCGCAAATCATTCCCGGAAGCGGGTGTGAGCAGCAGAGCCGTCACCCCTCCAACCAATGCCCCACACATCGCTCCGGCCATAAAGCTAAATAATTTATTCATCGCTTAAGCTCCTTCTTTTCAGTAAACAGTTTTCAGCAAGTCAGCAATCAGTATTTCTTGCTACCAACTGAATACTGGCTACTGAACACTGACTCACTGATTATACTGTACCAACAAAACATCTGCCCATCACACGTATCATTGTTATAATCCTGACCATGTCTGAATATATTGAAATTGAAACTGAATTGAGCGATGACGGCAGCACCTTGACTGTCTATACGAACTTGCGCTTGAATGAAGGAGAATCTGAACAATACCACTCCAGCGAACAACTTGAAGAGGGCTCTCCTGTAGCTCAGGCATTGGCCGTCATCGAGGGGATTCACTTCCTGCAAATTGAGGGCAGCGATCTTACCGTACAGCGCAACCCCGATGTTCCTTGGCACATCATCATCAGCGATATTTCTGCGGCGCTGAAGGACTTTTTCCTTTAGATGTCCGCCTCCACAAAACAGCTATTCATCACCATCACCGATAGCAATGGAAACCAGCGTTCAGGCGAAACCTTGTTTCAGGAATGGATTGCTAATATGAAACGGCCGCATACCCACACCCTCACTCTCGATACAACTCAACCCATCGACAGTTGTCTGGAAAAAACAATGGCTTATCTAAAAGAAATCCAGAACTCGTAACGAAACATCCACCCAAATCTATGCCAACCACATCTACCCTAAAAAGGCCATCCTCCCGAATCATTCTCCTTGTTGTCGCTTTTGGCGTCTTTGTTGCCGCCGATGATCTCACCGTCGTTTCCACGATGCTGCGCCAGATCATCTTCGATTTGGAAATCCCCCTGCCGGATGGGCTGGATCAGGCAGCTTGGATTGTCAACGCGTACCTGATCGCCTACGTGGTGGTGATGCCCTTCATTGGCCGCCTCAGCGATATTTTGGGCCGGCGGGCCGTGTACGTCGGCTCACTCGTTCTGTTTTTGGCTGGCTCCATCTGGGTGCCCCTTGCCCCAGACCTAAACAGCTTCATTGTGGGACGTGTGTTAACTGCGCTGGGCGGCGGCGCAATGGTGCCAGTGGCGATGGCCGTCATTGGCGATGTGTATCCACGCGAAAAGCGCGCTTCTGCACTGGGCGCATTGGGCGCAATTGACACGGCAGGCTGGGTGTGGGGGCCGCTTTACGGCGCGCTGCTGATTCGCTTTTTGAGCTGGCAGTGGCAGTTTTATCTCAACATTCCACTAAGTCTGCTTGGCATCGCGGCTGCCTGGTGGGCGCTGCGCGATTTGCCGGAGCCAAAAACACGGGAACGGATCGATTGGCTGGGTACGGCCGTTCTCACCATTTCTCTCATCAGCCTCAACATTGCTCTACTCAGCAGCGGCGACGTGCAGGCTGCCGGTGGCTTCGCCCAGCTGCAAACCGACAGCTCACCCACCAACACTGGCTTACTCTATGCAATTGCGGCCATCTCTTTCATAATTTTTCTTGCCATTGAATATTATCTCGGCCAACGTGCTCAACACCCTGCTTCTGTCACGCCTTCACCCCCGCACCCCTTCACCTTATCACTCCCACCTCCCTTGATTGACCTCAGCCTTTTTCGGCGGCGCAACTTCTCACCCGCCATCCTCGTTAACTTCCTGGTGGGCGGCATTTTGATTATTGCCATGGTGAACGTGCCACTGCTCATTAACGTGCTGGAGTTCGATGTGGAAACGGCCGCTCTCACCAGTGGCTACTTACTCAGCGGCATGACCGGGGCGATGGCCATCATGGCCTGGATTGGCGGGCAGTTGACCCAACGACTGAGCTACCGACCGGTAACGGCCGTTGGTTTACTCTTTTGTGGTGTGGGCATGGGGCTGATGGGCTGGCTCTGGCTGGTAGACACGCCGTACCTGAACATGGCAACACACCTGGCACTGTTGGGGATTGGTTTTGGGTTGGTGATTGCGCCGATTGGAACGGCCGTTATCAACGCCGCCCCCGAGGACCAGCGAGGTATTGCCTCTAGCCTGGTGATTGTGCTGCGCCTCATGGGGATGAGCGTGGGGCTGTCTGGCCTCACGGCGTGGGGGCTGTATCGCTTCGAGATTTTGCGCAAGCTCATTGACCTGCCTGACCTGCCGCTGAGCGATCCTACCTACCAGCAAGCCCTGGCCGATGGCCTGACCGAAGTAACCGTCTCCGTCCTCACCGAAACGTTTCTCATTTCAGCAGGCGTAGCGTTGCTGGCGCTGCTATTCGCCTTCTGGCTGAAAAAAGATTAGGAGGTAATATGCCCAAATTGCTTAGAGTACTCATTCTGCTGACGATTGGCAGCATTGTGGCCTTTTTTGTGCTGCGCTGGCTAGTGGGACGGGCCAGTCCCATGCCAGATAACTTAGGGGTAGAAAACGGCCGTCTCGCCCCCTGCCCCGATAGCCCCAACTGTGTTTCTACCCAGGCCACCGATGAAGGATATGGCATCGCCCCCATTACTTACAACGGAGAAACGGCCGTCGCCCAGGCCGCCATCCTGGCTATCCTGCAAGCAGACCCCCAATTCACCATCATCACCGACACGCCCACCTACATCCACGCCGAAGCGCAAACGGCCGTCTGGCAATTCATCGATGATGTGGAATTCTTCTTCGACGAAGCAGATAGCCTCATTCACTTTCGGTCAGCTTCTCGATTGGGATACGGTGATGGCGGGATTAACCGGCGGCGTATGGAAGAAATTCGCACAGAATTTCAGACCGCCCCGTGATGCAGGACAAATAAGCATGGATTGTCGGCTGTTTAGCCAAATTCTTGCTTGCGGTGGCGCATCAGGACCGATTGTACGATACCGATACCGATGAACAATGTAGTGAGGGAACTACCCCCGTAGCTAACAAAGGGGAGTGTTAGCCCGGTGACGGGTACCAAGCGCACGTTCATGCCGATGTTTACGGCCGTTTGAAAAAAGATCACTGTGGCAATGCCCACACAAATAAACTTGCCTGCCGGATCGGGTGTCAGGGTAGCTACGCGCATAATGCGCCACAAAATAAAGCCCATCAAGCCCATCACCACTAGCGAGCCAAACAGCAAACCCATCTCCTCCGTAACCACCGAGAAAATAAAGTCCGTGTGCTGCACGCGCAAGAAACCAAGCTGGCTTTGGGTCCCGTTTAAATACCCTTTGCCCCACCAACCACCAGAACCAATGCTAATTTGCGCCTGCTCAATATTAAACAGATCATCGGGATTGGCGTCTTCGGGATTGGCAAACGTGGTAATGCGCTCTTGTTGATAATCGGCAAGAAAGGGAAAAACGGCCGCAATCGTACCAATGCCCAACACGGCCAAAATGGCAAAGTGAGACAGTGGCAACCCCGCCAGCCAAATCATGACAAACCAGACGGAAACGTACAGTACCGACATCCCTAAATCTGGCTCTACAAAGATAAGGGCAATGGGCACACCCACATAAATTAAAGAAGCAATGGTATTGGAAAATTGGTTGATGCGGTGACTGCGGTTGGCCAAAAATTGGCCAAAGGTAATGGGCAGAAAAATACGGCCGAATTCCGAAGGCTGTATCCGAATCCCAAAACCCGGAATCTCGATCCAGCGACGTGTCTCATTCCCCAACGCCCCGGCAACCAACACGAGAATCAATGCCAGGATCAAACCGGCATAGATATACCAGTGAGAAGAGGTTAGGATACGATAATCAATTGAAGCCACGACAAGCATGATCGCCACGCCAATTACGGCCCATTGCACCTGAACTCGCGCAAGATCCTCTAAATCCGGAGCACCTGTTACGGCACTGCGGATCATCAAGATACCGTAAGCTGTCAGCAGCAGCACAGCCGCTACCAGCCAAATATCAAAATAACGCCATACAGACGTCCGACCAAGATTCGCACTGCTTACCATAGCTAACTATTGTAAAACGCAAACCGCCCGGTGGCGACACCAGGCGGCATTTTTACACAAACTATTCAGATTTACAGGTGCAACGCACTTGCCCCAGAACTATTTGAATCAAAAACGGCTTGTAAAAGTGCGTCGCACCTACCGAACCGTTGCCCGACGACGGCCGTTTTGCAGCAGTGGAATCTCAGCTACCAGTCGGCTCTCTTGAGACGTATTATCCAAATTCACTACCACAGTATCAGGATTAATCTCCAGCCGCTTGGCAATGACTTCAATAATGTCATCCTTAATTTGCTCCAACAAACCAGGCGACACATCCGCCCGGTCATGAATCAGCACCATTTGCAGCCGCTGCTTGGCGGTGGCCCCACTTTTTTCCTGTTTTCCCAGTAGTCGCTCGAACCAATTCATTGCATGCTCCTCAATTAGCTCTTGCTAAACCAGTTATTCAAACGGTTCAGCAGATTGTTTTTCGGGGTCAGGTCTACAAACGGAACCGTATCACCTTGTAAACGTTGGGCCACATTGCGGAACGCCTGGCTGGCACTGGAGCCATTCATGCCGCTCATGGCTATTGGCGTTCCCCGGTTCGATGAAATCAAAATCGATTCATCTTCGGGAATCACACCAATTAGCTCGACGGCCAAAATGTCCAACACATCATCAATGGAAAGCATATCACCGCGCGCTACCATTTCTGGCTTCAGCCGGTTAAGAATAAGCCGTCCCGGCCCTTTCTCCTCCGCCTCCAGCAACCCAATAATGCGATCCGCATCACGCACCGCCGAAACTTCCGGGTTGGTCACAATGAGCACTTCATCCGCTGGAGCGATGGCATTGCGGAAACCTCGCTCAATACCCGCTGGCGAATCAATGATGACGTAGTCCATCTCCTGCTTTAGTTCATCACACACCAGCAGCATATCCGATGGGCTAACGGCCATTTTGTCACGAGTTTGAGCAGCGGGGATGAGGTATAAATCAGACTGGCGTTTGTCTTTAATCATCGCCTGGCGTAAACGGCAGCGGCCTTCAATCACATCCACCAAATCATAGACGATGCGATTTTCCAGGCCCATCACCACATCTAGATTACGCAAACCAATGTCGGCGTCGATGGCGACCACCTTTTGGCCCAGCATGGCCAGAGCCGAGGCAATATTGGCCGTGATGGTCGTTTTGCCCACACCTCCCTTGCCCGAAGTTATTGTTATCACTTTTCCACTCATGATGTTGTCTCCTGACTGCTCTCGATGCAGTTGGCAACTGATAAACGTAACACTTTTGGCAATTGCTTCTGCCAGGCAATTATCTTTGCCACATTTCCGCTACAATTTGCCCGTTGCGAATGGCAGCCTGTTCGGGAATCGCTCTGCCCCGCTTTTCATCGGGGGAGATGGCGATCTGGTTGGCAATGCGCAGCTGGGTGGGGGTGAGTTCCAGGGCGCAGATAACGGCCGTTTCATCTCCCAACGCCCCAGCATGAACCAGCCCGCGCAAACGGCCCCACACAATGACGTCACCCCCGGCTACAACCTCTGCGCCAGGGTTCACATCACCAATAATGACCACATGCCCTTCATGGTAAATGGAACGGCCAGAGCGCAATGTTTCTTTAAGGATGAGGCCACCTTGGGGCTTTTCGGCGGATACGGCCGTTGCCGGTTCAGGGGCCTGGGTCAAAAAATTTCCGTTCAAATCGGTCTGACTACCCGACAGTCGCGTGGCCAGCGCCAAATCCCGTGCGGCCTCACGTGCTGTAGATTCTTCGGCTAAAACCGCCCACAATTCCAGCTGATTTTGTTCAAACAATGTTTGCAGATCGCGCAAATTTTCCTTGTTCAGCTTGCGATAGCCCACTTGCAACGCTACCTGGCTGCCCTGCAAAAATGCCTGTTTTTGTGCCAGCTCGGTCCGCAGCAGCGCCAGCAAATCAGCAAAAGAGCCGCGATCAGGCACCGTCATCAATAGCCCTTCACGAATACCTTTAATGCTAATTTGGGATGCCACCTGTTCCATTGCTTGCCTTTACAATCAGATTTTGGGAGCATTTGCGTCTGTACAGGACGGAATGCGGGATAGTACAACAATACAGCCTGTTGCAATAATACAACAATACCAGGCGAATTGCAAGCCCCAAAACAGAATCTATATGCGAAGAACTGCCTAAATGCGCAAATCTATTGGGTATAGGTTGAGAGAAACGGCCGTTCTTTTATGATGCGTGAAACGTGATGCGTGTGATGCTAATCACGTTTCATGCATCACTAGAGTTGTTCCTCATGAATGAGATGAAGCGTTTAGGACACAGAATCACGCAGATAAACGCAGATTTCTGGTTTTTATCTGTGAAAATCTGTGTTTATCTGCGTCCCATCTCTTCCTAAATTTTATTGAGGAACAAGTCAACTATCTAAACCGCGCCAAATCTGCCTCTACCATCAGCTGCATGAGTTCCTCAAACGAGGTACGCGGTCGCCAGCCCAGTTCCTTTTCAGCCAGCGAATAATCCCCTTGCAGCACCGTAATCTCCGTGGGGCGCAGCAGCGCCTCATCGCTCACTACATGCTCCTGCCAGTCCAACCCCGCGTAAGCAAACGCTATGCGGCAAGCATCGGCCACAGAATGCGAGCTGTTGCTGCCAATGACGTAATCTTTGGGCTTGTCATTTTGCAGCATCAACCACATCGCCTCCACATACTCTTTGGCATAACCCCAATCGCGGCGGGACTCCAGAAAGCCGAGCTTTAGTTTGCCATCTGGGGTAACTAACGGCCGTCCCAATTCGTCCAGCGGCGGGTGAGCTACCTTATTTTTGATGCAGGCCACAGCGGCCGTAATTTTACGCGTGACAAAATGCAGGCTGCGGCGCGGACTCTCATGGTTGAACAAAATGCCACCGCAGGCAAAAAGGCCGTAGCTCTCCCGATAGCAGCGGGTCATCATGTGGGCATAGGCTTTGGCAATGCCGTAGGGATTGTTGGCGTCGATGGGCGTCTGTTCAGTGGCGGCGGCGGATTGCACATTGCCGTAAATTTCTCGGCTGGTTGCCTGGTAAACACGAGCGTTGGGGGCAAAATGGCGCACAGCTTCCATGACGCGTACCACGCCAAGCCCAGTCACTTCGCCTGTGTAGATGGGGTGGCTCCAACTGTCGGCGGGCACGGATTGGGCGGCAATGTTGTACACTTCGTCTGGCTGGTATTCACGCAGCAGCCGGGCAACACTTTCGCTGTCGATCAAATCGGCCGCTTCAATGATAATTTTGCCGATGAGGTGTTGAATATTGGGCTTCTCGTAGGTGGTGTTGCGGCGGATCGTGCCCACAACACGGTATCCTTTCTCTAGCAGCAGGTCAGCCAGATAAGAGCCATCCTGTGAAGTCACGCCAATGATAAGCGCCGTTTTTGTCATCTTGCTCTCCTTTGTTGCAAATTCAGTTTAAAATTGAGGCTTGATGGTAACCAAGTTGGCGGATTTAATTATACGGCCGTCCCACGCTCCCTAAACTATTCATCATCCAGGCAAGGTTTTGAAAGGTTATGTCAATTAAAATAACAATGGAAACATTGCAAGAAATCGTACCAGAGCTGATGGAAACGGCCGTTATCCCTGGTGCCTCAATCGCCATCGTCCAAGGCAATACCATGCAGCCGATGCAATGGGGGGTGGTGAACGCCAATACAAACCAGCCGGTCACTGCCCAAACCACGTTTCAGGCCGCTTCGCTAAGCAAACCTGTGTTTGCAAATGGCGTATTGCAGTTAGTCACGGCTGGTCATCTCGATTTAGATACACCCCTCATCACCTATCTGCCTGCCGCCTTGCAAAACGAAGACCCACTGTTTGATCATATTGTCAACGAACCAAACCTGCACCAAATTACAGCGCGGCACGTCTTAAGCCACTCGCCTGGATACCCTAATTGGGCCGACAAAGATGCCAGACTAAAAACTTCTTTTACGCCTGGCACGCGCTTTGCTTATTCCGGCGAAGGCTTCCAATACCTTCAGCGCGTCCTGGCTCAAATGTTACAACCAAAGGTACACATCTGGGTCCATGATACGGTACTGCAACCGCTCAACATGATCGGTGCCAGCTACATTATCACCGCCAAAGATGCCAGCTACGCATCTGTAGGTCACGACAAAACCGGCAAAGCGGAACCATTCTGGGAGATGCCGGAGATGATTTCAGCGTACAGCCTGCACTGTACGGCCGTTGCCTACGCACAATTTCTTAGGGCCATGTTCCTACCTTCGCCCATTACTGCCCTCATGCTCACACCGCAAATCAAGGTCAATTCTTCCCACGCAGGGCAGGATGATTGGCCCAATTTAGCGGCACCAACCGATCCACGGGTTGGGTGGGGGCTTGGCTGGGGGCTGCAATCGACAGAAATCGGGCGTTTCTTCTGGCAGTGGGGGGACAACGGCATCTTTAAAGCGTTTGCAGCGGGACACTTGGAATCGGAAACGGCCGTCGCGGCCTTTGCTAACAGTCAAAACGGGGATGCTCTATGGCGACCTATCCTGGAAACCGTTTTCGACTCCACCGATTGGCCCGCCCTCGACTGGCTCAAACGCACCTTTGGCTAACGGCTCTGAATTTCCATTGGCAAAACGGCCGTCTAACGGTATCGTTCTGGCATATTTCACACTGAACAGGAGCACGTCCCATGATTGTTGTCGCCAGCAGCAACGGCCGTATCGGCATAAACGCCGCCACACAAATTTTGCGCCAGGGCGGAACGGCCGTAGACGCCGTCGAAGCCGGGATTCGTCTCGTAGAAGATAATCCAGAAGATCACACGGTGGGGTTTAACGGCTACCCCAACATTTTGGGCGAGGTTGAACTGGACGCCAGCATCATGAACGGCCGTACCCTGGAAAGCGGCGCAGTTGGTGCCTTGAAAGGGGTTCCCTACGCCATTACCGTCGCGCGGCAAGTAATGGAACAAATTCCTCACGTCATGCTGGTGGGTGATGGCGCTAACCGCTTTGCCGCTGAAATGGGCCATCCACAGCAGACCAACATGCTGCTGCCGGAAACCCGTGCCGTGTGGGCCAACCGCTTACGCACAGACATGAGCGATGCCGACATCAACCAAATCGCCCAACGCACCGATCTGGCCCACTGGGTGCAGTTGGCTACCGATCCGGAACGGGCCAAGGGCACGGTCAACTTCATCGCCCAGGACAAGGCGGGCAATATTTGCACCGGCGTCAGCACCAGCGGCTGGGCCTGGAAATATCCGGGACGACTGGGCGATTCGCCCATCATTGGCGCGGGCAACTATGCCGACAACCGGTACGGCGCAGCGGCCTGTACTGGCATGGGCGAGATGGCTATTCGGGCCTGCACGGCGCACAGCCTGGTTTTTTATATGAAGATGGGTCTGAGCGTGGCAGAAGCCAGCGAGCGGGCCATGATTGATTTGCGGGATTTAGACGGCCGTTTCATCAGCGTCATGAATTTGATAGCATTGGACAGAGATGGCAATCACGCGGGGGTTAGTTCGGTAGACGGCCGTTCCTACATCTACCAAACCCCCGACATGCCAGAATGCGAGGAACTGGCCCGCACTGTCATCCCCATCCCACCCCGCTGGGGCTAACCCGTCGGTCAATTTTCAAAAATTGACCAACCAATAGCGATTTATTTATTGGTACGCAGATTTCCCTGATTTTTTGATCAGGGAAATCAGGCCAATCAGCGTCCTATTATTATTTTGAGGAGTAACTCATGGAAACCATCCGCACCCCCGATGACCGTTTTGACAATCTGCCCGATTTTCCCTTTGCCCCCAACTACGTGGAGGTCAACGGCCTGCGCCTGCATTACGTGGACGAGGGCAAAGGCGAACTGATTCTTTGCCTGCACGGTGAGCCAAGCTGGTCTTACCTTTACCGCAAGATGATTCCGCCGCTGGCAGCGCAGCACCGCGTCATTGCGCCGGATTTGGTCGGATTCGGCCGTTCAGACAAATACACCGACCCGGCCGCCTACAGCTTCCAGATGCATCGAGACATGTTAGTGGAATTTATTGAGGCGCTAGACTTGCAGGGGATTACGGCCGTTGTTCAAGATTGGGGTGGCTTACTGGGCCTCACCATTGCCACCCAGTTACCAGAACGCTTTGCCCGGCTGGTCATCATGAACACCGGCCTGCCCACGGGCATGTTCCCCATGCCGGAAGCGTTTATGCAGTGGCGCGCCGCCTCGGAGCGTTTTGGCACCAAGTTACCGGTGGGGCGCATCATCCAAAATGGCACGGTTACTCAGCTGCCCAAAGAAGTAGTCAAAGCGTATGAAGCCCCTTTCCCCGATGAGCAGTACAAAGCGGGAGCGGCCGTTTTCCCTCTGCTCATCCCCCTCAAACCAGAAGACCCCGGTGCTGCCGAGATGAGCCGCGCCCAACGTCAGCTTACTCGCTGGACCAAGCCCGCCCTCGTCATGTTCAGCGACGGCGACCCGATCACCCGTGGCGGCGATGCCCTGTTCCGCCGCGCCATCCCTGGGGCCAAAGACCAGCCGGAAATCACCATCGAAGGCGCGGGTCACTTTTTGCAGGAAGACAAAGGTGAGGAGATTGCGGAGCATATTTTGGCGTTTATGGGAAGAACGGCCGTAGCCAACGATTGATCAAATCAACAGATTGATTTCCAAATATCCGGGTTTGTCATTATAATGACCATATTCATCCCACAAAATTTGGTTGACTACCCGCAAAATTGAAGCCTATCTCGCAAGGCAATCTGGAACAAAACAACATTCAGGCAGGCAAGGTACAAAATGCCAAACCAACGGTATTCCTCAATTGCTATCAGAAAATACATTGTGGAAAAATACAATTCAGCAGAATTCAGGTTGCTTTGCCATGATGATGACGAAGAGCATGATCATCTAGGAACGTGCTACGACAATTTAGGGGATGAAATCTTCGAAATCAAAGTGCTTGAGCTGGTTAACTTTGCCGATAGAAGAAACAAATTTGATAAATTGGTAAGCTTGCTCCGAAATAAACGAAAAGATTTAGATGAATTCATCACTCAAGCTTCAGACCCATTTTCCTCTAAACCAACCAGAGCCAATTATCGCCTCAACGATAGCAATAGCGACGCATGGGCAAAACGCAGCAATGCGCGGTCGGATTTCAAGTCACCCGTAACCCAGCCAACAACCTTTGCAAGCACAAAAACAGAAAGCCCCCCACAGTTTGAAAGATTGCATCGAGACATTGAACATTTGGAAGAAAATATAAATTCGCTGGGAGAGATTGATGACTTGCTGGGAAATCTTGATGACTTACTGGACAGTATGCGTAGAAAAATCGGTGAGCTTCTGATTGATATAAAAGTTAGACATCAAAGAATGCAAGATGAGAAGTTAAATCTAGTGCAAAAGCCAAACGTCCTTCGAGAGCAAAAAGCTGATCCACAAGCAAACAGATCTACATTTGCCCGCCAACAGGCACTCGCTAGTCAACCTACCCATAGTAGCAGTTGGGGAGAAACCCAATACTCTAAACCGAACTCTAGCCACATATCAGTTTGAGCGAGAAAAGAAAGATAGGACACAGATTAACACAGATAGACACTGATTTTTGTTTTTTATTTGTGTAAACCAGTGTTCATCAGTGTCCAATTCCAAAAGTGATATGTAGCTAGAACCGAACTAAGTAACCATTCGCCAATTCCGTTAACTTATTGGCGAATGGGCAACAAGAGCAGGAGAAATCATCATGAGCTCAAATGAAGAAGCGCAAGCACAGACTGAAACAGCTGTCACAAATGCCTGGCCAGATTTACCTGAAGAGCAGGCTCTGATAATTGATGCTTTGCAATTCAAATTGAATGAGGACACAGCCCTCGACGCAGCAATAGAGATGGTCATTCGGGAACATTTGCGTACGGCCGTTTCCAGCGATACCTTCTACAAAATAATCAGCGGCCTGGAACTGTATGTGGATGAAGATACTGTTTTTTTCCTGCTAGAAACGTTAAGGCGCAGCAATGAACCTTCAATAATCGAACCCGTAAAAGCCCACTGCTCCGATCAGTTTTGGGATTGGCTGCGGCGTCTCATTGCCCTTTACGCAGTTGATTTTACGAAAGCCTACGCAACCGCTGTGGAAAATCCTCACGCTTGGGATAAGCTCAATCGGTATACGTACTACGATCCCCTCAATGACGCCTGGAAGATTTTCCTGGAAATTGTTAAATATAATGGCGACAGCCTGGCGATGGAAGAAACACCAGCAGGGGCTTTTGCTCTGGTCTACGGTATTGTAGACATGCTTATGAACATCTCCCCTGAAGATGCCCCAGAGCAGGTAAATAGAGACTATCTGGCCAATCTTCTCCGTCAATTTCGTCAACTCATTAGTTTATACGCCCCAGGTTTACTAGCTGAGATGGCTGCGGAAACAGAAAACAGTGCCACATAGTACCCACACTTAGTAAGCGGCCAACAATAACTTACCTGATTAGAAGGCCGCTTACTTCAAGCCGTCCGCACAATTCCGGAAACTTATTTGTGGACGGCCACTTACCATTTGCCACTGGCTCCACCACCAGAAGATCTGCCGCCGCCAAACGAGCTACTAGAACGAGATGAACGACTCCCGGAACTAGAGCTGCTGGTTGATCTTACCTTCCTTGGAATAACTGATTGTGTGATTTCTTCATGGTGACAATGGTTGCAATAGGCGCGGTTCTCCCGCAGGCCGGTGCTGGTGTAAGTGGCAGAAGATGTAACTTTTGAGGTATTGCTGATGGTCCGGTAGTTGCAGTTGTTGCAACGGCCGTATCTTCGCAGCCAGTTTTTGTAAGGAATCACTTCACGGTTCTGGCAACTACCACAAACCCACACATCATAATCAACTGAGCCAATATTTTCTTCCGTAATTTGTCCCTTATCCAAATAAGCATCGTCAGCCCGTTCATCTAAACGAGTCATCATTGACTGGCAATTGTCACATTGGCGTGGCCTATTGCGACGATAGCGGGCAAACAGCAGGCCGCCCAACGGGGTGCCCACAATGCCCAAACCAATCAAAATCTCTTCTAATCTATAAAATATGGCGGGATAGCGAACGGCCGTTGACGTTGTCTCGCTCGAACTTGTGGCAGAAGGCGATGCGGGTGAGGCAGTCGTTCCGCCACGCGTCTCCGCTAACGATTCATAAATCTCGCCGCGCAAATCGGCCACAATGGCCCGGCTGCCTTCATGAATCCCCAAACTGTAATTTTCCTGGCGAAAATAAGGGATGATGATCTGGTCGATGATGCGCTGCATACGGCCGTTAAATTCCGCCCCATACGCCGCCCCCAGCTCAATGCGCAGTTCCCGATCTTCGACCGCGACTAAAAACAGCACGCCGTCATTGCGGCTGGCCTGACCAATGCCCCACTCGTTAAATAAATGCGTAGCAAACTGCTCGATGGTCGCATCCCCCGTGTTGTACTCACTGATGGAGCGCACCGTCAGCACCGTCATTTGCACGCCATTGTTGGCTTCATACTCCACCAGCAAGTCACGAATCTGCGCTTCGTCCGTGGTGCTGATGACGTTGGCGTAATCATTTACATACAAATCGTTGGCGGTTGGATAATTGGATTGGGCGGAAACGGCCGTTCCCAACAATAGCCAGATAATTGAAAATAGAAAAACGGCCGTCCAGCTAAATTTGTACCGCGTCATGTTCATGGGATCTCCTCCAACAAGAATCCAAATGCCCACATTATAAGCAGCCAACCAAAGCCACGGTATCAACTGCGCAACAGTTTTACGAAGGTTGCTTTTATTCTAACGCGGTGGTGGCTCCCACGATTGTGAAAGCTAAATACGAAGAAACAAAGAAACAGAGGAACAAAAGAAAACTTTGTCTCTTTGTTCCTCCGTTCCTTTGTAATAAAAATTTACGGCCGTTTAACTCCGAGCATCATACACAGCTTGAGCTGCCGCCACCTCAGTTATGTTGGCCTCAGCCCACAGGCGGATGGCGGCAATAGGAGCACACAGCGTTTCGCCTAGCGGTGTCAGCGCATATTCCACGCGGGGCGGTACTTCGGCATAAACCGTCCGGTTAACCAGGCCATCGCGCTCTAGACTGCGTAAAGTCTGCGTCAGCATCTTCTGCGAAATGCCGCCAATGGCTCGCCGCAATTCAGAAAATCGTTGCGGCCCTTCCTCCAACATCCCAATGACCAGTGCCGTCCACTTGTCACCAATACGATCCAGCACTTGCCGCGTTGGACAATTACTGGCATAAACATCGCCATAAACTTCAATTGTTTCCATTTGGTAACTACCCCACTTTTAAGTGCCTACTTTCCAACAGAGAGTTAATCACTTATAGTAACTATTGTGAACATTCTATCTTAGATCAAGGAGTTTTACAATGAGTAAAAACAACCAACCAACTTTACTGGTTACCGGTGCTTCTGGCCAACTAGGCCGTCGCGTCGTGGAACTACTGCTGCAAGCAAATGCGGGAACAATTGTCGCCACTACCCGGACACCGGAAAAGCTGTCCGATTTGAGCCAGCGCGGCGTTATTGTGCGCCAGGCAGATTTTAATAAGCCGGAGTCGCTTGCTGCGGCATTTGCCGGTGTGGATCGCCTGCTGCTCGTCAGCACCGATGCCTTGGATGAGCCAGGACTGCGGCTAAAGCAGCATCAAGCAGCCGTTAAAGCGGCCGAAGCCGCTGGCGTCAGCCATGTCGTTTACACATCGTTGATTAACCCTGGTCCAGAATCGGCCGTTTTATTTGCCCCCGATCACTTTGGCACAGAACAAGCATTGGCAGCCAGCCAGTTAAACTGGACCGTGCTGCGTAATAACCTATATTCCGATCTTCTTCTTGGGTCACTTGGTCAGGCGATCCAGCTAGGTCAACTATTTAGCGCCGCTGGCGATGGCAAAATTTCCTACATCACGCGTGAGGATTGCGCCCAGGCTGCTGCTGCCGCGCTACTCTCATCTTTCGACGGCCGTAGAACCTTCGACATCACTGGCCCAGAAGCGCTCTCCCAAACCAAACTGGCCAACATTGCTACCCAGCTTGCCGGTAAACCTATCACTTATGCTCCATTAGAATTGGAACTTCTGATCCACAACATGGTTTTGGTCGGCCTGCCTAAACCGGTGGCCGAAACGTATGCTTCAATTGATACAGCGACGGCCAAAGGCCAGTTTGAAACAGTCTCTAACGACTTCGTCGAACTCACTGGCAGCCAGCCAACGGCCGTTGCTGATTTTCTGGCAGCTAACCAAGATGTTTTACTTCCCCAGCCAACTGCATAACAAAACACCGATTCAACCAACTTAACCAAACAGGTCTGCGAGTTCGCAGGCCTGTTTGGCATTTTTAGCCAGAATTGATTTCAACGGTATACTTACGCAAAATCTAAACGAGGAGGTTAATTTTATGTTTGTCATTAAAAATGCATTGCTTGTGGGTTCCTTGGCCAGATTGCGTTTGCATGATACGGCCGTTTCCCATCACCAAATTCTTAAAAACAAAAATCAACCGACTCGGAACATTTCCCCTTAAACATCCATACGCCAGGGTATGTGCTTCCAGAGTCGTCTAACTAAAACCACAGATCACACAGATTTTGCAGATTTTGGCTTCATTTCCCCAAATCTCTTTTCCCTCTGTGTCCTCTGTGGCTAACACAGGAAAAATGGACACAAAATCATTACATACCCTTGAATACCAAAAAGTACTCAACATCCTGGCTGGCTACACCAGCTTCAGCGCTGGCGAAGAACTGGCCCAAAAACTGCAACCCACCACCGACCAGATTTTGGCCGAACAGTGGCAAACAGAAACGGCCGAAGCCCTTCTGCTGCTAGACACGCACACCAATATCACCATCGGGGGGGCACGCGATGTGCGCCGCCAAGCGGATAATGCCACGCGTGGCTTCACAATCCCTGCCGAAGATCTGCTGGACATTCGCAGCACCCTCATTGCTGCCCGCACGCTGCAGCGGCAGCTTATCAAGGTGGCTGATGAGTTCCCCTATCTGGCAGCCATTGCCGAACTCATAGAAGAATGCCCCGGCCTGGTAGACGCCATTAGCAGCACCATTGATGAACGGGGCGAAGTGCTGGACAGTGCCAGCAGCAAGCTGGCCAAAATACGGTCTGAGCTGCGCAAGGTACACGGCCGTATTCAAGACAAACTGCAAAGCCTGCTCAACTCCAGCCAAAATCAGTGGCTTCAGGAACCGATCATTTCCATGCGAAGCGGCCGTTACGTGGTACCCGTCAAAACCGATGCCAAAGGACGCATCAAAGGCATCGTCCATGACCAGAGCGGTAGCGGCGCGACCGTCTGGATGGAGCCGATGGCTACCGTCGATCTCAACAACGAATATCGCGGCTTACAAATGGACGAACAGGCCGAAATCGAGCGCATCCTGGCCGAACTCTCCGCCAAAGTCGCCGACGTAGCCGAGCCAATCATGCGCATTGTGGAGCGCATGGCCGAGCTGGATTTGATTTTTGCCCGCGCCAAATATGCCGCCATCATCAAAGGCGTGCCGCCAGAATTTGTCGAGTGGCGCGAATTTGAGCAGCCCAAGCCGCCCAAACACGCCAACGAACGGGCCAAATGGACCCCGCCACCGCGCAATCTGCACCCTGGCAGCAACATCTGGATTCGCAGTGCGCGCCATCCGCTGCTGCCCCCCAACGAAGTCATCCCCACGGATCTCACCCTGGGCGACGACATCTTCACTGTGCTCATCACCGGGCCGAACACCGGCGGTAAAACGGTCAGCCTCAAAACCACCGGCCTCATGGTGTTGATGGCCCAATCTGGGATGCATCTACCGGCCATCGAAGCCAAACTGACCGTTTTTGAAGATGTGTTTGCCGACATCGGCGATGAGCAGTCCATTGAGCAAAGTCTGTCCACCTTTTCGGCACACATGACCAACATCATTCGCATTTTGGCCCACGTAGATGACCGTTCGCTGGTGCTGCTCGATGAGTTAGGCTCCGGCACCGATCCGACAGAAGGTGCAGCCCTGGCTCAAGCCGTCACCAGCTTTCTGCGCGACAAAGGGGCGACGACCTTCATCGCTACCCATTACCCTGAACTCAAACTGTACGCCGACCAACAGCCAGGGGCCACCAACGCCTCCATGCTGTTTGATGTGGAAACGCTTTCTCCCACCTACGAAATGGCGATTGGCATTCCCGGCAAGTCCAATGCCTTTGCCATTGCTCGACGGCTGGGGCTGGATGAGACCATCCTGGACGATGCCATGACGCTGACAGGCGCAGGCAGCAACGAAGCGGAAAACCTACTGGATGCGATTTACGATCTGCGCGACAAAATCTCATCTGAAGAAGCGGCAGCGCGCCTCATTCGCCGCCAGCTTGAAGATGAAAAGGACGCCCTGGCCCGCCAGCTAGAACAGCTGGAAGAGGAACGGGAAGCGGTGCTGGCCGAAGCCCAGGAAGAGGCCCGACAAAAAATCGCGGTCATCGAGGAAGAGCTACGGCAAGCGCGTAGGCAAATTCGCGATGCCCAATCTATCAACAAGCTGAAGCAGGTAAGCAAGAGTGTGGCTGCGCTGGAGGAAGAAGAGGTTGAGCAAATTGCGCCCAAAACTACCAAAACGCGCAAGCTCACCAGCAACCGCCTGGAAATGGAAGTTGGCGACAAAGTTACCATCAAAGCGCTCAATACCGAGGGCGAAATCATCTCACTCAGCAAGTATGAGGCGATGATTGCCGTCGGCCGTTTGCAAATGCGAGCCAAGCTTGGCGATCTGGAGTTTAAGAGCCGCCCCAAAGATGAAGAGCCAGAGATGGAATCCACGCCAATCACCAAAACAAGCTCGCCGGGCGTCGAGCTGGACATTCGCGGCCGCCGTGTGGAGGAAGGTCTGTCTGAGCTGACCACGTTCATCGACCAAGCGTATTTGTCGCAAATGCCGTGGGTGCGGATTATTCATGGCAAGGGGACGGGGAAACTAAGAACGGCCGTACGCAAATCACTCAAAAAAAACAAACACGTCGCCTCTTTTGAAGAAGGCAAAGAGGGTGAAGGCGGCGCAGGCGTCACGGTCGTCAAATTCGACGACGATTAGTTTGCGGGTGTCTGGCACTGTCGGTAAGGTTCTAGCCTGCCAAGACCATTTCGACAGTGCCAGACACCTCGGCGTTAACCTTACGGAGAGTCTGTTTGCCAGATGTGGATGAGGCCATCGCGGGTGGTGGCAGCCAGCAAACGGCCGTTTCCGCCAAAAGCCAATCCTGTCACCCCACTAACCGTTTCCAACCGACCCACAAACTGCTCCTGGCGAGCGTTGACCAAAGTCACATCGCCGCTGCTGTAGCCTACAGCCAGCAATGAACTGTTGTTAGAAAAAGCCACAGCCCCCACATATTGATTCAGCTCAGTTGACCATCGCAGCGAAACATTATCTTCGTCAATTTGCCACAAACGCAAGCCACCACGCTCTGGGCCAACCCAGCCGCCGAGCGGCCATCGTTCACCTGTTGCCAGCAAACGGCCGTCCGCAGAAAAAGCCAAATCCCAAACGCTTTGGGGCTGATCTTCTAGTTGTGTCAAGATGTTGCTGTTGTTGGTGAGGTCCCAAACCCCAAAGCCATACATAAACCAGGAGCGCCCCGCAAGCAAGTTTTCCGTTGGCGACAGGGCAAAATCATTGATTGACATTTGAATGACCTCACCATATTCATCAAACGTCAGGATGGCATTGAGCGGCTCAAGCTGGCTGCCAGTTGTGAGCTGCCAGCGAGTGATCCGGCAATCGTTTTCAGCCAGGGCCAAGACGGTTGGCTCTTTTTGGTGGGGCCAAAAGGCTAGCCGTCGTATCGGGGCTGCGTGATCGCTCATTTCGTTTAGCAGGGAATTGTCTGCTAGGCTGCGCCACTGGATACGGCCGTCGGCAAAACCTAACACAATCATTTGGTCATCAGGCGTAAAGGTGACGGCCGTTGCCGCATCATACTGCTGCACCGGTTCGCCATCGGCCGTGCGGCGCAGCTCAACGCCGGTCCCGTTAACCAGCGCAGCCATTTCTCCATTGCTCGATAGCGCCAAATCGGTGATAGGTGTGCCGTAGCGGGCAATCGTTTGCGGGACAGCATCCGGTGTGGTTGTGTTCCACTGCTGCAACCGGCCATCGGTTGAGAGGGAAAGGAAGGAACGGCCGTTTACCGCAAACAGTGATTCATGCCCCACAAACTCGGCTAATTTTTCACCTGACTCTGTGGCATACAACTGGGTGAGAGAATCGGCGACATAGTCGCTGTAAGTTACGCTAAGGGAACGGCCGTCCGGGGCAAAGTTCACGCTGATAAGCGAATAAACAAGATCGGAACGGCGAGATGCCCAGACGCCATCGCAGACGGAGGGCACGGGCAGATGTAGTGTTGGTGGAGCCAAAAACTCATGCCGCAGTTCACCTGACACACTGTAGAGTCGCACACCAGCAGCAACCACCGTTGGCGAATCAGCGCCATCATCTTGTTTAAATGTGATTGCCAATGATTGCCCATCTGGCGAAAGCGTCACGCGCGCTTCATCGTCTGCCAGGGAAAATGTGTGCAAAAGATCACCAGTGGCTAGATTACGCAACTCAACAAACGGCCGTTCCTCCGTCCGAAGATACTTGGTAATCTGCAACCAATCGGCCGTGAGGTCAATGTCCCAAAAGCTAATTTCTTCGTCACGCGCCACCGTGTAAAGCGGTTGGGTTGGCTGAGCCGAATCATAAACCAGCAGCCCTTCATCTGTATCACGGACGAAAAAGGCTTCGTCACCAGAAAATTGGGGTAACTCCCCACGGAATTGGGCCAACTCTGCGCCATCCTGCAAGCGATAAAGCGTCACCACAGGTGGCTCGTCACTGTACGTTTCCCCATCATACAGCCAGCCAAAGTTACCTTTGGGCGAGAGGTGAAAGCTAGGATGATCCCAGCCGTTGGGGTTGCCCGGCACTTCTAGAAGGATGGACTCATCCGCCAGCCGCTGCACAAACAGACGGCCGTTCTCATTGTGCCAAATCAGATGCTCCGCCGAGGCAGACAGCCAGGCCCGAGGCCAGCCGGGCGGTTCAACAGGAATAAATTGGGCAACATTCGCTAAATCCGCCTCATCATAAATAGCAACACCTTGCATGGTTTGGATAGCAAAACGGCCGTTTGTTAGCGGCAGCAATCGTTGGGCGACGGGATCGCCAAAAAAGGCCGTTTCGGTAAAGCTGGGTTCAGGTGTGGATGTCGGTGGAACAGTGGGAGTGATAACGGCCGTTTGTGTCGGAACCGGCAGGGGGCTGGGAGTCGTGGTTGGGTTTTGTGATGTTGAAGCAGCAGTGACGGGTGACCGAACCGGAGTCATCAATAATTGATTGGTTGCCGTGGGTGCAATGAGTTCCTCTTCTGCCGGGAAGCAAGCGACCAAACAAAACAAAACCCAAGCATAAAACAGCAGATTTCTTTTCCTTATCATGCTATTCATTGTAGCTTAGCAAAAACCACCCACTGTACGAACTGTCACTTGCTAGCCTATTATCGAGGTACGATCTCAAACAAAAAGCCTTGCGATTGCAAGGCTTTTTGCGGGAAGAGGAGAAAAAGGAGGAATTTGAAAATCAATTCATGTACAATGTAATTAGTTTAAGATAGGGTACTATAGGCAGGCAATAGGATGTGCGTACTGTTTTTGGACTAAAATGGTCCAAAATTCCATTTTGAGGAGAAAACATGGTTCAGCGCTGTGAACATTGCGGACAATCGGTCATGGCAACAGACAAACAATGCTGGCATTGTGGCAAAGCATTGTCACCTGGCAAATCGCCTTCGGTGAAGTCCCCTCAGCTCGCTACGGCCGTTCCTGACGATACTGTACCGCTGCCTCCCTTCCGTACGATTTTGCTCTATGCTGGCTTAACGGCCGTTGCCTTGCTACTCCTTATCACCACCACCCGGGCTATTGGCCGTGCGCCTCTTTTTTTGGCCAACAGCAACACGGTTGCTCCGGTTGGCTGGCGGCCCATCACCGACAGCCAGCTTCGGTTCACACTCAACCTGCCCAAAGCCTGGCATACCTTTGAACTGGAGCGCGCTCCGGAAACGCCAACGTTTCGCAGCAGCCCTTCTCTCCAAGCCCTGGAGGGCACATTCGAAGCTCTGGTGGCTGACACGCAGTTACTTTTCTTAGGCACAGAGGATACGGCCGTGTTCACCGCCGGCGAGCCGGTTTTTGTGCTCGTGGCCCAAAGCCAGCGCCTGGAGCAGCTTTCCTTAAACGAAATTATTGGCTATGCGCAAGCACAGCTGCCAGAAAATGTTACCCTTTCCGCTATCAATCCTCTTGAAGATTCTACCGAAGTCCAAATGGGCAGCCTGCTCTTTAATATTGAGCAAGATGGGGCACTCTGGCGTTGCCTGGAGCAGATTGGCCCCGGAGATGCAGGCGTTTACTTGGTAGTCACTTGTACCAGTTTTGCCCAATACCCTCGGCACCAATCGGATTTTGAGGCGATTTTGCGCAGCTTTCAGCTGCTTGGCTCCTGAGACCCTATGACTACAGTCCCATCTGCTTGACGCTCGTTCTACCACTTTGTACAATGCAACCATAAATCACGCGGGATTGGCTACCTCATGACAAGTAAACAAAAACGGGCAGTAGAACATAATCAATCGGGTCTGGCATTTTACGATTCGTGGCAGATCGAGAAGGCCGTCGATGCTTTTGCTGCGGCCGTTTCTGACGATCCCGAAAACCCTGAATACCATCTCAATCTCACCCGCGCCTACACGCGCGGCGGCGATTATGACCAGGCAATGGCAGCCCTGGGTGGCTACCTGCAAACTGAAACGGAAGGGGACGTGGCTGCCCGTTACGAGCAGCTTTTTTCAACAGGTCTGGATGACGTGGAGTCTAACCTGATTGAAGGCATGAAACAGCTGGATTTGGAGCTGCCCCAAATTGGCAAAGCAATTCAGATGTGGTTGGAATATCGCATTGCCATTGGCCGACGGCCGTTACGGACCCCCAAACCCTCTCTTTGGGCTGGCGCTCTCGTCTATGCCATTATCAAAGTAAACTTTTTAGAAATCGACCGTGCGCAAATTGCGGCCGTTTTTGGCATTAGCGAACGGTCTCTCAAAGAAAAGTACCAGGAAATCATCGAAACGCTGGACCTGATGCCCGCCGACTACCGCTACTTCACCGGCGAAGAAAATCCGTTAGACAAGCTGGTAGAAGCCGCCCAGCTACTGGAACAACTCGACCGCCATTTCCAGGAAGATTAACCACCCGACCTTTCCCATAAATTGTTAAAGACCCACATTAAGTCATGAACATGGAGGTTCAATGGCGAAGCTTACTGATTTTATTCAGCTGAAAACGGTGCAGGGAACGGCCGTATCCACTCCACATCACACCCTTATTCCCGAATCCCAGGCACTCATTATCAAATTTCCCTATGGTGGATTTGTGTGGCAGCGGCCAACGGCCGTTCTCGTCCAGCAAGGCGAGCAAACCGAGCGGCACCCCATCGTAGACGTCACCCGATTGGCAACCTGGAGCGTGCTGGCAGCCAGCGTACTACTCACCATGCTTCTGCGCCTTCTCACTCCAAGCAAGAAATAGTAGCCGCGCTTTCTTAGCGTGTATCATCTGCATAAAAAGCGAGGGGTGAAACCCTCGGCTTGTTAGCGAAAGGAAAATCTCATGAGCGAAAATTTCAACAAACTCATCGTCGAATCGGTTGCCGACCAAAAAGCAGCCAATGAACTCATCGGCAAGCTGTTCGACGTTACCCGACCAGACGCCGTTTACAGTCAGCCCATCACCGTGGGCGACCACACCATCATCACCGCTTCCGAATACACGGCAGGCATGGGCGTGGGGTATGGCGGCGGCGGGGGCACAGGACCCACACCAGACGAGGAAGCCAATGAAGCCAGCGGCTTTGGCGGGGGCGGCGGTGGTGGCGGAACCACGATGGCTCGTCCGGTAGCGACCATCATCGTCAGCCCCAGCGGCGTGCGTGTGGAACCTATCGTGGATGTGACCAAAATCGCCATCACTATGTTTACTGCCCTGGGTGCAATGGCCATGGCCCTACGTAAAATGAAAGCGTAACTCCCAATGACCCGCAGCCAGGCCATCGTTACCTACCGCCCCGCCCAGGCCGGCGATGCTCAAGCTATCAAAACGCTCATTCGCGCCGTCAACATCAATCCAATCGGCTTGAAGTGGCATCGTTTTTTGGTGGCCATCGACGAAAATGAGCAGCTCATTGGCTGCGGGCAAATCAAAATCCACCGGGATGGCTCGCGTGAGTTGGCCTCTATTGCCGTGCAAAAATCGTGGCGGCGGCAGGGTGTGGCCGGTGCCATCATCCAACGCCTGTTGGCCAATCAGCAGCCTCCCGTCTGGCTTACCTGTATGAGCAGGTTGGTTCCTTTTTATGAACAGCTTGGTTTTGTAGAGGTAAAGGGGGGAGACGGCCGTTCCATCCCTCTCTATTTTCGTTTGGCCCGCGCCTTTTTTAAACCGATTCAATGGGTCAGCCACATCCCTGGCTACCTAGCCATCATGGTTTGGCCCGCCGACCAAAAATAATCTCAGCCCCCCTGTTTCCCTGCGGTAAATTAAAGTCTGAGGTACTCACATGAAGCAAAAACAATTCGGCCAAACCAAACTAACCGTCACCCCCATCGGTCTAGGGCTCGCTGCCCTGGGCCGTCCCGGCTACATCAACCTGGGGCATGGCAAAGACCTGGATCATGATTACGATGCCAAAGCGATGGAAGCCAATGCCCACGTTGTACTGGACACCGCCTGGGAAGCTGGGATTCGCTACTTCGATGCGGCGCGTTCATACGGCCGTGCCGAAGCATTCCTCTCTAGCTGGCTAAATAGCCGCCACATCGATCCCACTAGCGCCACCATCGGCTCCAAATGGGGCTACACGTACACCGCCGACTGGCAGGTGACCTTACCAGAGGGACAAAAGCACGAGGTCAAGGACCATACGCTGCCCGTTTTACAGCGCCAATGGCAAGAAACACAGGCGTTATTGGGAATCCAACTCAATATTTACCAGATTCACTCCGCCACGCTGGACAGCGGTGTTCTAGAAAATGAAACTGTCCTCAACGAGTTGGCTCGACTGCGCAATACAGGTACCGTCATTGGTCTTTCCCTCAGCGGCACTGGCCAGGCAGAAACGCTCTGGCGCGCCCTGGAAATTGAATTTGATGGGAAGCTGCTCTTTGGCTCCGTTCAGGCTACCTGGAACATTTTAGAGCAGTCGGCAACGGCCGTTCTTACCGCAGCCCACCAAGCAGGGATGGGCGTCATCATTAAAGAAGCGTTGGCTAACGGCCGTCTCACCCCGCGCAACCAATCGCCCGAATTCCAGCCCCAAATGCACACCCTCACCCAGCTTGCTGAGCAAAACCACACCACCATTGATGCCCTGGCACTGGCAGCTGTCCTTAACCAACCGTTTGTCGATGTGGTTCTTAGCGGCGCGGCTCAAACCGACCATCTCCTCTCAAACTTAGCAGCCTTTAATGTAGATTGGCAGCCTGAGTTGGCGGAAATTTTGTTGGGGATGGAGGAGGAAACGGCCGTTTACTGGCAAACCCGCAGCAATCTCCCCTGGAATTAGATTTCTAACAAGATTCTGACGTAGGACCATTGTTTTACACCAGTCCCTCCCTAAAATACTATAGACCTATTGTGAAGCCTACACGGTCGGCTGATACTGTAAACAGTAAATTGCACTTAACGTGTACACACGCGACAAAATCGAATCACCACGCTTCCTGACAACCATCGTGTAAGCAATAAGGACAGAAAACCTGAGTATCATAAAACAGGAAGCAGACATACAGGACTATTAAGATTCGAGTCGTTAAAGGACAATATCATGGAAAAAATAGCCCATGTAACCGTACCCATCGTTCCGCTGCGTGGCGGCGTGGTCTTTCCCGGCGTCACGACCACCATCTCCATCGGGCGACGACGTTCCCTGGCCGCAGCCCAAGCCGCTGTTGAACACGGTGGCGAACTGCTCATCCTCGTACAATACAACGCCGAGGTAGAGTTACCTAAAAAAGAAGATTTAGTGCCAGTTGGCGTTTTGGCCACCGTACGCGATGTATTGCGCACCCCACACATGGGTGTGCAAATGCTCGTTGAGCTGCATCGTCGCGTTAAATTTGTTGGTTTGGAAACGGCCGAACCATTCCTTACTGGCCAATACAGCGAACTCCCAGATATTCAAGATAGCGAAGATAGCCAAACCATCACCGAAGCCATTGCCTATTTGGAACAATACGCTGACGCCCTGGGCGAAGCCAACCAGCAAGTGATGGCCACCACACGCAGCAAAACCACAACTGGTGAACTGGCAGACTACATTGCCGGGCTGCTCAACCTCCCCCTTGAGACGGAAATAGAGCTATTGGCCACCACCGACGGCGAAAAACGGCTGCAAACAACCATTCAATTCTTGCAACAAGAGCTACGCATTACTGAAGTGCGCAACAAAATCCAGCAGGATGCTCGCGAAGGAGCCGACAAAGCCCAGCGCGAATATCTGCTGCGTGAACAAATGCGCGCCATCCGCAAAGAATTGGGCGAAGATGGTGAAAGCGTCCCCGACGAGCTGCGCCAAAAAATCGAAGCCGCCGAAATGCCTGAAGATGTTCATGAACGGGCCATCAAAGAGCTCAAGCGGCTGGAGTATCAAGGTCAGCAATCAGCCGAGGCCAGTGTCATTCGTACCTATCTGGAATGGTTGGTGGAGCTGCCCTGGAATAAGGCCACTGAAGACAATCTGGAAATCAATCATGTCCGCCAGGTGCTCGATGAAGATCATTACGGCCTGGACGACGTAAAAGACCGCATTGTGGAATATGTGGCCGTGCGCAAGCTGGCCGGTGCCAAGATGCGCGGGGCCATCATCAACCTGAACGGGCCGCCAGGAGTTGGCAAAACTTCTATCGCCACTTCCGTAGCACGGGCCATCGGGCGAGAAATGGTACGCATTAGCCTGGGCGGCGTACGGGATGAGGCCGAAATTCGGGGTCATCGCCGCACCTACATTGGCGCGATTCCAGGCCGCATCATCCGCGCCCTGCGCGACGCCGAAACACGCAATCCGGTCATCGTTCTCGACGAAATCGATAAGGTTGGTACTGATTGGCGTGGAGATCCCTCATCTGCTCTATTGGAAGTATTGGACCCTGAGCAAAACAGTAACTTTACAGACCACTATCTGGAAGTACCATTTGATTTGAGCCAGGTGATCTTCATCACCACTTCCAACCAGCTCAACACTATCCCGGCACCGCTGCTGGATCGCATGGAAACAATCACCATGCCTGGCTACATCGAAGAAGAAAAGGTGGCAATCGCCGAAGGGTATTTGCTGCCTAAACAGTTAGAAGGCCACGGCATTGGTGTTGTGGAAGTCACGTTGACCAGAGAATCGTTACAACATCTCATTCGTTACTATACGCGCGAGGCTGGCGTGCGTAACCTGGAGCGCAGCATCGGCTCTGTGGTGCGAAAGATCGCCGTGAAAGTAGCGAGTGGTGAAACCGGACCGTTTACCGTTACGCCAGAAGAAATCACTGAATATCTTGGCCCTACCAAGTTCCGCTACGGTTTGGCCGAAGAGAAAGATGAGATTGGCGTGGTAACTGGCCTGGCCGTCAACAGCTTCGGCGGCGATACTCTGCCCATCGAAGTCAGCCTGAGCGAAGGAAGCGGAAAGATTACGCTTACCGGCTCATTGGGCGACGTGATGCGCGAATCGGCCCAGGCAGCATTGACCTACGCGCGGGCCAATGCGCGGGCGCTGGGTCTGGAACCGACTATCTTTGACCAAGTAAACATCCATGTGCATGTGCCCGATGGGGCAACACCCAAAGATGGCCCTAGCGCAGGCATCGGCATGGCCACGGCAATTATCTCTGCCTTTACGCGCCGCCCGGTACACCGCGACGTAGCGATGACTGGCGAAGTCACGCTGCGCGGCAAAGTGCTGGCAATCGGTGGGCTCAAATCCAAGACAATTGCGGCCCATCGCGCTGGCATCAAGACGGTTATTCTACCTAAAGAGAATGCCAAGGATATTCCAGAGCTGCCAGATTCCATCCGGGAAGAGTTGGAGCTGATCCCGGTGAGCCACCTGGATGAAGTATTGGCGATTGCGCTGCTACCCGGCAGCGAGGCTCCTTTTGCGGTAGCAGGCGGCAAAGAGAGCCTAAATGTGCCACTGCCCAAAGCATCTAGTGGGTCTGGCATTCCGCCGCTACGCGCAGACAATAGCTAGCCACTGTGATTGACACAATTACAGCGCCGCTTTCTTTTCAGAAAGCGGCGCTTTTTGTTTTTGGGTAACCGGTTTCAGCGATAAGTTGCTAATGCCACCAAAAACAATCAGTTCAGTATTTTCTTGCCCTGCAAGCTCATTTATGACGGGGATTGAATTACCATACCCTAAAAGATTCTTTACATTTCCCTGGAAACTGCTTTCAAGCAACTCTATACCTAACAGTTTCCAGGGAAATGCTTCTCAATTTTTAATCATCGGCTGCCGCTTTTACTTTGCACTGCTCAAAGTGGCGATAGCCTCATCAAGGGGAGCCTCCGGCGAGGAGCTCTGCGCCATGATCCAATCAATAACAGGCTGACGCCAGTTGATGGCGGTGTTGTAACCATTGGGATCATAAACAGACAGCAAAGCGTAATCATCTCCTCCAGCGTACATAAAATCGTTCACCAGCACCGTGTACAGTCCATCGCGGTCCAGTTCCTCCCCAGTGGTCTTCAAATACCAGCGGAAATTGTCACGGTATACGCCGCCAATAGCGGCCGAAGGCTGCCCCAACATGACATCCAACTGCTCCCCAGTTAACTGCAACTCTACAATCACATTATCGAACGGCATCACCCCCACCACATCCGCCAGCGTGATGTCGCCTGGTGGCAAATCGGTCCGCATCCCACCCAAATTGGTAATGGCCACATCAGCCGTGGGGTAAGCCCACAACCACGTCTCGGTGATAAGTGACTGCATCCCCTGGCTGCGCTGCACCAACCCTTGCTCGCTGTAGCCAATGGTACGATTTAGCTCAGCATCGGCTTCTTCCTGCCAGCGCATCACTATCGATTCCACAACAGGATCGGCCACGCCGCCGCTGTTGCTTTCCACACCATACGCCGCCGCAATAACTGTATCGCTGGCGGTATCAAACTGAAAAGTAGCATAGGCGTAGCTGGCTAAAGCAGTCCCCCATTCCAGTACAACCATGTCATTTATCTCTGTGGCAAATAGTTCATTACAATGACCACCACCTAACAGGTGAATGCCTAAATTGGCCACGTCCTGGGCCAAGCTTTCTAACTCTGTTTGACAAATGTGAGCCGGGACAACGATCATCTCGGCTCCGGCTGCCTTTGCCAACGGCACCACCTCGCGCAGCGCAGTTTCGTAGTCAATGAAATCGAATTCTGCCACATTGACCGGATTGGTGGTTGTTGGTGTGCTGGTGGTGGTAAGGCCAATAATGCCCACTTGAATGTCGTTGACGGTGATGATGGTATACGGCCGTATCCCCAACTCTTCCGGCGTTGTGCCATCATTTTTCATACGAATGTTAGCGCTCAAAAAAGGAAAGTCAGATTCGGCAGCGCGCGTTTGCAGCGCCGCCAAGCCAAAATCAAACTCGTGGTTGCCGACGGCCGCAGCATCGTAGCCCATGGCGTTCATCACCTCAGCCATACTCTGCCCTTGAAACCAGGTGGAGATAGCCGGTCCAGTCCACATATCGCCACCGCTGAGGAGTAGAAAATTTCCACCGTCGGGCTGATATTCTTCGGCGGTTTCCCAAAGCCCCATCAAGTTCGCAGCCCCAGCACCTTCCTGCGCACCGGCCATCCAACCATGCTCATCATTGGTATACAAGATGGTAATTTCACGAACAGTGTCCGTGACGGTAACGGCCGTTTCGTCAACGGCAGGCAACGTTTCAACAGTCGCTGCTGGTTGGGAGATGGTGGTTGGGGTGGGAACGGCCGTTTGACGACAGCTCATAAGAAATACCCCCACCAACAAAAACCCCATCAACCATATCCATTTCCTATAAACTGCTGATATTCGCCTCATGTACATTTTCTCCATTCAAAAATGGCTTGACCTTTGCTTTCCGTCGCCAGCAAAAGCAAATCAAGCTATAACTTTAGATAAAAACGCAAGTTATTACACAAATTCGTCAACTAAACCAATTAAAGTGCAATCGTGCCTCAAAAACAGCCGATTTGTACTATAAGCACAACTTATTATGATTTTTTTATAGACACACACCTAACAACCGATATTATATGGTAAGGTCTGGCTAGGTTAAGAGGAACTCCTCCCCCCTAAACTGGCACGAGAGAAACGCGACTGGAACAACCCTAGTTCAGGCTCAGATGAATATCTTCCTCTTCCTCGACCTGGATATTTATCGTAGCTTGATGAACCACCCTCCTGGTGAATTGAGCGGACCGCCCCTTGGGCGGTTTTTTTTTGCCACTCCCCTGGAACCTAAATTCATATTTTTTCGTTAATATTGTATGCTATGTCTGATGTCAGAGGCCGCACCATGGTTTTGAAGGTGGGTACCTGTAGTTGTCTATTCAAGTACATTTGGGAAAGTAATTGTGAAGAGATTTAGATGGTCGCAAATTTGGCTGAGTTTGCTTTTGGTTTTGCTCATATTGTTAGCAGCATGTGGTGGCGGCATCGATGAAGCAGTAGAAGATACAAGTGAGACCGACACAAGTGCCGTTGACGACACCACCGACAGTGAGGCAATTGAAGGTGGCGATATCGACGCGACGGGCAGCGAAGAAGATAGCGGCGAGCTGCCGCCAACACCAGTCACAGGCAGTAAGACAGATGCCCCGCGCGCCACACCAAACGTAATCGCCAGTAACGATACGGCCGTTGCTACCCCAAACCCACCCGCTAATCGTAGCGAGGCAGACCAACCTCCCGACCCGCGCCAACTAGATTTTGTTCTTTTACTAGACGCCACCGGCAGTATGGCAGATGAGTTAAATACCCTCCAGGCAGGGCTGGATGAGGTTGCTGCCGAACTGGTCTCTCTTCCAAATGACATCTCGCTGCGTTATGGTTTTGTTGTCTACCGTGACCAGGCAGTTCAACTGTTTGATTTAACCAATGACTGGGCGCTGTTTGCAGAAAATTTGAGGGCCGTTACGGCCGTTGGTGGCGGCGATTATCCAGAAAACTTAAATGGCGGACTGTTCCAGGCCGTCAACAGCCTAAATTGGCAACCTGAAGCGAAGCATTTGTTAATCTTACTTGGCGATGCACCTCCCCACCCAAACACAGGCGAAACGGTTCCGCTTGAAGAAACATTGTTTGCAGCAGCCGAACAAAACATCACAATCTTTGCAGTGGGTAGTGACGGGCTAAATGAAACAGGGGTTGACATATACCAACAGATTGCCGATATGGGAAACGGCCGTTTTATCTTCATTAGTCACGCCCCAGAAAACAGCCAAATAAACTCATCCGCTATTCACCCCATAACGAACCTGACCAGCGTTCTTGTTGAGATTGTGCTGGAGGTGCTAAATGATGAAGAAACACCCTAAACACCAACAGGAAAAAGCTAGAGAACGCCTTGAATGGCTAGGGTTGACGCTGTTGCTCACGCTTGCCTTGCTGTCAGCCTGTACCCCCAAGACGGAAACCGTCACCGTGGAAGTTACCCGCGTTGTTACCGAAACGGTTGTTGAAGAAGGTGAGACTGTAGAAGTGACGCGGGTTGTTACCGAAACCGTCGTCCTAGAGCCGGAAGTGGAAGCCATTGAAGAACCGCCATCCGCTACCGGCAGTGAAGGTGACGCCGGACCGCTACCACCACCGCCAGATGATGGGCCTAAAGTTGCAGAAAGGCGCGGTTCTACCCCAGCGGCTGATTTTGCTTTAGAAACGGCCGTTACCCTCCGAGCCAATCAAACAAGCAGCACATCTACATCTCAGGGAGATTTTCCCACAACTGCTGAACTTATTGACCCAACAGAGCTGCAAAAATGGTGCCAACTAGCCACGGTTCTATACAAAAAACGGTGTGCGTGATTCCCCTATGCAGACAAAAAGAGAGGCCAGACTTTCGCCTGGCCTCTCGCTATGGAAGTAAACACCTACTGTGAAGTAAACGAGGCAGGGCACCTAGTTTACAACAACCCGATTCAACAACTCGCTGTAAGAGTACCCCTGGCAGGATACTGGCTCACCCAAAAAAAACTACTATCTTGAAGAGGCAGTTTATGTTAAGCCGTCGTTAAAATTACACGCTGTGGAGTGCAATCATAACCACAACATTTAGGAAGCTGGTGTTGTTACAAATCTGTAATCAACATACCAAGACAATCCAGATTACACATTATGTTTTGACTCTGCCGTTTCATCTTAATCGGCGGCTTGGGTATATAATAGCAGCTTTGGCTTACTCACAAAGTGCCATTTGTCATGCGGAAATTATGACATTCTTCAAGTATCAACTTCTTAGGAAACAGATCCCCTACACAGCAACAAGTTCATATAGTTCCACTAAAACGCCATTAGCAGATTTGGGGTGGATGAAGGCAAATTTCCGTCCATCTGAGCCAATGACTGGTGATTCATTGATGAGCTGAACATCGGCTTTTGCTAGTCTAGTCAGAGCTGCTTCAAGATCATCTACCTCGAAACAAACATGATGCATGCCTGGTCCTCTTTTTTCTAAGTATCGAGCAACACCACTTTCGCTATCTGTAGGCTGTAATAATTCTATTTTGCTATCTCCTACCGGTAAAAAAGCCACATCGACCGCCTGGCTAGCAACGTGTTCTTTATGCGACAATTCTAACCCCAACGCATCAACCCAAAAACGCATCGAAGCATCTAAATCTGCTACAACTACCGCGATGTGATTCACCTTCTTTATCATTTTTCTAAGCCTTTATTTTTGCTAATGAAAGTCGCTTCCTAACAAAGTGTAAACAACTTTACATTTTCCATGTATCCAGTTCACTAACCCTATGATCTAAAGTAGATTACACTTCAAAGTGTAATTGAGTTGTATTGAGTTTTAATTTCGTATTGGTAACTGTAACAAAATTGTATTTTTATTTATCCTCCAAATTCCTCTTTTCTCCTTCTTCTCCTCTTCCCGCAAAAAGCCTCGCTAAGCGAGGCTTTTTGTGTTTTAGTTTTACACGCTGGTTACTTTTGTTATCAGTCCGTTAAGCCAAGCAACTTCGGCCTTTTGTAGCCCTGTTTGATTATCCCCACCAACTGCTGCTAATCCACGAACGGCCGTTTCTTGTGCATCTTCCAGGTTCCCTGCCAACAAATGTATAGCAGCTTTGGCTCGCCAATATAAACTGTTTGCCTGACGTTGATTTAGCTTGATCTGAGCAAATGACTCACGAGCCATTTGTAAATCTTGCAGGTAAGCTGCAGCCAAAAATGCTTTTTCTAACACTAACCGAACGCGCATTCCTGTCTCCCAGGCAACTGGCAAATTGAGCGCCTCATCCAGATAAAGTAATGCCTTTTGTGATTCGTTTTTATCAAGCCAATAATGGTAATTCATCACAACGCCAGTAAGATAATCAAGACTATTTTCGGGCAACATTACCGCATGCTGTAACAACGTATTGTCCCATTGAGACGGCCGTTTCCCTGCCATGTCAGCTACATTCAACCTTACTAACGCTTGCCAGCGCTCAGCCTGGGGCCATTCGGCAGCCACCATTAAAATTCGGCCACCATCGGCCACCATCCCATTGTGATAAGTACCTGGCCGCATGGAGGTAAGCAAGAAAAAATAGGAAACAACGGCCGTAAACAGGCTGCATTCCCACAGCCACAAATAATCCAGCATACGCCTTAAATCGCTGCCAAGAAACAACGCAACCCCCAAGGCAACAAGCGCTAACAGTAAACTGGCCAATGGCCCACCCAAAGCAAAATAAAGCAAGCGGCGCGCCAGATTATCCATCTCGTTTGGGAGACTGGCAGCCAGGCCATTAAAAAGCGAACCTCCCCGTTGACGCTGCCAACGCAAACGGCCGTTTCCCCCCGAAATACGCAATGGCCCCACCACCAACACTTGAAAACGAAAGCGAACCAGATACCCGGCCAAAAGGTGCCCCAATTCATGAACTGTAGCCGTCAATAAAAGCAACAGAGTCATGGCAATTAGAACCAACCAACCGTTTTGAAAAATAGAGTTATCGGCAGCGAGGCGCAAGCGCAGTAAAAGGTTGGGCCAGTTTAAAACCAGGGTGAGAAAAACGGCCGTAAGCGACAAGTTAAACAGCCACTGCCAAACCGTAAGCCACTTTGAGCCAGATGTCCTTGTGTACCCAGACCTATTTTGGTAAGCCAAACCAATCACCGCTCCAAAAAACAACATCCGACGCACCTAAAGCACGTCGGATGTTGAATTCCATACGAAAAGCAAAAACTTACTTCAGCAAGTCAGTAACAACCGCTTTCTCATCCTTCAATTCTTGCTCAGTAACAGAAACCTTCTCACGAGCAAAATCGCTCCAGGCAAGCCCCTGAACAATTGAATACCCACCCGCACCATCACTGGTGACGGGGAAAGAAAAGATCAAACCCGCTTCAATACCATAGCTACCATCAGAGGGAACGGCGGCTGAGAACCAATGGCCAGCCGGTGTCTTAGCCTCAAAGCTCTTGACATGATCAAGCGCTGCATTCGCCGCCGAAGCCGCCGAAGATTTACCTCTTGCAGCAATGATAGCCGCACCGCGCTTCTGTACCGTTGTGATGAAATCGCTACGCAACCAATCATGATCCGAAATAACGTCCATAACTGGTTTGCCGTTGATCTTGGCATTTTCAGCATCGGGATATTGGGTAGCACTGTGATTGCCCCAAATGGTGACATTACTTACGGCACTTACCGGCACGCCTGCTTTCTGCGCAAGCTGCGCATACGCACGATTTTGATCGAGCCGTGTCAAGGCCCCAAACCGATTATCTGGCAAGTCTGAATTGTTCATGGCAATCAGGCAGTTGGTGTTGGCCGGATTTCCTACCACTAATACACGAGCATCGTCGGCAGCCTTGTTCAAGGCGCGGCCTTGGCCAACAAAGATGGGGCCATTTTCGCGAATTAGGTCACCACGCTCCATGCCTGCACCACGGGGCTTTGATCCCACCAACAAAGCCCAACTCACGCCATCAAAGGCGATCTCTGAATTATCGGTTACAACAACATTTTCTAGTAAGGGAAAAGCGCAATCATTCAGCTCCATCACAACCCCTTCCAACATAGGCAAGGCGGGAGTGATTTCTAATAAATGAAGCGATACTTTTGTATCCGCGCCAAAAACTTCACCTGAAGCCAGGCGGAATAAGAGCGAATACCCAATTTGACCTGCCGCACCTGTCACGGCAACCTTAATACTTTTTCTTGACATGAAACTCTCCTTCGAGTGGAAATGTAATGAAAACTGCAATTCAGTGAACGAACCTACGCAATTATCGCTAAGGTGATAAAACTCGCAACTGAAATGAACATGCAAATAGCATTTATATCAGTTTATTATTTTTGAGGTAGCTGGTAAGCAGTATTTTGTAGAGATGAATGGAGGAATAGGACCAGATTTATATTTGGTTAAGCATTTCTGTAATCGTAATCCAGTTATGTAACCAATCACTTGTTTCCGGCATTCTAGCATCTATGCCAGCCTGTTTGATCGCATGAATATCCACAGGAATACGACGAAGATCGATGCTAGCTATGTTACCTTCTGAGGTGATGATTGTGTATTCTGCCCAGGGCATTACGCGGGGACCACGTTCACCGAAGGGCATTTGCTCAAAGGGCATGCCCACACTACCCGCATTGACTATTAGCGCGCCCATATGTTGCCGCATCATTTGTACGTGGGTATGCCCGCCAGCCATTATGGTCGCCCGTCTTCCAGCAAGCATATTGTTTAGTTCTTGGGGAGGTGTCGTAGCTAAAATATTATCCGTATGGCGACGAGGTGAACCATGAAAACAAATCAGGGTGTTCTCACCTTCTAGCTTTACTTTAAGCATTGGCTGGAAGGAACGCATAAATTGGTAATCTTCAGGGGAAAGACGCGCCCGGCACCAGGAGAGAATGTCATTAAACCATTGCGTTCCGCGCATATATGCCTGACCCAATGATGGCTTAAACAAATAGGTTTCATGATTGCCAATAATGCAGGGGCACCCAAGTTCTTTGACACGCTGAAGGACTTCATGGGGCTGGGGACCAAGTGTTGCTGCATCGCCAAGGAAGATGATCTCATTGACGTTTTGCCGTTCAATGTCTGCCAGTACAGCTTCCAGGGATACAAGATTCCCATGAATGTCTGAAATTAGAGCAATTCGCATGAGCTATTTACTTAAGTCTAAAGAAAATGTAAAGCACCTAAGCGTCCATTTGCAATTAAGCTGCATTTATTCTAAGTTTCCACTGTTTTGCGCTGACGAATAGCTTCGAAAACAACAACGGCCGTTGCCACGGACAAATTCAAGCTATCAACCATGCCAAACATCGGAATCTTTAAACGAATATCTGCCGCAGCCAACCATTCTGGGTCCACGCCAAACGCTTCGCTACCCATCACTAATGCTAGTGGACCTTGCAGATTGACTTCGGTATACGGCCGTTCGCCATCAGGCGTTAGGGCAGCGATTTGAATTTTTTTGTGGTGCAGCCACGACAACAAACTGTCCTGTGCCACTTCAACAACAGGGAGTGAGAACAAAGCCCCCAAACTCGCCCGTACAACATTGGGATTGTGAATATCGGTGCCGCTGTTAGCCTGGCTTGTGACCAGTACTGCGTCAACACCAGCGGCATCCGCCGTACGCAAAATGGCACCCAGGTTTCCTGGCTTTTCTCCCCCATCAATGACGAGCAACAAAGGAGTCTCACCTAAAGACAAACTGGATAGATCGCGATTCAGATAAGGTATGATGAGCAGAATACCGCCACTTTGACCACGATACGCTGCTTTGGCGAAGAGTTCGGCTGTGATGGTAAAGAGGGCTATCTGCCCATTTTCTGCTAGGATTTGAAGCTGCTGCCAAACGGCCGTTGCTTCATCTGTGGTAATGAGTTCCGGACAAACATAGGCTTCCTGAGGAACAATGCCACACCGTAGGGCACGTTCTATTTCACGTATCCCTTCTACAATCGTCTTTTTTTGTGCGTCCCGCTGACGCCGATTGTTAAGTTTGAGGATGTTTTTAATGCGTGCATTGTGCAAGCTTGTCAATAAAGTAGCCATTATTGCTTAAGGTTCATATTAATTGCTGAACAAGCTGTATTCTACTCGACACAGCACACAACTTGCTAAAGAATACGATCATTATGGGTGAGTAAAACGTAAATTGTGTCCGATTCCCAAACGGCCGTCTTGTAAAATCGGGAAGCTTTTTGCAATAAATGAGCCAACTCTCCCACTTTTACTAGAGTAAATCACCAGACAACACCTTTTTTCTTTTGGAATATTTTTGTGATTGGCTTAGATTGGCACAGAAACGCATTAGTCTCTTACGAAAGCATCACCTGCTTATAAAATCGTGATAAAACCGTAATCCTTTTCCTCGCTGGTAATTGCTTGGATATACCGTTTAGTCAGGAATTCTTTAATCTGTCGGAAAACCGCTTCATAAAACGGTTCTAATTCACCCTGCTTATCTTCCGGAATTTTTATCTCACGCCCTTGGGGACCAAGCTTTACAATAAAGTTCGAGCCTACCTTTTTGATGAAAAAGCTAAGCACGAGCGAAAGTGGATAAGCACCAGATGCTTCCATCAAACTGAGTTCTACCCCAAAATGCCAGAATGATTGTGCATCCATGCGCATGGCTCCAGCCAAAGCATAAAACTTATTGTTTGGATCCAAATCTTCGCCAAGAGGGATATAAGTAATTTCTCTATCTTGCGGCCATTCAAAATATTCCACCATGCCAAATATCAAATCTCGCGCAAAGTTGCGGCACGTTTCTTCATAATCACGAAACCCTTTGCGAGCATGACTATAGCTCTGCATCAATTCTTTGTATCTGGACATGCTTTACCTTTTTCCCTGATTGTCGCAAATCACAGAAAGATTCTCAAAATAAAAACTTGATTTCTTATGATTTGCCCAAGTAAAAGTAGGAATTAAAAATTCAGGAAGAGTGATTCATCCACTTTTACATATTTGCACCTGATACATTAGACGATTTGCTAATATTTGACAAGCCATTTTTGGGGGAGGAGTAGGAAGATGTTTTACCAAACCCAGGTGCCAACATCATCTCCTCTGAAGACCAGATAGACTCTGGTAAACTCGGCTTCTCATCTTCTCCTTTGAGCCAGTTGCGCATTAGCAAAATGGCCGTCCAGGTAAACACCACCCCGCCCACGGCCCACACAAGGGCCGCACCGACACTTTGGTCTGTTATTTCCAAATTGTAAAAGGAAATTTCGGCTGGATAATGGTAAACGACCGTTGTGGTAAACATCAACACTAAACCAACCAACTTAATGGGTGCCGCGCCCAGCGCAGCATATCCTACCCGCCACAGCGGCGGCAGGGCACCATGCAGTCGAGGCGATGCCGCCATGATGTGCCACCAATAGAAAACGGCCGTTCCCAGCAAGGTCAAATTCTCCAGGCGATGGACCCAAGGCGTTTGTAACAACAGGCGATCTATCTGCGCATCGTGCCAAAGCCAAAAGGTAGACACAAACAAAAACCACACCGGTACCGGATGCGTGCCTTGAACAAAAAGATGAACCAGTCGGGGTGCCGTTTGGGGCAGTTGAGCCAGCTTCTTTTGCAATTGGGTGGGTAAACCAGCAAACAAAATGGGTAGAGGATTTCCGCTGAAAAAAAGAGAAGGTACCACAGCCACCAGTAAAAGTCGCTGCAATACATGAACCGAAAAATAACGGTCGGCCAAATCATGAAGAGGGGAAAATAACGCAACCAACAAAACCAGAATGGCCGCGACAAAACTGACGCTACGCCAGGCGTGTGGCAGCAAAGCAGGGGCCGTGCTGATTGGCTGCCGTCGCCAACCCAAACCGTACAGGAGTACGGCCGTACCTAGCAAAACAAGAATGCCCCAATTCCAAACAATCATTTGTTGCCGCCGCTTCATTTATTGTTGAATCACGTTTGATTTTAGCACAACTCAACAATCTCACAGTGCAACAAAAAAACTGGCCCCATGTTTATGGAGCCAGTCCTTATCAATCTCTCAGTTTAGCGAGCGTAAGTTACGGTTGGAGCATCATATCCACAGCCATCAGCTCGCCGCTCTTGCTGGGGAGGTAAAACTCATCGCTCGTAGTAAGCAGATGGTCATCGTGCCGATCATACACTTGCCAACGGTAAGGTCCTGTACCCAGATAGGTATCCGCCAGCCAGAGTTCTTTCATGCCCATCCAATCTTCTGCCTGTTGAATAGCATCCAGATTTCCTTCCCAGCCATCCACATCTTGCCAGTTGCCTTCATTATCCAGCCATTGCACTTTAAGCCATAAATCTTCCTGCCAATGCATGGCCTCCCAGGGCCAATTCTGGCTGAAGTGCGCCTGTAGATGCACACGCGCGCCTCCCCCGGTGGCCTGCACCGCTTCAACGCCGACAGGGGTCGTGGATGCATCCTCACGCGGTGGCAGCTCATAATCCTCTGCCGTGGCAGCAGTTGCGCCCAGTAGCAGCAACACAAAGGCTGCAAAGCTAAACAAGGCCATTAAATAGTAGATGCCGATACGGCCGTTTCCTACAAATTTTTGTTTCATGTTCATCGCTCCCTCATCATGATGATGACGTTGACTTATGATTGAAAATTAATCCACTAACGCAGTGGCAAATCCAGCGGCTGCGCCCCACTAAAGCTGGCTGCTGGCACCGCTGAAGCCACAGATGTTGCCGTTGCTACGGCCGTATATTCCGAGCTTACATTGTTGTAGGTCTCACCTAAAATCTCATGCGTTTCCAAAACGCCACCGTAGCTTGTATTCAGATGGGCAGAATCTACCTGAGCATAAACGGGAGTGCCCACCGGCAG